>CAZIJO010000046.1:700-31659 GCA_964539515.1 uncultured Bifidobacterium sp. | reverse complement strand
TACGCCGCTTTCATGGGCGGCATCCCTTCCTCGATATGCCGGAAATTATTCTCAAGGACGACGATGGCGTCATCCACCACCACCCCGATCGACAATACGAGCGCCAGCATGGTGAGGATGTTGATCGAATAGCCGAAGAGGCCCAGGATGGCGAACGTCCCCACGATGGAAACCGGGATGGCAATGGCCGGAACGATGGTGGAGCGAAAATCGCGCAGAAAGAGATAGATGACGATCACCACGAGCAGGAAGGCAATGCCCAGCGTCACCCAGACTTCGTGCACCGAGTGCTCCACGTATATGGACTCATCATAGTTGAAAACCATTTCGATCCCGGTGGGCAGGGTCGGCCGGATCTTCTCGACTTCCGCCTTGATGCCGTGGGCGACCTCAATGGTGTTGGCCTTGGATTGCTTGACGATGCCCAGAAAGACGCACGGCCGGCCGTTGTTGCGGGCGATGGTGCGCTCGTTTTCGACGCCGCTGCGCGCCACGCCGACGTCCCGCAGGCGGACAATCTTGGTGCCGTCGTTAAACAGGACCAGCCGGTTAAACTCCTCCGCGGTTTTGAGTTCCCCCCGCGTCTGGATGATCATCTCGCGTTCGAGATTTTCCACGCGTCCGCTGGGCAGTTCCACATTCTGCTCCCGTAATGCCCGCTCCACATCCAGCACCGTCAGGCGATGCGCGGCCATTTTCGAGGAATCAAGCCAGAGGCGCATGGCAAACCGCTGTTCGCCGCCAATGATGATCGAGGAAACGCCCTTGATGGTTTGCAGCCGGTTCTTGATCTGCTTCTCCGCAATCGTGCTGAGTTCGAGCGTCGAGAAGCGGTCGCTGTTGATGCCGATCCACAACACCGCCTGCGCATCCGCGTCCTGTTTGGCCACAATGGGCTCTTCAATGGAGTCAGGCAGCAACCCACGGACACGGGAGACCCGGTCGCGGACATCCTGCGCCGCCACGTCGATCGCGCGGGACAGTTCAAATTCCACCGTGATGTTGCTGACTTCCTCCCGGCTCGTGCTCGAAAGCGTCTTGATGCCTTCGATGTTGTTGATGGCTTCTTCCAGCCGTTCACTGACTTCCGTCTCCACCACGGCCGCGTTGGCCCCGGGATAAATCGTGGTCACGCTGACAATCGGCGGATCGATGTCCGGCAACTCCCGCACCGGCAGCTTCAGCAGGGCGATCAGTCCGAAGAACACAATCGCCAGGCTCATCATCGTGGCGAGCACCGGCCGTTTGATGCTGACTGTGGAAAGGATCATGGGCGGGAAGTTGCCGCCGGCCGGGCCTCGGTGGGGCCAAGTTTGACCGGCATGCCGGGGCCGATCTTTTGCAAGCCTTCCACAATCACCTGGTCGCCCGCTTCGAGGCCTTCCATGACCTCGACTTTGCCGGACATGCGGACGCCGAGCTTCACTTTTCGGAGTTGCGCCTTGCTCGCGCCGTCCACGACGAACACCACGGCCCCCCCGCCTTCCACTAGCTGGCTCAACGCGGTTTCCGGAATCACGATCGCATTTTCCCGCACCTGCAGGTTCAGTTCGAGGTTGGCAAACATGCCGGGCTTGAGCTCGAGCTTTGGATTGGGAATCTCGGCCTTGACGAGGGTGGTGCGCGTGGTGGGATCCACCGCCGGGGCAATGAAATAAACCTTGCCGTGAAATTGATTCGTGCCAAACGCCGCGACGGTCAGGGCGAGGGTCTGGCCGAGTTGCAATTGACCGAGAAAGCGTTCCGGCACGTTCAACTCCACTTTGACCGGGTCCACGTCCACGAGCCAGGTCAGCAAGGTGCTGCGCGCGATGACCTGGCCGGGGCTGACGTTGCGCGCCCCGATGACGCCGGAAAACGGGGCCGTGATGCGGGTGTCTTTCAATTCACGCTGCTTGCGGTTCAACGTCGCCTGCCGCACGTCAAACGTGGCGGCGGCCTGGTCGTATTCCGACAGGGAAATCAGTTTCTCCTCGGCCAGCTGTTTGGCGCGTTCGAAGTTGGCCTGACCCAGTTTGAAATTGCTTTCATACTCTGCCACGTCGGCGGCCAGCTTGGTTTCATCCAGCCGGATCAGCAATTGACCCTGCTCGACCTGCTGGCCTTCGCGAAAAAGGATTTCCTGGATCGTCCCATCAATTTCCGATTTGATTTCGATGAGTTCATTGGCCGCGATGCTGCCGACCAGGGCCAGCGATTCGGTCACCGGTTGGCGGCGGGCCTCGACGGTCACCACTTGCATGGTCGGCATGCCCCCCGGCGGCCCACCCGCCGTCGGCTTCGGTTTGCAGCCGCCGAACAGGGCCAGGGTGGCGAGTACGATGGTCAGCGTCCAAGCGATTCGGAAAGGCAGATTTCTCATCATTCAATTTCCTGTGGTCAGGGACCAAGCGGCGGCTTTACTTCGCGGCAGGTTAAAGCCGGGTTTTCATTTTGCCAGCATTTCGACGTCATGGGGGATTGGCGTCCCGGAAGCCGCGTCGAGATCGAACCCTTCGGCGATGGGGCCCGGGGTTTCGCCCCGATGCTGTTTGGCAATCAACACGTAAAGCGCCGGAATCACGAGCAGGGTGAAAATGGTGCCCAGCGCCATGCCGGCGACAATGGTGATGCCGATGGAATTGCGCGCCGCGGCCCCGGCGCCGGAAACCAGCGTCAGCGGGAAGTGGCCACAGATGGTGGCGGCGCTGGTCATCAACACCGGCCGCAAACGCACCAGCGCCGCCTCCCGCACCGCCTGGAGTTTGCTGCGACCGCGCCGCTGTTCCTCATTGGCAAACTCGACGATGAGAATGCCGTTCTTCGAAACCAAGCCGACCAGCGTGACCAGGCCGACCTGTGAATAGATGTTCAGCGTGGTGGTCCAGCCGTCGGTGAAAAAGGCCAAACCCTGGCCGGGCATTTTGAGGAAGCTGAAGATCAAGGCGCCAAAAATGGCGAGCGGCACCGAGCCGAGCAAAATGATGAGCGGATCGCGGAAGCTGTTGAACTGTGCGGCCAGCACGAGAAAGATCAGCACCAGGGCCAGCACAAATGCCGGCAGGAATTTGTTGCCTTCGGTGCGCAACTGGCGGGACTCCCCGGTGTAATCAAGCTTGTAACCCTTGGGCAGGATTTTCGCGGCCTCCGTCTCGAGATAGCGCAGCGCCTCGTCGAGTGGGCGGATGGCCACGCCGCTGATCTTCACGGCGTTGAATTGCTGGAAGCGGTTGAGCGAGCGTGGGCCGTTCTTTTTCTTCAGCGTTGCAAAAGTGCTCAGCGGCACCAACTGGTTGTTCGGCCCTTTCACATAAATGGCTTCCAGTTGGTCGGGATTCAAACGTTCGAGCCGCTTCAGCTGCGGAATGACCTTGTAACTGCGCCCGGCAAAGTTGAAACGATTCACAAAATTGCCGCCGACGAGCGCGGACAGATCCGAACCCACCGTCGCCAGGTTGAGGCCAAGCGCGGACACCTTGTCCCGGTCCATCACGAGTTCGACCTCGGGTTGGTCGGTTTTGGTGTCAATGATCGGCGGGAACGCGAACATGCCGTTGGTCGCGCATTTTTCCTTCAACTGCTCCGCGAATTCCAGAATGACCTCCGGCTCGGCGGTGGAGGCGAGGATGAACTCGACCGGGAACTCGCCGCCACCGGGCAGGGCGGGCGGCGTGACGCAGAGCGTGCGGATGCCCGGGATACGGCTGACCCGGGCCTGCACCTCCGGCAGAATTTCGAACACCGACCGCTGGCGCTCGCCCCACGGCTTGAGCACAAGACCGCTGAATCCGTTGTCGGGAAAGGTGAGTTGAAAGGTTTGCTTTGCCTCGGGGGTGCGCAACAATTCCCGGTTGAGCTCGTCGGTATAAAATGCGGTCTGATCAATCGTCGCATCGGCGGCGGCCCCGACAATGCCGAGGAGGAAGCCTTGATCTTCAGCTGGCGCCAGTTCTTTTGGCGCCATCATGAACATCGGCACCGCCAACAGGCTCAGCGCGATCCAGACGAGGTAAACCGCCGGGCGGGCCGACAGGGTCGCATCCAGCACGCGGGCGTAACCCCGGCGCAGACGGTCGAAGCCGTGGTTGATCCGGCCGGTGAGGCCGTGCTCCTCCCGCTCCGCGCTGAGCAACCGGGAAGACATCACCGGCGACAGCGTCAAGGCCACGATGCCGGAAATGAACACCGCGCCGGCCAGCGTGAACGCGAATTCACGGAACAACGAACCGGTGAGCCCACCCTGCAGGCCGATCGGCGCGTACACCGCGGCCAGCGTGATGGTCATCGCAATGACCGGGCTGACCAGTTCCCGCGCCCCTAGCAGGGCGGCGTTCACCGGGGTCTGGCCTTCGCGGATATGGCGTTCCACGTTTTCCACGATGACGATGGCATCATCGACCACCAGGCCGACGGACAAGACGATGGCCAGCAGCGTGAGGAGATTGAGCGTGAACCCAAACACCTGCATCAGGAAGATGGCCCCAATCAGCGAAATGGGAATCGCCACCAGCGGAACCAGCACCGAACGCAGCGAACCGAGGAACAGGAAAATGACGATCGCCACAATCAACAGTGTTTCCGTCAGGGTTTTGATGACCTCGTAAATGGCGTCCTCGATGTATTTGGTGGCGTCATAGGCGATCCGGCCCGCGAGTCCGCTGGGCAGATCCTTTTGAATCAGCTCCATTTCGGCGCGCACCCGCTTGATGACGTCCAGCGAGTTGGCATTGGGCAGCACCCAGACGCCCATGAACACCGCTTTCTCGCCGGTGAACCGCACCTCTGTGTCGTAGTCCTCCGCCCCCAGCGCCACGTCGGCCACGTCGCGCAACCGGATGAGTTTGTCGCCCGACTGGCGGACGACCAGATTGCGAAACTCCTCGACCGTGCGCAGGTCGGTGTTGGCGGAGAGGTTGACCTGGACGAGCGAGCCCTTGGTGCGACCGATGGCCGAAAGAAAATTGTTGGCCGCCAGCGCCTCGCGAATCTGATTGGGATTGATGTTCAGCGCCGCGAGTTGGTCCGGCTTCAGCCAGATTCGCATGGCGAAGGTGCGGCCGCCCAGGATGTCCGCGCGCTGCACGCCTTCCAGCGCCGAGAGCCGGGGCTGCACCACCCGCACCAGATAATCGGTGACCTGGTTCGGCTCCAAAATGTCTGAAGTGAAACTCAGATAGGCGGAGGCGAACTTGGAGTCGGCGGTCTCGACGCTGATGATCGGCACCTCGGCTTCGGGGGGCAGGTTGTTGCGTACCTGGTCCACCTTGGCGCTGATTTCGGCCAGGGCCTTGGTCGCCTCATAATTCAACTTGAGCCGGATGGTGATGGTCGAAATGCCGAGCTTGCTGCTGGATTCGATGTATTCAATGCCGTCGGCGGCGGCGATGGCGCGTTCGAGCGGCGTGGTGATGAACCCCCGCACCAGATCGGCGCTGGCCCCCACGTAGGCCGTGGTGACCGTGATGGCGGAATTGTCACTGCGCGGATATTGCCGGACGTTCAACGAACGGATGGCCTGAAACCCGGCGATCAGGATCACCAGGTTCACCACCAGGGCCAGCACGGGGCGCCGGATAAAAAGATCAGTGAAGGACTTCATGCGCGCAACGAGGGGATTGACTTAGCTGTCCGCCGGCTTGGGCGTCTTCGTGGACTTGGGCGTCAACTCGTTATTCTCGACCACGGTCAGCCCGTTGCGCAGTTTGAACTGGGCGGAACTGACGACGCGATCCCCGGGTTTGAGGCCCGAGGTGACGCTGACAAAATCTCCCCGGGCTGTGCCGGTGCGGATGAATTGTTGACGCACAACCAGGTCCGTCGCCCCTCCCTTTGGCGCGGGTTTGGTTTCGATGACATAAACGGAATCGCCATACGGCGCGCTGAGAACGGCGGTGGCGGGGATGACGAGGACCTTTTGTTCTTCCGGCAGCAGCACCTCCACGCGGGCGAACATTCCGGGCCGCAGGAGTTCTTCCGCGTTGGCAAAGGTGGCCTGCAAGCCGATGCTGCGGGTCACCGCGTCCAGCTCCGGATTAATCGCGGTCAATACGCCGTCAAACTGGCGATCGGGATAGGTGTCGGACCTGAGCCGCGCGCGCATGCCGGTCTTGAGCCGAGCCAGCTCCTGTTGCGGCAGGGAGAAATCGGCATAGACCGGCGACAGGGCTTGCAGCGAGACGATGGGTTTGCCGGCGTCCAGGTACTGGCCCAGGTTGATCTGCCGGATGCCCAGGCGCCCCGCAAACGGCGCGCGGATGGTTTTCTTGGCAATCGCGGCGCGAATCGCATCCGCGTTCGCTTCGTATTGCTTCACCGCCGCCTCGGCCGTGTCCAGATCGGCGGGCGCGACATTGCCATCGGTGCGCAGACTGCGCACGCGGTTCAGGTTGGAACGGGCCAGTTCGACCTGGGCTGCCATCGCCGCCAGTTGCGCCTCTTCGGTGGCCGTATCCAACCGTACCAGCAGGTCGCCTTTGGCGACGACGGCTCCGGATTCAAACGCAATCTCCCGCACCATGCCCGGGAGGTCCGGGGTGACCGACACCCCCTGCACGGCGGCAATCGTCCCGATGGAACTGATGAAACCCTGCCATTGTTCTTCACGGGCAACGGCGGAGGAAACGGATTCCGGTGGCGGCACAAAGGCCGCGCCAAAAGCGATCAGCTTTTTGATCTGGAGGGCCTTGACGCCGGCCAGACCGGCGAAAACCGCCACGACGATAATAACGGCAAGAATGATTTTTCGTTTCATATTGCTACGGAGATGAACGCGGTTTCGCCCGGCGCAGCCGGCGCCTGGTCTTTGCCGCGGCGCCGCGGAGGAACAAATCCACGACGCGTTCAGCGGTCTCTTTGTCCGGCTTGGCGCCGGGCATGACGAGATGGGCCATCAGGAAGAAATTGCACAACCCATAGAAGCCGAAGGCCATTTCCCGGGCGGCAAACCCCGGGTCCAGTTCGCCGGCGGTTTGCGCGCGTTGGATCAGGGCATGCACGAATTCAAAATTGCGTTCGCACCGCTCGCCCTGACACAGTTCCGTTGGCACCTCGCCGGGCGCCGCGAACATCGTGGCGAAGGAAATCCGCATCAACTCGCGATTCCTTTGAAAGTACTCGACGAGCGCGGTCAGGATGCCGGCCAGTTGCCCGCGAATATCCTGGGTACGGGCCGCCGCTTCGCGCAGCAGGCGATACCGCTCGTCATGCGCTTCATGCACCAACGCCTGGAACAGCCCGGCCTTGTCCTTGAAATGATAATAAAGCGCCGGCTTGGAGACGCGGGCATCGTCCACGATCTGCTGCACGGACGTGGCGGCATAGCCTCCGTGGGCAAACCGCTTGAGGGCGGCGCGCAAGAGGTGCTGGCGGGTTTCGCTGTCGGGAGTAACTTTAGTCATCGAACTTACCGAACGGTAGGTAACTTGGGCGGCGGCGTCAAATGGTTTCGCGGCTTAAGCCATGGAACTTTCGGCCCAGCCGTGGTGCCGTAGGATTCGACCCGGGAGGGGGCGTGACCTTTCCTTTGGTGATTGAACCCCGCCCGGGTTCTTTCTAACGTTGCGCCATGCCCGGACGCGAAACCCGGCCTTGTCCATCGGGTCTGGGCATTAGCGGCACCCAAAATATCATGATCAAGTTGTTGAATAATTTCATATCGTCAGCCCTGGCGCTTTCGCTGCTTCTCTTTGCCACCTCCGGGTGTGACCAGCCGGCGGGCGAAAAAGCTGGCAACCCCGCCCCCATCAAGGTCGGCCAGTTTGCCTCGTTGACCGGCAAGGAGGCCACGTTCGGCACGTCGTCCGACGAGGGTACCACCCTCGCAATCGAGGAGATCAATGCCGCCGGTGGCGTGTTGGGGCGGAAGTTGCAACTGCTGACCGAGGACACGCAGTCCAAACCTGGCGAGCCCGCCACGGTCGTCAACAAGCTCATTGCCCGCGATCGCGTGGTGGCCATTCTGGGCGAAGTCGCCTCCAGCCGTTCGCTCGAAGCTGCGCCGATCTGCCAGCAAAGCAAAATCCCGATGATTTCGCCATCGTCCACGAACCCGAAGGTCACGGAAGTGGGCGACTACATTTTCCGCGTGTGTTTCATTGATCCATTTCAGGGAACCGTAATGGCCAATTTCGCCAGCAAAACGCTCAACGCAAAGAAGGTGGCCGTTTTCACGGATGCCAAGAGCGATTACAGCAAGGGGTTGGCGAAGTTTTTCAAGGAGAAGTTTGTTGCCAATAGCGGCACGATTGCCGTCGAATTGGACTACAACGGCGGCGACAAGGATTTCAAGGCCCAGCTCACCGCGATCAAGGCGGCCAACCCGGACGGGATTTTTGTGCCCGGCTACTACACGGACGCCGCGTTGATTTGTGTACAAGCGAAGCAACTCGGCTTGACGGTTCCGCTGTTCGGCGGCGATGGCTGGGAGTCCGAAAAGCTGGTCGAAATTGGTGGTGCCGCGGTGGAAGGAACTTGCCTGTCCACTCACTACCATCCCGATGTGGGGAGTGATCAGAGCCGGAAATTTGTTGAGAATTACCGGAAGCGCTGGAAGGGCAAGACGCCGGATGCCCTGGCGGCGTGTGCCTATGACTCGGCGCTGGTGCTGGCCGATGCCATCCGGCGTGCCGGCGGGACGGATGGCCAAAAATTGCGGGATGCCCTTGCGGCCACCAAGGACTTCGCCGCCGTAACGGGCAGGATCACCATCAACGAACGCCGGGACGCCACCAAGGCCGCCGTCATTCTTCAGGTGAAGGACGGCAAATACCAATACCTTGAAACGGTGGCCCCGTAGCGGCGGACCGGTCTAGCGGTCGCCTTCGCCAATTGATTTCGGCCCCGCGCCATTGCAGACTGGCGCAGCAGTGACCGAAATTTTCCAGCAACTTATCAACGGGCTTGCCTTGGGCGCGATCTACGGTCTCATCGCGCTGGGTTACACCATGGTTTATGGGGTGTTGCGGTTCATCAATTTCGCGCACGGGGATGTTTTCATGCTCGGCGCGTTCACCGGTTACTTTTTTTCACCGGTCTTCAATCGTTTCCTGCCCGCACAATCGTATCTCGGCGGCGCACTGGTGTTGGTGCTGGCCATGGCGGTGTGCGCGCTGATCGGCATGTTGATCGAGTTTCTTGCCTACCGTCCGCTGCGCCAGCGTCCCAAGCTGACGGTGCTCATCACGGCCATCGGGGTGTCCTTGTTCATCGAATACAGCTGCCAGCACAACGCCGTCTTCGGCGCCGCGCCGCGAAAATTTCCCGACTTGATTCCCGCGACCACGTGGCATCTTGGCGGACTCGTCATCGCCTCCAGCCAGGTGATCGTCCTGGTGACCACCTTGATCCTCCTGATCGCGTTGCGGTTCATCGTGCAAAAGACGAAGGTCGGCACCGCCATGCGGGCCGTGTCGTTCAATGAGCAAGCCGCTGTGCTCATGGGGGTGAACATCAACCGCATCATTTCCTTCACGTTCGGGCTCGGCTCCGCCCTGGCCGCCGCCGGCGGCATCCTCTACGCGGTGAATTACGCCAGCATCGAGCCGCTCATGGGCGTGCAAACCGGCCTGAAGGCGTTTGTGGCCGCGGTGGTGGGCGGCATCGGAAATCTGCCGGGCGCGGCCCTGGGGGGATTGATCCTCGGCATCGTGGAAACTTTCGCGGGCGGCATCCCCGGGCTGTCGAATTACCGCGACGGCATTGCGTTTGGGATCTTGATCTTAATCCTGCTATTCCGGCCCTCCGGATTGCTCGGTAAACCTCCGGTCGAGAAGGTATGAACTCCGGTGCCAAAAGATTCCTGCTGGCCGCCTTGCTTCTGGCCGTCGGCGTGTCCTGTTTCTCCGCCCAGTTCAACCGCTACTATCTGGGCATTGCCCTCGATATCGGCATCAACATCATTCTCGCCGTCAGCCTCAATCTCATCAACGGTCACACCGGCCAGTTCAGTCTCGGCCATGCGGGGTTCATGGCGGTGGGCGGCTACACGGCCGCCAAGTTCACGCTGGTGCTGCAAACCCTGTTGCCGCCGTGGGCGCAGCCGCCGCTGTTTCTGATCGCGTTGTTGCTCGGCGGTTTGCTGGCTGCGATTGCAGGGCTGGCGGTTGGGGTGCCGACCTTGCGGCTCCGGGGTGATTATCTTGCCATCGTCACGCTGGGCTTCGGCGAGATCATCCGGGTGTTCTTTCAAACCACCGAACGGTTCGGCGCGGCGACGGGATTAACCGGGATCCCGAACTGGACCACCTTCGCCTGGGCCTGGAGTTTTGCCGCCTTGACCGTTTTCGTCGTCGGTTGTCTGGTGAGTTCCACCTATGGGCGCGGCTTCCTCGCGGTGCATGACGATGAAGTGGCGGCGGGCGCGATGGGCATCAATCCCGTGCGGTACAAAGTCACCGCATTCGTCATCGGCGCCTTTTTTGCCGGCATCGCGGGCGGCCTCTACGCGCACCACAAACAATTCCTGTCGCCGGGCGGATTCGACTTCATGAAAAGCATCGACATCGTTGTCATGGTGATTCTCGGCGGCATGGGCCGGACGGCCGGGGTGATCGTGGCCGCCGTGCTGTTGACGCTGTTGCCCGAAGTGCTGCGGGGCTTCGCCGACTACCGGATGATCATTTACTCGCTGCTCATCATCGTCCTCATGCTCGCGCGTCCCCAAGGATTGTTCACCTTCGGTCAAAAGACCGCCGGCAAAGTATGAGCGGACCCCTGTTGCAACTCGACCAAGTCACCATCCGCTTCGGCGGCCTGACGGCGGTATCCGAGTTGGATCTGCAAATTGGTGGCCAGGAACTTGTCGGTCTCATCGGCCCGAATGGCGCGGGCAAAACCACCGCCTTCAATCTCATCACCGGCGTGTACCAACCCACCGGCGGCACGGTTTCCTTCCAGGGCCAGCCCATCGCCAATTTGAAGCCGCATCAAATTACCCGCCGCGGCATCGCCCGCACTTTCCAGAACATCCGGCTGTTCGCATCGATGAGCGTATTCGACAACGTCCGCGCCGCCGTGCAACTCCACCGCCCGCACGGCATACGGGATGCCCTCTGGCGGGGGCAGGACTTTCGCGAGGGCGAAAAAGCCGTCGCAACGCAGGTCATGGAGCTGTTGGAAATTTTCAAGCTGGGCCGCTTCCGCGAGGCCAATGCCCGGAGTCTGCCGTATGGCGAACAAAGGCGGTTGGAGATTGTCCGTGCACTCGCCACGCAGCCAAAGCTCCTGCTCCTCGATGAACCGGCCGCCGGCATGAACCCGACTGAAAAGGTCGAGCTCACGCGCCTGATTCGTTTCATCAAAGACAAGTTTCAAATCGCCGTGCTCTTGGTGGAACACGACATGCAAGTCGTGATGGGTATCTGCGAGCGCGTTGCCGTGCTCGATTACGGTGTCAAGATCGCGGAAGGAACACCGGCTCAAGTGCGGGCAAACCCGAAAGTGATCGAAGCGTATCTGGGCGGGGATTTAGAAATTCACAATTCGAAATGAAAAATGCCGACACCAGTCCACCCGGTCCTGGGGCGAAGCCGCCAAAGGATATTGTCGTGCGCACGTTTGATTTTGCGGTCTCTGTGATTCAACTCTGCGTGAAGTTGGACGAGCGCCCCGGAGTGGGGCGGGTTCTGATGAGCCAGATTCTTCGGGCCGGGACCAGTGTGGCAGCGAATGTGGAGGAGGCTCAGGCAGCGCAGAGCAAAGCCGATTTTGTCAGCAAGCTGAGCATCGCGCTCAAGGAAGCCCGCGAATCTCATCTACGGCTGCGGTTGCTCGTGCCGGCGAAAGTAATCGCACCGAGTGACGTGAAGCCGCTCATCCAGGAAGCCGACGAAATCAAACGTGTCATCGGGGCCATCATTGTTTCCACCAAGCGCGGGAGGGTTGCTTGACGGTTTTTTAATTTTGCATTTTAACTTTTTAATTCGCCCGTGCTCGAAATCAAGAATTTGACGGTCAAATATGGAGTCATCGGCGCGCTCCACGACGTTTCGCTTCGCGTGCGCCAGGGCGACATCGTCACCCTCATCGGCAGCAACGGCGCCGGCAAGAGCACGACGCTGCGGGCGATTTCCGGCCTGGTGAAACCGCAGGCCGGGGAGATTCTTTACGCCGGCCGGAACATCGCCGGCCTGCCCGCGCATCAGATTGTGCGGCTCGGTCTGTCCCAGGTGCCGGAGGGCCGGATGATTTTTGCCAATCTCACGGTGCACGAAAACCTGATGATGGGCGCGTATCTCCAGCACGACAAAGCCGCGGTCCGGCGCGAGCTGGAACTGGTCTTCCAGACGTTTCCGCGGCTGAAGGAACGGGAGCAGCAGGTGGCCGGAACGCTCTCCGGCGGCGAACAGCAGATGCTGGCTATCGGCCGCGCCCTGATGAGCCGGCCGAAATTCCTCATGCTGGACGAACCGTCGCTCGGCATCGCCCCGTTGCTGGTGAAGACCATCTTTGAGAAGATTGTCGAGATCAACCGCGCGCATGGCATCACAATCTTGCTCGTCGAGCAGAACGCGAATCTGGCGCTGGAGGTGTCCCAATACGGCTACGTGCTCGAAACGGGGAAAATAATCCTCCAGGACCAATCCGCCGCGCTCCGCCAGAATCCGCAGGTCAGGAGTGCTTATTTGGGAGGGGCGTAGGATGGCTCTGCCGGTTCCCGAGGTGTTTGAGTCTTCGATAACTCCATAAGCCGAACAAAATGGAAACGGCGCTGGCAAACAGGACACTGGCTATCATGTAAACCCAGAACCAGAATCTGTGGAACGGTATCGTTTCGATCCATTCAAAAACGACCATGCTGGAAGCAAAGGCGGCTGAGCTGATAGCGCAAAACAAAATGGTGGCTGCCATGGCACAAATAAAGAAACGTAGGGGGTCTCTGGATTTCATTTTTGCCTACGAAGAGGGCGGCGACGCTTTCGGCAGCAGTCGCGAGATGATAACCAGCAGCCCAACGACGACGAGCGCGAGAATTCCCCAGAATAGCACACCACCTTTCCCTGGCGTTCGGCCCTCGGCCCACGACGATTTCTTCAATTGCTCCGCGGCGGCCAGCGCGGCGGGTGATTTGTCCGCTGCGAGCAACTGCCCCGCGACCAGACTGAGGTCGTAGCGCGGTGTCGACGCTCGTGGATTGCCATAGTAGAGGAAAAGTTGGTTCTCGGGGGCCGCTTTGAATAAGACACGGGTGGCGGGGTAAAAAACCTGAAACTGCTCCAGTTCAATCGGCGGGTTGTCGCCGTTGTGCGTTTCCAAAATCACCGTGTCGGTCTGCAACGGACTGCCCAAGGTCATGACGAATTCCCTGCCCGGGCGGTTGGGCGTTTGCACCCACGACGCCGCGCCGAGATGGCGTCGGGATGTCTCGCCGCGATCATCGGCGACTTCCTCGCAGAGCGAGACTTCGCGTTCGAACAGCGAAGTGCGCGTGACGCAACTCAAGCGGGCAAGCGGCAGCTTGCGCTGCGGTAGTTTGATGAGCCAGCGGCTGAGCTTCGGATCTCTGGCGTCGTTCGTCACGGTGACGCCGGGCGTCAGCGCGCGGCTGATGGAGGTGCGTTCCAGGATGTACGGCAGTTGTTTGCCGTCGCGCAGGAGGCGCAGGTCCTGGAAGTCGGGCTGGGCTTGCGCCAGGACTTCGAGATCCAGTTCCAGTTGCTGCGCGCCGGCGCGGGTGAGCTTGACCGCTTTGCGAAATTTCCAGGCGGACACGTCGAGGGCAGTCCCGTCGTGCGGTACGCCAGGCAAAAGTTCTGGCGCGCGATAACTCGGGTTATCCGTCAGCGGGGTGGGCTGGAGCGGGGAGACCGCCGCGTCTTTCAGATTTGCTCCGAGGGCGGCCAGGTCATAGCGCGGCGCAGGACATTGGCGGTTGCCGGTCAGTAGATGATAAACTCCGGCCGACCGGGCGAGGAAAACGAGATAAACCGGATGCCGCTCCGCGCGCACGGCGGTGATGGGCAGCGGCGGGCTGTCCTGGTTCTGAATGAGCAGCAGCAATTCAGGCGAGCGAATCTGGCGGTCCAACGGTACGGTCAGGTTGGCAACGGCCGTCTGGCCTTCAAGCGCCACACGGTAAATTGTGCCCCGGGCCACCGTCTGCTCGCGGATCGAATCTTCCAATACCTGCGGCACGGCCAGCGACACTGACCGGGTGAACAGCGGCTCGGACGATTCCAGGTGGAGGTGGGCGAGATCCAGATTCGCCGCGCCGAGATTGAGTGTGAGCCGGGTTACGCCCGGATTCTCGTGGCGCTCGGCGATGGTGACCGCGACCGCCTCGGTCGGCGCGGGTTCGGCGGCGGCGTGGACCATCGCGCCGGTGAATGGAATCGGGGGCGAACGTTGATCATCCACTGTCAGGCGCAACCAGGTCCGCACGCCGGCGGGCATCGCGAGCTGCAGCTGGCTCGCCCCATTGGGTTGCCGAAAAATCGGCACCCCTCGGGCAACCACTTCCCAGCGCTGGCCGTCCGTGGACGTTTCCATCTCCACCGATTTGATGAAACTGTTCGCCGGACTTGTCAGTGTGACGCCATCAACGGGTTGTGCGAGCCCGGTCTCGAGGGTGACGACTGTGGTTTTGGGATTAAGTGCAACCTGAAACGACTTGGCGCTTTCACTCGTCCGTGCCGCCGGGCGCGGGTGCTGGATCAGGAACGGCAATTCGTTGCCGGCGTCATCAAAGAGCCGCAGGTCTTCGAGGGCAGGGCGGGCGGCATCGAGCGTTGCAACGGGCAGGTTCAATTTAACGAGGCCGGGCGCGGAGACCGTGAACTGCTGGGCGTATTGCCACTCCGCCGGGAGCGGGGCGGCGCGAATGGAGCCGTTCCAACAAAGTCCGAGGACGCAAAACCAGTAAATCAACCGATCAACGCCAAACGGTGGGGCGAGCGTCCGCGCGAGCCTTCGGATCACCAGGGGTTGCGGCTTGCGCGGACGTTCGCCGCACCAGCAGAAAGTAACCGTGTTGCGGTTATTGAACCTTTTCATCTTTTCCCTCCTTCTGCGGGTTGCTGCTCGCGGCGTAAAAGCGTTGATAGGCGAACGAAGCCAGGATGGCAATCACCGCCACCCCGACCAACGCGCCGACGCGATAGAGCTGGCCGAGTTGCGCGAGGTCATGGAAAAACAATTTGAGCAACGTGACGCTGAGCAGCCCCAGGGCGGCATAACGCGAGGCCGGAATTTTGCGGGCAATCCCAACCGCGAGCAGCACCAGCGCGAACAGGGCCCAGGCAATGGAATACGTCATGTCCCGGGCAAAGTTCCCCTTGAATTGAAAGGTCAAGGTCGCGCCGGGCGCGCTGAAGTAATCGGCGATTTCAATGTTCAACAATAGAAACGCCAGCACCGTGCCGAGCCCGGCGAGCAGCGGCGGCACGTTGGATTTCAAAACCAAATGGCGGGGCGGCGCGAGCAGGCGCGCCCCGACGAACAGGCATACGGTCACGACGCCATAGGTGTAAAGATACCAGTTCAGAATCGGGGTGGCGCTGCGGGGATGATAGCTGAGCACGGCCGGGTTGAGCGCGAGCCGGACAAAGGCGGCCGCCAGCAAGCCCACCCCGACGAGGCGCAGACCCGGATGGGGCACGCGATGGAAGAGCCACAGCAACGCGGCGCCTTCCAACGCCCAGCCAAGGGTGATCCATTGGTTGCTGAATTGGATCGGGAAGATCAGCGTTATGAAAAACAAAGCCACGCCGCCGCAGAATGCGAGTTGCGTCAGCCGCGCCGGGCTCATCGTGGGAATCTTTTTTAACACGATAATCAGGCTCCCCAGTGCCGGAAGCGCAAACGCCGCCGGCAGCAGGCCCATGACTTCATTCGGATACGCGACCTTCACGAGGCGATGGACCAGGAAGAACTGCGGCACCCCGGCGAGCGCAGCGGTGGCCCAGGGAATGACTTTGTCGCTGAACTGCTTCAAGAACACAAAGGGGAACAGCGCGAACACGGCGAAGAAAAGGAGATACCACACCAGCGGCTGCGACGCGGTGGCGGGGTCGAACCGGTTGAAATGCCAGGCGCTTTCGAGCGCCGCCACGCACGCCAGCGCGACCGCCGGCAGCCAGTCGAACGAAAACATTTTGGCGAGACCGAGCAGCAAAACGACGAGCAATAACGCGAGACCAAAAACGGGCGCGGGATTGGCAAGGGGCAGCCGCAGCGTGGCCATGATCAGCAGGAGGAACGGCAGCGCCGCCGAGAACGCCGGCAGCAGCGCCGCCAGATTGTCCGGTTGGGCAAAGTCATCGTTGAGCTTGATTTCCCGGGTGAAGGCATCAGGCCTCAATTTGCGCACCGCCCACACGCTGATGACGACGAAGAACGTGGCGAACGCACCGAGAAGGAGAAACGCAAGTGGCAGGCCGGTCAAGGTGGGCGGGATTTTGAAGATCAGCGCGCCCGTGGCGGCGAGGGTTAGGACCATCACGGCCAGCACGGGTAACAGTGAGGCTGTCACCAGCGCCACGCCGATGGCCAGCACGTCGACGAGCAGCACAAAAGGCCAGACGAGAAAGGAAAGCTCTGCGAGCTTGAAGATGGGGATGAGCACCAGGACGAGCGCCAGGGGCGGAAACACCTGGCTGGCCCAGGGCGGGGTCGGCTGGTGATGCTGCTTTTGCCGCCACACCGGAAACGCGGTGTGAACGGCGGCGAAGAGGAAATAGAACGTGAGGGCGGCATTCAGCAGTTCATTCGTCAGTGAGTTGCCGGTCCAGACTGCGAGCAATCCGAAGACGGCCAGGCCGGCCAGGGGTTGGGCGAGGGAGGCACTTTTGTTCAGCAGCACGATGGCGGTGAGGACGACATCCACCAGAAAGACAAAACCAAACAGAAGCCAGGGTCGCTGCGCCAGCGGCGGGAAGCTGAGAAACCAGGCGGTAAAAGCCAGCGCCACGGCGGCGAGGCCGAGTTGGGCGCCGGAGAGCCACCAGTTGCTTTGCGCGCGCCGCTTCGCCCACCCGGCAGCCGCCAGATAAAGCAAGTTGAAACCCAGCAACACAGCGAGCGGGATGAGGATCTTGTTGTCTTCAAAATATTTTTCCGCCGTGAAAAATTTTTCCGCCCAGCCGATCTGGAGGAACGCGGTTCCGAGGGCGCCGAGGGCGGTGAGGAAAAACCAGCGGCGCTGCAAGGCCACCAGGATGAGGCCGGCGTCGAGGATCGCGATGTAGCCAAAGAGGCCAAACGGGCGGTCCTGCCCCGTCGAAAGCAGGATGGGCGTAAGGAACCCGCCCAACATGCCGAGGATGGCGACCACCAGCGCGTTGAGCCGGACGGCCAGCAAAAACGCGGTGGTGGTGATGAGCGCCATCAGCAAAAACGTCGGTCCGAGGCCGAAGAACGGGAACTTGTAAATCGAATGGCACGCGAACGTGACCGCATAGAGGATGACGACGCCGGTCGCGCACAGGGCCTGGGCCCCCACAAGGTATTGTTTGCGGCGATGCAGGTACACGCCCCCCACGAGCAACCCCAGGCCGGTGAGGAATCCGATGGCGACCCGCAGCTCCGGCGGGATGAGATCGTGTTCAAACGAATACTTGACGAAAAACGCCACGCCGAGAAACAGCGCGAGCCCGCCGACCCACGCAAACATCTTCACGCCCATGAATTGTTCCCAGTTCACGGTTGGCAACGATGGCCGCGACGCTGGCGGCGGGAGCGGAGGCAGGTCGGTTGCGGGGTGAACGGGCGGCGAGGTCGGGACGGCCTTGTCCGCTGGTGCCAGGGGCGGGAGCAACGGTGGTGGCGCCATGGGCGCGGGTTGGGGTGCCGCCGGCGCGGTTTCTGGCCGGCGCGGCACAAGCTCGGCGCGGGCCGCCGACTCGGCTTCCGGTTCCGGCGGCACGACGGTCGGGACAATTGGTTTGGACGGCGGCCCCTTTTTCAGCCGGGACAGTTCCAACTCCAGTTCACCAACCCGGCGGGCGAGTCCCTCGATCTGCTGGCCGGACTTCACCGCCCGCATGATCAGCCATACCGCCACCGAAATTGGAACGCCGAGAATCAAGACGATGACCAAAGCCCATTCCGGCATAATTGTTTCCTTTCTGCGGTTGGTGCGACCTGATGCCGCCAGAGTGGGACACCCCCCGGCGGGTGACAAGCTGGAATACGCCGTCGGGTTGTCACCGGTGTCATCCCATCCAAATCCGGCGGCGGAAGCGCAACAATGGCTTGTCGCCGGACCAGGACGGCGTAAAGTCACCGCCAATGAACCCGACCACTCCTCTCCCTTGCCTCTCCTTTCCTTCCAAAGGAGAGGAGAGGGTGGCCGGAGGCCGGGAGAGCAGTGGTTCATGAGAAACTCGATAGCGTTGTCAGCAAGACCCGGTGTGGGGAAAATGAACGCCATGAAACGCGTCACGTTGCTCAGCCTGACCACCCTGTTGTTCGCTGCGGCCAGCAACGTGTTCGTGGCCGGCCAGGAGCCGCCCGACACCAACTACGACGAGTCCAAAGTGCCGCCGTATCAACTGCCCGATCCTCTCGTTGGCTTCGACGGCCGGCCGGTCACCAGCCCGAAGTTGTGGCGGGAGATGCGCCGTCCCGAAATCCTGCGGGCCTTCGCAACGAACATTTATGGCCGGACGCCGGAGGTCGCAACCCAATTGCGGTTCGAGGGCACGAGCATCGAACCGCGCGCGTTGGACGGATTGGCCACGCGCAAGCAGGTCACGATTCGCCTCTTCCCGGAAACGAATGCGCCGTGGATTGATCTTCTCCTGTTCATCCCGAACCACGCCCCAAAGCCAGCGCCCGTCTTCCTCGGACTGAGCTATGGCAACCAGGGCGTTCATCCGGATCCGGGGATCAAACCTTCACGGGAGACGACGCCCAAACGCGGGGAGCACGCCAGCCGCTGGCCGCTGGCGATGATTCTAAAACGCGGCTATGCCGTCGCCACCTTTGCAGGCGCCGATGTCGAGCAAGACCGCCATGGCTCCGGCAGCCTCCAGAAACCTGACGGCTGGAAAAAAGGCGTGCGCGGATATCTGCTGGCGAAGTCCGGTCGCTCCGAGCTGGCCGATGATGAATGGGGCGCGATCGGCGTCTGGGCCTGGGGGCTGAGCCGGGCGTTGGATTATCTCGCAACCGACGATGCGATTGACGCGAAGCAGGTCGTGGTTTTCGGCCACTCCCGCACCGGCAAGACGGCGCTTTGGGCAGCGGCCCAGGACGAACGTTTTGCCATCGTCATCTCGAATAACTCCGGTCAGGGCGGCGCTGCGCTGGCGCGGAGGCGTTATGGGGAGACGGTGGCCGCGTCGTATTCGCTCTCCGGCATCTGGTATTGCCGGAACTATCGGCAGTTCGGGGATAACGAAGCCGCGCTGCCTGTTGATGCCCAGATGCTCATTGCGTTGATGGCACCGCGGCCGGTTTACATCGCCAGCGCCGAACAGGATGGTTGGGCCGACCCCCGGGGCGAATTCCTGGCCGGGTTGCATGCCGGACCGGTCTATCGTCTGTATGGCTTGCGCGGTATCGGCGTCAAAGAAATGCCTGCCGTGAATCAGCCGGTCGGCGAAAGCATCGGCTATCACATCCGCACGGGCGACCACGAGATCACTGCTTACGACTGGCAGCAATACCTCGACTTTGCCGACCGTCACCTTCGCCCTGGCGCGGCTGACCCTCGCCGGCCAAATGCAGGTGGGCCGTAGTCATGCCGGGGGTGCTCTCGCTTCAGAAACATTGGAAACCAAAACCCTCAATTTTCTGCTTGTTGACCCCGGGATTCGCTGTTTCCATTGGACCTGTCACCATGCCAGCGCCATTGCGATTGTCAGCCTCTCGGCTTCGAACGGGATTCTTTGGAGATCGCCCACCCTCTACTGAATCGGGGCACGCTCGCCGGCGTATCCATCATCGAGAGGCAGGATTTACCCTGATCGAACTGCTGGTGGTTATTGCCATCATCGCCATCCTGGCGGCGATGCTCCTGCCCGCCCTGGCCCGCGCCAAAGCCAAGGCGCATCAGACCCGATGCCTCAGCAACGAAAAGCAAATCGCGATCGCCTACCAGCTCTATGTGGAGGACAACAGTGGTTTTTATCCCAGCCAGAAAGGGTGGGGCGCTGGCGGTGGGAAGAAAGGTACTTACAAACTGGATGCGGGCGTGGCGGAGTCCTTCGGGGTAAACGTCGAGCAAACGAATCGGCCGTTGAATATTTATGTCGGCGCGGTGGAAGTTTTCCATTGTCCCGCTGACAAAGGAGACGCTTCGTATGGGGCAAAGGACTGCTTTAATGAATACGGCAACAGTTACCTGGTGCAATTCCAGCACGATTCCTTTCGCGTGAAGCATGTGGCGGGCGATGAACGTCAGCCGCGCGGTAGTTACGAAGCGACCCCCATCAAGGCCAGCGAGGTCGCCCGCCGTCCAGCCAGCAAAATCATCCAGGGTGACTGGCCCTGGCACGCCAACCGCGGCGTGGTGGATGCCAAGAGCATCTGGCATAATTTCAAAGGTCAGAGCCGGTTTAACATGATTTTTGGCGATGGCCACGTGGAGTATTTTCGCTTCCCAAGAGAAACGCCCGACTGGATTTGGACGCCACCCGATCCGAATTTTACCTGGTGGTGAGTGTATAGGTGAGCGTCAGGGATTCCGGTGCCATCTCCCCCGTGCGGAGTCGCGCGTGCGTTCTTCCCGCCGAACCATTCGGAAGTTGTGCCTGCGTTTCGGGCCGGTAACCTCCGGGCATGCCGGTCGTTACCCATTCGAGCTATGTTCCGCCTCGCTTGCTTGCGAACGGCCACCTGCAAACGCTGTTTCCCGCGCTGTTACGAAAAGTTGGCGGGGTTTGCTACCAGCGCGAACGCATTGCGACGCCGGACGGTGATTTTCTGGACCTGGATTGGGTCACCTGCGGCTCGTCCCGCCTTGCGGTGATTGCACACGGATTGGAGGGAAATTCCCAGCGCGCTTATGTCCGGGGCATGGTCAAGGCCCTTACGCGCAACGGCTGGGATGCGGTTGTCTGGAACGCCCGGGGCTGCAGCGGCGAGCCCAACCGGCAGCTGCGCTTCACGCACAGTGGCGCGACCGGGGATTTGCAGGCGGTGATTTCTCATCTCACCGCCACCCGCGCCGATGCTGAGCTGGGGCTGATCGGATTCAGTCTGGGCGGCAACCTGACGCTCAAGTATCTCGGCGAGCGCCATCGGGAGTTGCCTCCCCGGATCAAGAAGGCCGTCGCCTTTTCCGTGCCTTGCGATCTGGCGTCCGGTTCGGTGCAACTGGCCGGTTGGACCCATCAGATTTACATGCAGCATTTTCTCCTCAGCCTCCGGCAAAAAATCCGCGCCAAAATGCAATTGATGCCGGGGACGATCACTGATGACGATTACGGGCAGCTCCGCACGTTCAAGGATTTCGATGATCGCTACACCGCACCGATCCACGGCTTTGCCGATGCGGAAGACTATTGGCGCCGGTGCAGTTGCCGGCCGGTCCTGGGAAATATTTCCATTCCCACGCTGTTGATCAACGCCCGGAACGATCCGTTTCTGGCCGCACCTTGCTACCCCATTGCCGAGGCGGATGCCAATCCCAACTTGTATCTGGAAATGCCGGCCTCCGGCGGGCATGTCGGCTTTGTCACCTTCAATCCGCTCGGAGAATACTGGTCGGAAGCCCGCGCCCTTGCGTTTCTGCGTTGAAGTTGCTGGGGATTATGAGCCGGGGGCGATGAAGAAATTCGTGTTCATTCCGTTCGATTCGTGGTTTAACCTTGCCGCGACATGAACATCCAAACCGCCGTCCTGTGCGACGCCGCCACGGACGATAACGGCAAGCTCAACCTTCTGGGCGCGTTCGATACCATCTACGCCCGCGAATTGCCGGCCATCCATCCCCAATGCGCGGTGGCGTTGCGCGTGACGTTTCTCGCCGGCGACGAGGGCAAACGCCAGTTGAAACTCAACTTTGTGGATGCCGACGGGCACGCCATCATGCCCCCGATTGAAATTCCGGTGGAGGTGGCGTTGCCCGACGACATGCATTTTGGCACGCGGAATTTCATCATCAACATCCAGCAGTTGAAGTTCGAGGCGCCGGGACTTTTCTCCATGGACCTGTCGCTGGACGGCCAGCCACAAGCCAACATTCCTTTGCTGGTCAAGCATGTGCCGCCCGCACCGCCGGCGTGAGGTTGCTGCATCACCGCCGACGTGAGGCGGTGCACCCAAAACTCGTGATCGCCTTATGTCGATTTCACATCTTCTCGTCCTCGTTGTTTTGCTGTTCCCCGCGCGGCTCGCCCGGGCGGACTGGCCGGAATATCGCGGGCCGTGGGCCAACGGTCACGCCGTCGCGCCCGGCGACGCGAAACCCACCGGTTTGCCGCTCATCTGGAGCGAACAGGAGCAGGTCAAATGGAAGACGCCGATTCCGGAACGCGGCTGGTCCACGCCCGTCATTCAGGGTCGGCAGATTTGGTTGACGACCGCGACCGAAGATGGGAGCGACTTTTTCGCGATCTGTGTGGATGCGGACACGGGCAGGATCCGGTTCAACGAAAAATTGTTTCATTGCGACACCCCGGAAGTTTTGGGCAACAGCGTCAACGGCTATGCGTCGCCCTCGCCCGCGATCGAGCCGGGGCGGGTGTACGTCCATTTCGGCAGCTACGGGACCGCCTGCCTGAACACAAAAGATTTTAAAGTAATCTGGAAGCGTGACGATCTGCCCTGCCGCCATTTTCGCGGGCCGGGATCATCGCTGGTCTTGTTCAAGGACCTGCTGATCCTGACGATGGACGGAATCGACGTGCAATACCTCGTCGCCCTCGACAAGCAAACCGGGCGTACGGTTTGGAAGACGGATCGCACGGCGGACTGGAATGATCTCCTGCCGGACGGCCAACCCGCGCGCGCCGGCGACATGCGCAAAGCCTTCTGCACACCGTTGTTCATTGAAGTGGGCGGGACGCCCCAGATGATCAGTGTGGGCTCGAAGGCTGCCTATGCCTACGACCCCGCGAACGGACACGAGCTTTGGAAGCTCAAAACCGAAGGCCACTCGGTCGCCTCCCGCCCGCTCTACGGGCATGGACTGGTTTTCCTGGCTACCGGGTCCGGCAAATCGGAGTTCCTTGCCCTGCGCCCCGAGGTTCGCGGGGACGTGCCGGAGACAAATGTGGTGTGGCGCACCACGCGCGGCGCGCCGAAGATGGCGTCGCCATTGCTCGTGGACGATTTGGTGTTTCTCCTGGCCGAAAACGGCGTGATGCGCTGTCTCGAAGCCACAACCGGGAACGAGTTTTGGCAGGAGCGAATCGGGGGCGAATATTACGCCTCGCCGCTGTTTGCCGATGGCAAAATCTATTGCTTCAGCCAGGAGGGCAAAGCGACCGTGCTCAAGGCCGGGCGAACATTTCAAGTCGTGGCGACAAATACGCTGGCGGATGGTTTCATGGCATCGCCGGCGGTTGACGGCCGGGCGCTTATTCTCCGCACGAAGAAGATCCTTTACCGCATTGAAGCCAACGGCCGGGCGGGAAAATGATTTACTGGGAGGGTGAGCGTCTTCCGGTGATGTAAGCGTCCCCGCGAGCGGTTGCCGCCAGCGGCCTTGGCTCGCGGGTACGCTCGCCCCACCCAAAGCGGTCAGGATTGAGGTGCCAACACCGTCCCCCCAGAATTGTCTCTCGTTTCGCGGCGCGCCCTGCTAGGGTCTAAGAGTCGCGAAGACACTACATGACACCAAAGCTATTTTCCGAACTCGGCCTGTCGGCCGAGGTGCAGAAGGCCATTGATAAACTTGGCTTCGAAAAAGCCGCGCCCATTCAGGCGGAGGCCATTCCCGTGCTGCTGGCCGGGCGGGATGTGGTGGGTCAGTCGCAGACCGGGTCGGGCAAAACGGCGGCGTTCGCCATTCCCGCCATCGAGAAGACCGATCCGAACCTGCGCGCGGTGCAGGTGCTCATCCTGTGCCCGACCCGCGAGCTGGCGGTGCAGGTTTCCGAAGAGGTGCACAAGCTCGCGTTCTTCAAGCGCGGCATCAATGCGCTGCCGATTTATGGGGGCCAGTCCTACGAGCGTCAGTTTTACGGCCTCAAGCAAGGCGCCCAGATCGTGATCGGCACGCCGGGCCGGGTGATGGATCACATGCGGCGCGGGACGCTGCGCCTCGAAACCGTGAAGATGGTCATCCTCGATGAAGCCGACGTGATGCTCAACATGGGCTTCCGCGAGGACATCGAGACCATCCTCAAGGGCGTGCCGCAGGAACGGCAGACGGTGTTTTTCTCCGCCACCATGCCGCGGCCGATCCGCGATCTGATCGAGCGGTTTTCCCGCGATCCGCAGACCGTGAAGGTCGAGCAGAAGGCGATGACGGTGCCGACCGTCTAGCAGGTTTATTACGAAGTGGACCGCCGCTACAAGATCGAACTCCTCACGCGGCTGATTGACATTCATGACCTCAAGCTGGGGATAGTTTTCTGCAACACCAAACGCATGGTGGATGACCTCGTGGATCATCTCGAAGCGCAGGGTTACATGGCGGATCGGTTGCATGGCGACATGACCCAGGCGCAGCGCGATCGCGTGATGAACAAGTTCCGCAAGTCGGGCCTGGAATTCCTCGTCGCCACGGACATCGCCGCGCGCGGCATTGACGTGGATGACATCGAGGTGGTGTTTAATTACGACCTGCCCTACGACGGCGAGGATTACGTGCATCGCATTGGCCGCACGGGTCGCGCGGGCCGCACCGGCCGGGCGATTTCGTTCGCCTCGGGGCGGGAGCTGTTTCAGATCCGCAACATCGAGCGCTACACCAACACGCGAATCCAGCGCGCACGGATACCCACCGAAGCGGAAGTCGGCGAGGCGCGGGAGAACGTTTTCCTCGGCAAACTGCGCGCCACCCTGCAAAGCGGGGACTACCAGAAGCAGGATCACCTCATCGAGCGCCTGCTGGAGGAAGGCTTCAGTTCCACCGACCTCGCGTCGGCGCTGATTCACCTGTTGAAAGGTGGCGAAGAAGCGCCCGCCCGCCCCCCGCGCACCGAGGAATACGAGCGCCCCGACCGGACCGCCCGCCCACCGGAGCGGGGCCGCTTTCGCGACGGTCCGCCCGAGCGGTACGATGATCGCCGGGCGCCCCGTTACGAAAGCCGCGGCTCCGCCGAACGTCCGCAAAGATTTGCCGATCGTCGGGACGATCGGCCGCCGCGCCCCATGACTGCGTCGGTCACCCGCTCCGTTCGACCGGAAAGGCCGCCGGTTGCGCGCGTCTCGGTCGCCGCCCCGGCCCCGCCCGTGAAAGCGGAGACCATCCGGCCCGAGATAAAGCCATCAGGGGAAGGAAAAGTTGAGAAAGTTGCCCCCGTTGTGGTCCCCAAAGCCGGGATGCCAAAGACCTATTCCGACCAGGAAATTCTGGCCTCGGTGAAGCCTGAATTTCGCAAGCCGGTGGAATTGAAACCGCATGGCAAGTCCAACAAGCCCTGGGAACGCCGCGAACCCGTCGAGGCAAAGCCCGCCTTCATTCGCCCCCCAAAAAAGACCCGTCCGCCTGTCGGTGAATACACCCGGTTGCACCTGAATCTGGGCGAAGAAATGGGCATCACGCCCATCGATATCGTGAACACCATTGCCGGCGAAACGGGCCTGCCCGGGAAGGTGGTTGGCAAAGTGGACGTCCGCGAGCGGCACTTGTTCGTGGACGTCGCCGCCGATCACGCCAATGCCATTCTCGCCAAATTGAACCGCGCCAGCATCAAGGGCCACAAGGTAAAGATCAAAGCGGCGTGATGGCCAGCGAAGGTTCAACCCGACCGGTGGAACGCTTGTTCCCGTTCGTTTTGCGCGCGGGGATTCTGATGATCGGCCGTGACACGTTGAGCCGTAACAAGGGCAAGCTGCATTTCGTGCTGATTACCGAGGACATCTCGGCCGCCGTCCGCGATGAAATCCTCGTGGACTTCAAACATTACCCGGTGGTGCAGCATTTCGGTCCGGCCGATTTGGAAAAACATTTCGGCATCAAAGGAGCGAAGACGATCGGCTTCATGAAGTCGGGCCTCGCGCAATCCATCTACGCCGAAATGAAGCAATATCGGATCAACCAGCCAGTGACGCCCACCAAACCGCCGGCCGCGACCGTAAAACCGCCCGCCCGCCGAACCTCGTAGCCACCGACGTGAGGAGGTGGATGGGGTCACGTTGCGAGAAGTCCGCCTCCTCACGTCGGCGGCTACGATTTGCCAACGCTCCCACGTGGCACTTCTTCCTTGCTCTCGTCAGGTTGAAACTGAATTCTTGCCGCACGAAAATTCACCGCCACCCAACATGGCTACCAACCCTGCCGCAGCCGGTTCCAGTCCTGGATTGAAGCGCGTGCTCACGCTCCCGGCGTTGATTCTGTATGGGATCATTCTCATTCAGCCCACCGCGCCGATGCCCCTCTTTGGCGCGGCGGCGGAAAAAGCCCAGGGCCACGTCGTCACCGTAATCCTGATCGGCATGGTGGCCATGCTGTTCACCGCGATCAGCTATGGGCGCATGGCCAACGTTTATCCCAGCGCGGGTTCGGCCTATGCCTATGTCAGCCGCGAAATCCATCCCGCCGCCGGCTATTTCGTCGGTTGGGGCATGATTTTCGATTACGTGATGAACCCGATCATCTGCGTGATCTGGTGCAGCAAGGCGGCGATGAATTTCCTCCCGGAAATCCCCTTCGCGGTCTATGCCGTGGCATTTGCGGCGCTGTTCACGATCATGAACCTGCGCGGCATCGAAGCCAGCACGCGCACGAACGCCATCCTTGCCACCGGCCTGAGCGTGGTGATCGTGCTCTTCCTCGGCGCGGCGGTGCGTCATCTCTGGATGCAACCGCCCGCCGGCCTGGCGGGCTGGACGCAGCCGTTTTACGATCCGCAGACGTTTTCATTCTCGGTCGTCTCCGGCGGTGCCGCCCTCGCGGTGCTGACTTACATTGGCTTCGACGGCATCTCGACGTTATCGGAAGAAGTCCACAATCCGCGCCGTAACATCATGCTGGCAACGGAGTTGGTGTGTCTGATCACCGGCGTGCTGGCCTCCATTCAGGTTTATACCGCGCAACTCGTCTGGCCGGAGACCAAGTTTCCGGACACCGACACCGCCTTTTGTTACGTCGCCGGGAGGGCGGGTGGGCAGTGGCTGTTCATGACCGTGAACCTTGCGCTCCTGGTGGCCACGATTGGCTCGGGCTCGGGGGCGCACCTTGGGGCGGGCCGGTTGCTGTACGGCATGGGCCGCGACAACGCCATCCCCAGCCGCTTCTTCGCGGCTGTCAACCCGCGAACCCGCATCCCCAGCAACAACATCATCCTCGTGGGTGTGGTCACGTTGATTGGCGCATTCACGCTCACGTATTCGCTCGGCGCCGAGTTGTTGAACTTTGGCGCGCTGATCGCATTTATGGGCGTCAATGCGTCCGCGTTCGTCCACTATTTCCTGCGCGGCACGCGCAAGCGCCTCTGGAATTTCCTCCCGCCGTTGCTGGGTTTTGGCGTTTGTTTGTATCTGTGGCTGAGTTTGGGGCCGAAAGCCAAGATCGCCGGCCTTGGCTGGCTCGCGGCCGGCGTGCTTTATGGGGCCTGGCGCACGGCCTTCTTTACCCGGCCGCTCCCATTCGCCAGGATCGACAATGGCGAAGAGCCGCCGGCGGCTGGAAAATCCTGATCGCCCCGACGGGCTCGGTTCGGCATTGGGCAGGATTCCGGATCATGGCCAATCGTTCGCATGGCATTTTTAAACTGCGCTGACTGACCGGAGTGGCGAAGGTGGGATAAACAACGTTGCAGGGCGCCCAAGAAATCCTCCGCGTATTTTGCGGACTACTCCCTCTCCTCCATTCGGAATGGAGGAGAGGGCCGGGGAGAGGAGGCTTTGTTTTACTTTATGGACGCGGCTGGCAAATCGACGGCTGGCGGCTTGGCTGGTTTCTCAATCAACTCGTCCGGGTTTGGCGGCACAAAGCGGTGGTTCTGTTCTTTCCGCTTCACCTTCACACAACCCGTGCGGCGATGCAGGGCCGCCCAAATGGCCAAGAGGATGCCCTCCCGATTCTGACGCCACTGATGATTCCAAAAGCGTAACTCCTCAATCCCCTGCGCTGCCAGAAATCTGGCGCGCGCTTCATCGCGTTGAACGATCTCCGGCATCCCGTGCTGAAAACCGTCCAGTTCAATCGACAATCGCGCAGCGGGGCAGAAGAAGTCCAGGAAGTATCTCCCGCGCGGGTGTTGCCGGCGGAATTTGAAACCGGCGAAGCGCCCCGCCTTCAGCGCGCGCCATAATTGCTTTTCCTCGTCCGTTTGGTCGCGGCGGAGACGACGGGCGACGGCGGTGGGATTCATGCGGAAAGATTACACATTGCAGGTTCTGGCAGGCAATGCCACGGCTGCTCACCCCGGCGAGTTGCGGGGCATGGCGTGCGCTGCGGATCGCTCCCTCTCTCCGTCGGACGGGGAGAGGGTTGGGGAGAGGGGCTGAAAATAATGGGGAAAACGGACCTCCTCTCCCCGGCCCTCTCCTCCATTTGGAATGGAGGAGAGGGGGATGGGGTTCTTGATTCGCCCCCCAGCTGGCGCTTTGCGGTCAGCGCAGTTCTAACGCTGCGCGCATTTCGGAATTGTGCCGGCTTTCACGACTCGTTGCGAGTCAACGTGCAGAATCGAAATCTTCCCGGATGCCAACCAATCTTGCCACGAGACTGGCTCCCCGCTTAGCCTGTGGGCGCGAAAACCGACACGCATGGGGCATGGCAACACAAGCGACAACCAATTTTCTGGCCGGAGTGATCGAAGGTTTTTATGGGCCGCCGTGGACGCAGGCGGAGCGCTTTGAGTTGTTCGACTGGATGACCCGCTGGGGCTTGAATACCTATTTCTACTGCCCCAAGGACGACTTGAACCAGCGCGCCATCTGGCGCGAACTTTACTCCGGCACCGAAGCCGAAGCCCTCGGCCAGTTGATTCAAGCCTGCCGGCAGCGCCATCTGCGTTTCGTCTATGCGCTCAGTCCGGGTCTGGATATTCGCTACAGCGATGCCACGGAACTTGAACATCTCCAGCGGCGATTCGAGCAGATGCTGGGTTTGGGCTGCCAGAACTTTTCCCTGCTCTTCGATGACATTCCCGATCGCATGAACCCCGCGGACCGCCAGCGTTGGGGTTCATTTGCTTCCGCGCAATGTCACGTGGTCAATGCCCTGTTCCGCTGGACGCGTGAGCGCTGTCCGGACGCCCGGTTTCTATTCTGTCCGACGCCCTATTGCGGACGAATGGCGGACGCCAAACTCGGCGGGGATGGCTATCTCGCCACCGTCGGGCGTGAACTATTGCCGGCGATTGACATTTTCTGGACGGGGCCGGAAATCATCTCCCGCGAAATCACGGTGGCGCACATTCGGGAATTGCAAGGGTTGCTGCGCCGCCAGCCGCTCATCTGGGACAACCTTCACGCCAATGATTACGACGGGCGGCGGTTTTTCTGCGGACCATACAATGGACGGCCGCCGGAGTTACGCAGCGAAGTCAGCGGTCTGCTCATCAATCCGAACACGGAATTTCCCCTGAACTTTGTGGCGGGGCATACGCTGGCGGCGTTCGTGCATTGTCCGGGAACGTGGAATCCGCGCCAAGCTTACCTGGCGGCCATGGGCGAGTGGTTGCCCACGTTTGCAACCTCGGGTCCGCCGCTGGCTTTGGACGATTTGATTCTGCTTGGGGATTGTTATTACCTGCCGCACGAAGATGGCGCCGAAGCAAGCGCTCTCTTTGAAGCTGCGCGCGATCTGCTCACGCGGCATCCGGCGACCTGGGGCGACGCTGCGGCCGCTTTCCGAAAGCGGATCGGCCGCTTGCGGGAGTTCTGCTTCCGGCTGACCGAACTTCGTCATCGGCCGCTTTTTTATGCGCTGAACCGCCGGGTGTGGGAATTGCGCGAGGAGTTGGACTTGCTGGACCGTTACGTCGCCTTCAAATCGGTGTCTGGAAACCACGATGCCCCTTACCATCCGGACTCGCATTTGCCGGGTACCTACCGCGGCGGGATGGTGGCCCGTCTTCAGCGTCTGCTCCTTCCGCAAGCCGACGGCACTATTGCCCAATGCCTGGGGGACGGGTGAGTCCTACTTCGCTGAATCCAGAGGAAAAGCATGAAGTCCAAGCAACCCATTGAATCCCGGATTCTCAACCTGCGCGGCCAGAAGGTGATTCTGGATGCCGACCTGGCGGAGCTTTACGGTGTGCCAACGAAAGTTTTCAACCAGGCGGTCAAACGCAACGCGGATCGTTTCCCGGAAGATTTTGCCTTTCAGATCACAGCGGCGGAGTTTGCCGAACTGCGCGCCCTGAACTCATCACAATTTGCGATGAGTTCGCCAGACGAGCGGGCTTCACCGAACTGGTCACAATTTGTGACCAGTTCCAAGAAACATCGCGGCGTGGCCTACCGGCCCTGGGCATTCACCGAGCACGGTGCGTTGATGGCCGCCAACATCCTCCGCAGCGAACAGGCGGTGGAAATGAGCGTGTTTGTCATCCGGGCCTTTGTCCGCGCCCGCGAGCAACTCGCGGCCAACGCCGCCATCCTCAAGCGGCTGGCGGAGATTGACAAGACCCTGCTCGAACACGACTCGGCGTTGCGCACCATCTGGGCCAAGCTGCAACCGCTCCTCGCGGCGCCGCCCGAACCACCCAAACGCCGCATCGGCTTCAACCGCGAGAAGGAATAGATTTTCCGCGTGCCCGCCATGAAACCTGGAGACTTTGAACCACAGCTAGGAACCAAACTATGAATGACTTCACCATTCGTCCCGCCCGCCCCGGCGATCAAGCGGGCGCTTATTACGTCTGTCTCAAGACCGGCGACTTCGGCAAGGACGGCGAACCCTTTTATCGCGAAGACCCCGATGCGCTGGGCCGCATCTTCATCCAGCCCAGGAACTTGCGCGAGGGTTGCGG
>CAZIJO010000046.1:0-690 GCA_964539515.1 uncultured Bifidobacterium sp. | reverse complement strand
ATGCGCTGGGCCGCATCTTTGTCGGTCCCTATCTGGCTTACGAACCGGACCTGAGTCTCATCCTGGAGGATGCGCAAGGCATCTGCGGCTACGCCCTGGGGGCATTTGACTCCAAATCGTTTTTCAACCGCTACGAAAAGGAGTGGCGACCGAAGCTTTGTGCCGAGTTTCCCATGCCGACGGGCGACCCGAATCAGTGGACGCGGTCGCAAATGGTTCACTCGTGGTATCACAACCCGGATTACACCATGCCGGAGCCGTATGCGGAGTATCCGTCGCACCTGCACATTGACTTGCTGGAGCGCGCTCAAGGCCGCGGCTATGGCCGGCGCATGATGGAAATGGTCATGGAGAAACTCCGCCAGCGCGGATCGCCGGGGGCGCACCTGGGCGTGAGCATGATGAACACCCCGGCATTCGGGTTTTACCAGAAGCTGGGCTTCAAGGAATTGCTCCGGGTCGGCGAAGGGAAAGACGGGTGCGTTTATATGGGGAAGAAGTTCTAAGCAAATCCAGTCGGAAGACTCATTAACGCAAAGGCGTGGCGCGGCGGAGCCGCAACGAATCTTCCGCCCGGCCGGATTCACCGCAGAGGACGCCAAGGTTCACACAAAGGTCGCCAAGAAACTTCACCTCTGCGGTCCCTCTGCGAAGACCTCAGCGTCCTCTGCGTTCAATCGGGCTGCCCAA
>CAZIJO010000045.1:0-31684 GCA_964539515.1 uncultured Bifidobacterium sp. | reverse complement strand
AATCCATCAGACGCTCCTCCTGCGACTCGTGCTGGTTGGCGCGGAAGGTGCCGGACTGTTTCAGGAGGCAGTCCACCAGCGTGGTCTTGCCATGATCGACGTGCGCGATGATCGCGATGTTTCGAATGTGCTGCATATCGTAAATGACCGGTTCGCTCACGCTGCAATAATATCAGCCGCACCAACGGATGCGACCGGGAAACACTGGCCGAAAGCCAGCGGCTTGCACTGCGACGGGTTCTGCCGGGTCGCACAGGATGGAGATTCGCCGCCAAAGGTCAAGCCATGCCTTCAGCCAGTTTGGAGTGTTTGAATGTTACCACCGAACCGCCATTTGCCAGCCAGGACCCGATGGAATCGCCGCAACCGGGTGGTTTCGGCCGGGTTCGACAGAGTTTCACCAGTTTGGCGACTCTTGAACGGGGCAATCCCAAACTAGCGGCCTGGGTCGAGGGTTCACCCCTGGCCGCCCAGCTGCAAACGGGCATCGCTTTCGAGCATCACCTTGAGGTTGGCCCACTGCGCCGTGTTCATGTCGTTGAACGCGTTGAGATACACGGCCACCACCTCCGGCGGATGCTTCGCAAGCACCAGGTCCACGGCCGCTTTCAACTTTGCGTCCTCCACCGCGCCGGGCAGATCTTCCACCACGCCTTTTTCATTGGGAATGCCCAATGCGTCCAGGAAGTCCACCAGCATGGCGGCGTGCTTTTTCACGAGCCAGATGCGGAGCAGCGTGCTGGCGGCGACGTCCAGGGCCGGTTTGGCCAGGGTGGCGGCCATCGCCGCGTGGCGCTGATCGCGGGACTGGCGCTCGAGAAAAACCCGCCGGACGTGCCGGGCGTCGGCGACTGCTTGCAGCACCGCGCGGTAGGTGGGTTTCTCCTCGTCATGGGTGAACGTGAAGATTTCATTCGCCAGGCCGGGCGACATAAAGCCAAGCAATTCGTGAGACTTGAGCATGGAATAGTTTATTTGTGATCCAAAACCCCGAGGCGTTGATCCGTTTCAACCAATCGGAGCGCGGCAAGTTTGGGTCGCAAACCCATGCCAGCGCAAGTTTCTTGTTTCTTGTTGCCGACCGGGGCTTGTGGTCACGGGCACGGTTGAGCGCGCGGCTTTCCCGGCAGACGAATTGGGCCAAATTCGAAGCCCGCCGGAAATTCGATAACGCAAACGAGGGCGGGGACAACGAAGGGAAACGAGAACCAGCAGGTCGGCAACGACATTGCCCGCGGCCTTCGGTAAGTTGATTGTGGAATGCTGACCGGTCGTCCCCCGGGTACCGCCGAGGGTCGGATCAATAGTAATAGCGGGTGTCCGGGCTCGGGCCGCCGATGGCGCGCACCCGAATCTGACCCTTGGGGCGAACGATGACGCTGCCGTCCGCTTGACCGACCAGTTGATCCGCCGTCACCGCCCAACTCCAAAGCGGTTTGCTTTGGGTGCCGCCGCCGAAGCTGCCGAGATGGCCCAAATCCCACAACGCGGTCCCGGGAGTGTCGCTGACGCGATGCGTGATAAAAGCCCGCTGACTGTCGCACTCGGTGGTTTTCTTCGGCCAGGCAGGCTCATTCTCGGAGGCATTGGCGCTCACCACGCCCTGGGCGTTCACAAATTTCATGGTCGGCGTGAAATTGGCCAGCCACATGTAAGGGGTGAATACCATGATGGCCGTGGTGTCCCAACCGCCGTAATCACTGGGGGTCTTGTCGGCAAAACTCGCCGGGTCGGAATAGTTCAGCCAACTCCGCCCGACGCCCTTGGCGGTGATGGGGCAGATGAGGATTCTGGAATTCTTTACGTAGGTGCCCCGCATCGCGTTGACGATGCTCTGGGTGCCGGTGGTGGTGGTGCGGTGATAGTCCGGACTGCCGTCGTCGTGCCGGGGAAATCTTCCGCCAAAATCATCGGCATACATGATTTGACTCAGGTGTTGCTGCTTGAGGTTGCTGAGACAGACGGCGCGTTGCCCGCTGTATTTGGCCTTGCCCAGCGCCGGCAACAGCATGGCGGCCAGAATGGCGATGATGGCGATCACCACCAATAATTCGATGAGGGTGAAGCCGCCGCCGGGCGAATGACGCGCCCCGGGCGGCCGGCAAACCGTCGATTGGTCGGGCTTCATAAGTTTTGGGATACCCACAGCACCGTAGCTCAAGTTTTTGTCCAATGCCACCGTGGAAAATTCCCGCCAGGGCAACCACCACCAATTGCCGGGCAAAACGCGGGATTCTCAACGGGGCTACGCCTGAATTCATACCCGGCTTTGCGGCCGGGTCCAACCGAATTCTTTGGCCCGGACCGTCCGGTGCGCATCCCGAACCTTCGGCCCCGCCGGGCATGACCACCTACGCCAGGACCTGCTGGATCACATGCCCCTCCACATTGGTCAACCGTCGCTGGGCGCCATTGTGCTCGAAAGTCAACTGCTCGTGGTCGAGCCCCAGCAGGTGCAGGATCGTGGCGTTGAGGTCGTAAAGGGGATGAATGTCCTGGACGGCTTTCTGACCCAGATCGTCGGTGACCCCGTGGCTCACGCCGCGTTTCACCCCGGCGCCGGTCAGCCAGCAGGTGAACCCATCGGGATTGTGGTCACGGCCTTGCGCACCTTTTTGGAAGAAAGGCATGCGACCAAACTCGGTACACCAGACCACGAGGGTGTCCTCGAGCAGACCGCGCTGGCGCAAATCACGGATCAGGGCGGCGGCCGGCTGGTCGAGGATGGCGGCGTGTTTGTCGTATTGTTCCTTGAGCTTGTTGTGACCGTCCCAGTTTAACTCGCCGCCGCTGGCGTAAGCGCCATTGAAAAGCTGCACGAAGCGGACGCCTTGCTCGATGAGTCGGCGTGCCAGAATGCAGTTGCGGGCAAAACCGGCTTTGATGGGGTTGGCCGCGTCATCCGCGCCATAGCTTCTCAGGATGTGCGCCGGCTCGGTGGAGAGATCGCTGATCTCCGGCACGCTGAGCTGCATACGGGCGGCAAGTTCGTAGCTGGCGATACGAGCCGCCAGCTTGCCATCGCCGGGGTGTTGTTCGAGGTGACGCTGATTCATGCGGTGCAGCAGCGAACGCGCCGCGCGGTCGGCGGCCGGCGAAACGCCCGGGGCGGCGAGATGGCGCACGGGATCCTTCGCACTAAAGGGGGTGCCTTGAAAGGCGGCCGGCAGAAAACCGGGCCCCCAATTGTTCGAGCCGTTTTGCGGCACGCCGCGCGGGTCCAGGATGGAAACGAACGCCGGCAGATCCTGATTCTCGCTCCCGAGCGCGTAACTCACCCACGAGCCGAGGCTCGGGAAACCGTCGAGCACGAAGCCAGTCGAAAGAAAATTCTCGGCCGGGCCGTGCGTGTTGCTCTTGCTGGTAAGCGAATGGATGAAAGCAATGTCGTCCGTGAGTTCCGCCAGATGCGGGATCAGATCGGAGACCATCTTTCCGGTCTGTCCGCGCGGCCGAAACTCGTATTGCGGCCGCGCGAGATTGCCGGCCGGGCCTTGAAACGTAACCGCGGGCCCGCCGGGCAGAGGTTTGTTGTCCCACTTGATCAGCTCCGGTTTGTAGTCCCACGTCTCGAGCTGGCTCACCGCTCCGGCGCAGAAGATGACGATGACATTTTTCGCCCGGGCGGGAAAATGCGGCCGCCGCGGGGCGTAGGGCCGGGCGGGATCGATGACGTTGCCCGGCGCAGCGAGCAAGCCATCGAGGCCGAGCAATTTGGTCAGGGCAATGGACCCCAGCGCCGTGGCCGTATTGGACAGGAAGCGGCGGCGATCCAGCAGCTGCCGTCCCTGCTTCGAAAGATGTTCCGCGGAAAGGTTCATGGCATTTCGTTTCGGTCTGGGTTTTCCGGTCACAAGCTCAGGGAGTCAGAACGGCTCCGGGCTGGAGCGTGAGGCGCTCCCCGGCGCTGGTCTCAAATCGGATCCGGTCACCCGTCCGTTTCCCCGCCGCCCGGCCGTTGCGTTCGATTACCAACTCCCGGCCAGGCCATGGGTTTTGCATGACGCACGCGCGGCCCTTTTCGCTTTCGATCACCACCGACTTAACCTCGCCGTCGCGCAATTCGCTGCTGACGAGAAACGCCCCATGCGTCCGGAGCCGGCCGAAGCGGGCAGGTTGTTCGCGCGGCCAGACGGGGAAGAGGCGCATCACACCTGCATGGGTCTGGAGCAACATCTCGTTGATCGTCGCCGGGACACCCGAACAATTCTCAATGCCGCCACCGCCACCAAAGATCATGAGGTTCGGAAAACCTCCCACCGTGAGCTGCCGGCGCAGCCGGGCGAGAATGTCACGGGGATCATGGCCCACGCGCACGGCCCCGGGAAAAGTCAGACTGAAGCCATTGAAGTGACCAATCCATTCCGGCGCCGGCCAACCGCGCACGTCGTCCTGCAAAACCTGGAGCATGGCTGGATCCGAGCCCAGACCCAACACACCGGACGGCCAGACCATGCCCATGAATTCGACGCGCGTATTGTCCCGCTTCGGGCCCACGCGGCTTGCGGCCGGGCCGGACTCGGCCCCGCGAATCCGCCGCACGCCCTCGACCATGGTCGTGGGAAAATCGCTCAGGTGATCGAGAATGTGCTGCCACCGGGCGCGCCGGTCCGCATCAGTGCCGAGTTCACGGCTCACTTCGAGCATGCCATCGAAGAACATCCGCACCAGGCCGAGCGACAGGCAGTTGTTCTTGTCACTGCCGCCGTCCCCCACTTCGCCGGCAGCGTCCTTGGTGATGACGTAACGCCCATTTTCGAGCTTGAGATAATCCTCCCAAAAGTTCGCCACCTCGATCAGAAACGGATAGACCCGCCGGGCGTAGTCGAGGTCGTAAGTGTGGCGGAAGCGCAGGAACATATTGGCCGCCGCGAACGCGCCATTGCTCTTTTGGCCCAGAAACATGCGGTTACCCTCGCCGGGGATGCCATGCCCGTCGGGCATGAAGGCGGTCTCCAGCCCTTTTGGCCCCACCCCGACGTCGTAGTAAGCGCCGCGCACATTGAGATACTCCCGCGCATTGGCCCGGGCGATGGGAAGGTATTCGAGGATGGGCGTGTCGTACGGATCGGCCAGTTCGGGATGGTTGGAGGAAAACACCCCCCACCACGGGCCTTGATGGTTGTAGTTGAGATGATAATCCGCCTGCCAGGACGGACCGTCAGCCGTGGTCCAATTCCCGAAGAGCGAGGGTGGAAACTGCCGGTTGCGACTGCACGATGCCATCAGGTAGTGCGAGCCGTAGTAGAACTTCTCGATCAGCGGATCGCCGATTTCGACGAACGACGACGACCAAAACTCCCGCCACCATTGCCGATGAGCCTGGCGCAGTGCGTCGATGCGTTCGAGGGTCAGGTCCGCGACCCGGCGCCGCGCCGCGTCCATAGGCTCCGCGGACTCTTCGCTGGTCACGATCGCCGCCACGAGGACAATCGGCTGGGCCGGCGAAAGGACGAAACGATCCGCCGACCAGCCGTCGCCCCGGCTCCACGGCAGGCCTGGCTGCCGATGATGGAACAGGCGTAGCGCCACGGCGGCTTCACTGGACCACTTCGACGGCTTGCGTTCCAAGGCGATCGAATTGGTCGTCGAGTGGAAACGGCGCACGGCCCAATAGCCGTCCGGCAGATTGCCGGTGGCGGTCTCTGCTTCATTGCCGGTCATCGGCCAGAGGTTGACGTCAACGCCAACTTGATCCGTTGGCCCGAACGGGTTCGTGTCATCGGGCTTGCCCACCACCGACAGCTCAATGACCAGCAGGTTTTCCGTGGCAGCAACCCACGAGCGGAAATGAATGACCGCGCCCGCGCGGGTGAACGGCGGCGGATCTTCCGTCCGCTGGGTGGTCGTGAGCGTGTGCCGGACCTCGGCAGTTTCCAGGATTTGCTCCGCGTGGTACCGGCCGTTGACCAACGCAGGGATGTTTATGTCAATCCCGCCGATGGGACAAGGATGCGCGTTGGGATAGATCGTCTTGGTCTTCCAGAAATCATTCTTCGCGAGATAGAACCGGTGTCGCTCGGGAGAATTCGTTACGGCCACCGGACGGACGGTCACGTTGGCGCCGCCCGCCTCGCCCAGCCCATAGTATTTCTGCCGCTCAACCACACCACCAATGGCCACGCCCACATCGCCATTCCCCAGCAACGGACCATCCGGCACCTTGCGCGTGGGCATCACGATCGGCGGTGCGGTGAAGATGCCTTTCTGACGTGAGACAATGGCAATGGCCTCCGTGGCGACGGCCAGGCCGTGCTGGTTCGTTGCCATCGTCCCGGCGGACGCGGAGGCAATCGCAGTCAGCGCCAACAGTCCAATACGTTGCGAGAGGCGGCGAATTTGCGTCATGGGACAAAAAGAAATTCGTTGCTGTTGAACAGCGCGCGGCAGAGCGTGGGCAATCCATGGGCGCTCACGACCGTTTTGGTGTCCGCCAGTTCAGCGGAACTGGGATTGCGGCTGAGGGCGAGTTGGTAGGCGCGCCGGATCTGTTTCGTCAAGTCGTCACCAACGTCGGCCTTCACGCGGACGGCGAAAGCATCGGCCTGCTCCAGGGTGAAACGGCTGTTGAAAAGGTTGAGGGCCTGGATGGGGGTGGTGGACTCGCGGCGGCGGGCGGTGCTCTGCCCAGCATCGGGGCAATCGAACGCACCGAACACTGCCTCCCGCTCGCGCCGGACTTTGTGTGCATAAATCATCCGGCGCAGACCTTCCCCTTTGAAGGACTCGACAGGATTGAAGCCGCTTAGCCCGCCGCGGTTGTTGAACAGATCGAAGCCCCGGCCACCCATCTTGAGGTTTAACTGACCGCTGACGGCGAGCATCGCGTCGCGGATCGGTTCGGATTCAAGCCGGCGGGAAGGAAAGCACCAGAGCAAGCGAACATCTGCGTCCCGGGCAGCCGCGGCCGGATCGAGCCGGGCCGATTGCCGATATGTAGCCGAGAGCACGATGAGCCGGTGCATTTGTTTCACCGACCAGCCGGAGCGGACGAATTCGGAGGCGAGCCAGTCGAGCAACTCCGGATGCGAAGGCCTGGCCCCATTGCGGCCGAAGTCGCTCGACGTCGCCACCAGCCCGGTGCCGAAATGCCCCTGCCAGATGCGGTTGACCATCACCCGCGCCGTGAGCGGGTTTTCCGGACGGGCGATCCAGTCGGCCAGCGCCAGCCGGCGCTGCTGTTCCGCGGCGTCCTTCGAAAGTTGCATCGTCCCGACCACGCTCAGCACCGCCGGCGTGACTTCGGCCTTCGGCTGTTCGGGGTCGCCACGATTGAGAAGAAAAATATCATCCGGCTTTCGGAACTTGCCGGCGAAAGCCATTTGCCCCACCGCGGCGGCGGCGATTTTCGCTTCCAGCGTTTTCCTCTCGGCAACCAAGGCGTCCGCTTTCTTTGCCTCCTCCGCGCGCAGTCCGGCCGTGGAAAAGGCGGCGGGTCTGGCCTTGTTCTCCCCGGGCCCAAACGCCCTCCGGTCGGTTGAATCCGCGACGGATCGCCATTCGCCCGCGGCGTCGGCGATTTCGATGACATAGTTCGTCGCTAGGCGGTCGGTGAACTTCCCTTCGCGATCCCGGCCCCAGACGACGCGCTCGATGACGTGTTCCGCGGGAAACTCCAGTACAGCCCAGCCCCGGCCCTTCTCGTTGGACATCCAACTCCGCGAATTGCCGTACTGACCATCGTTGATCTGCCGCAGTTCATGGCGATCGGCCACGACCGTGTCGCCCGAGGACGTGACCTTCGTGCCGGCGCTGGCCAGCGCCACGTTGCGCGCCTCCGTGTCGAAGACCTCAATTTCGTCAACGCACGGCTCCAAATTGTTGGTCTCCTTGATGGTGAAGCGCAGCCGCCGGGCTTTCACCGGCGCAAAACGATCCGTGTTCATGGCGGCATTCACCGCTGGACGCGGCGGAAGCACGGAAACCAGCGGTGTCATTGCATCCAACGACGGCCCCGCCTCCAGCGTGTAAGCGGTCGCAAGCCGATCGGTGAAATTTCCTTCGCGGTCGCGGCCCCAACTAATTTTTCCGATACGCACCGCTGCGGGCAGTTCGAACAGCACCCAGCCCCGGCCGGCCTCGTCCGCCATCCAACTGTGACCGTTGCCATACTGGCCGTCGTTGATGTGTTCCAAACGGTGGAGGTCGGACGTGCGACTGCCCGAGGCGGTAACCTTCGTGCCGTGACTGGCGAGGGCAACGTTGCGCGGCGTGGCTTCGTCCGAGAAAATTTCCAGCTCATCCACGCACGGCTCGATAAGACCGAGCGTCGGATGCAGGTTCGCGTCATGAATGGTGAACCGCACATACTTCGCGGCGAGCGGCGGGAAGGTTTCCTCGTTGAGGCGGGGATTGGTGGGCTTGATTGGCGTTGAGCCCGCCCGAGCCAAAGGCTCGAACTGCGCGAGTTCCCGGTCCACCTCCGCGACGCGTTGCTTCAGCGCCTCCACCTCCCGCCGCTGCGCCCGGGCTTCCGGGGTGCGCAGTTCACGATCCTCATATTCCACGCCGGCAAAGAACGCCTGCATCGAGTAATAATCCCGCGCGCTGATGGGATCAAACTTGTGATCGTGGCAACGCGCGCAGCCCACGCTCAATCCGAGAAAGGTCTGGCCCGTGTTCACGACGATCTCATCCAGCGCATCCTGCCGCGCGAGGCGTTTGGAAACGTCATCCGCCCCGATCTGGCCCGACAGCAGCACCGACGCGGTGACGAGAAATCCGGTCGCGGCGTCCTTTTCCCAGGCATCACCCGCGATCTGTTCGCGGATGAAGCGGTCGTAAGGCGTATCCTGGTTGAAAGCCTCGATCACATAATCCCGATACGGCCAGGCATTGGGACGCTCAGTATTGACCTCGAAGCCGTGGGTATCCGCGTAACGCACCACATCCAACCAGTGCTGCGCCCACCGCTCGCCGTACCGCGGCGACGCCAGCAACTCCTCCACCGCCTGGGCGAAGGCATCGGGTCGCCGATCTTTGACCAAGGCGGTCACCTGTTCTGGTGTGGGCGGCAGGCCGGTGAGATCAAACGAGACCCGGCGCAGCCAGGTCACCCGATCCGCCTCCGGTGCCGGTTTCAATCCTTCCTGCTCCAACCGTGCGAGAATAAAACGGTCCAGATCGTTGCGGGGCCATCGGCGATTTTTCGTTCCGGGCGGCGCCGGCCGGGACACGGGCTGGAACGACCAGTGGGCGCGCGGATCCTCCACCTTTGCCAAATCTACCCCTTCCGGCCAGGATGCGCCCTCCTCGATCCATCGGGACAGGGTCGCGATTTCCGCCGCTGACAGGCCTTCCCCCTTTGGCGGCATCCGCGTATCCGCCGCTTTGCTGGTCACCAACCGGATGAGCGGACTCTCCTTCGCCTTGCCGGCAATGATAGCCGGCGCGTGGTTGTCGCCTCCCTTCAGTGCCGCTGCTTTAATGTCGAGTCGCAGCCCCGACTTTTGTTTCTTCTCCCCGTGGCACTCGTAGCAGTGCTCCTGGAAAATCGGACGCACCTCGCGCACAAAATCCACGGGCGCGCCAATGGCGGCGGGTCCGAGCAGCAATGGGATCAGGCGGAGCAACCTCATTCGTGGTGGCCAGAAATAGGTTTGCCGATTGTCGCTCGGGGCTTGGAAGGCGAGCTGGCGTTCATCCGCGTGCCGGCTTCGCGCCGGGGGCGATTATCTCCGGCCCGTTGTGCGTTCCTGCAACCACAGAATGTCCTTGTTGTTGGGGGACGGAATGTTGAGCGGGATATAGGTCTTGGTGACCGGAAGCTTGGTGCGCGGATCAACCCACTTATGGATTTCCGCGTGCCCATCGGCAAAGGAAAGGCCACCGGCGCCATTATGATAGCTGGCAGGAACATTGGCCATGATTGTGGCACTGCCCCGGTCGGCCATGTCAACCGCGAACCATCCGTCATCGATGCTGTCCTCATGCTCATCAATGAAGACAAAAGTGTTGACCGGTCCCGGGCGGATGAAGTCGCTCATTTTCTTGATGACTTTGTACATCGTTTGCCCACCCCAGGCCCGATCCTCGACATCCCCAACCCAGCAGTTCATGGAGAGACTGCGGGTCCGGGGACGTTCGCCCCCGGGCGTGACCACGCTGCTCTTGTCGGCCGGACATTTGTAAACGCCGGTGTTCTTGGTGTAAATGTACAAGGGTGATTCAGTCAGAAACAGCGTGTTGGTGTTGTCCGGATTCGTGCCGCTGAAATCCAGGCGGCCGGCCACCCAGTTCTTGACTGGGTTGCGGATGTTGACGGATCCCGCCCAGAGGTTTGCCACCAGATTGCCGTTGTGGTCGTCGGCATACATCAGCCAGCCGAGTTGCAGCTGTTTCAGGTTGCTCAGGCATTGAATCCCCTGGGCCTTGGTTTTGGCCTTGGTCAGTGCCGGTAAAAGCATGGCCGCCAGGATGGCAATGATGGCGATGACGACGAGCAGTTCGATGAGGGTAAAACCACTCCCCGGCCCCGGGCGGTCCGCCGGAGCCGTTGGACGACCGACCGAAATCCCGGCCGGCGATTTGTGTTTTGCGGAGGCGATGGGAAATCTCATACTTGGATTTCACGACGAAGTCCAACTGGAATCCGCCATCGGGATGCGTTCGTAATTCCCCTCCGGAAGAAGACGGCCGGAGTCCAGACCCGTCAAGTCACACCACCGCAGCCGTTGCCGGATGGCTTGTGGTCGGCCGGACGGACGAAGTTGGGATTTTGCCATTCAACTGCGATGAGTCCTACCTCCTGGAGGTGGTGCGTTCGGCGATCCAGCGGAAATCCTGATTGCCGGCCACGGGATCATCGTGATGGATGTAGTTGCTACCGGTGACAGTTTTCCTGGTCCGGGAATCCAGCCATTTGTGCGCCTCGACATGGTTATCGGCAAACGCCACCACGCCCACGCCCCGGTGCAAAACGGAAGGATAATGGATGATGGATTGCAGGTTCATATCAACGCCAAAGCCGGGGGTGCAAATGTTGGCGGGATTGACATCCATAAAGACGAAGCGCTCGGCCGGCTTCTCGCCCGCCAGGCTCGAGGATTTGAGATGGACACGGTAGGCAGAATTGAGAACGACCGGACGCTGGGCATTGGCGGTGCGCGTGCCCAGATAGGAATTCAAGGAGTAACTGCGCAGTTCCGCGGCAATCTTCCCATTGCCAATCGGCCATTTTGACCGGTCGGCCGGGCACTTATATTGATGCACGGTCTTCAGGTAGGGGGCGAACAAGGCGTAACGCGGGCTCACGAGATATTGGGAGTTGGTGAGCGTCTGGTCATCGCCATGGTTGCCGCCGTGGACCCACAATTCGGGCAAAGCAGCCCCGCTTGTCCCACCGTTCGCCACCAGGGCCTCCCGATTGTCACCCGAATAAAGCGCCCAGGTCAGGACCAACTGCTTCTGATTGTTGAGACACACCACGCGATTCGCGGTGGACTTCGCCCGCGAGAGCGCCGGCAACAGGAGCGCGGCGAGAATGGCGATGATCGCGATCACCACCAATAATTCGATCAGAGTGAAGCCGTTGCCGGGCGGGCGAGGTGACCCGTTCGATTCGCAAATCGCTGATTGGTTTCGCTTCACACTATTTGCTACGGCGCCTAAGTGCCAAATCGTCAAGCTATCGAATAACACAACCAACCACCAACCTTCCATCTGGCGGGTTCGATTTAGCGTTGGTGTTCCACCACTTCATACGCTGCTCCAGCCGGCAAGTCCACAAGGATTCCAAACGAATTCAATCAGTTCTCCGTCAGATCATGCATAATCCGAGCTTGGCGATCCGTGCGCCGCCGCCTGATCCCGCGCGTCGCGCCGTTGCCCGTGGACCGAACGGAAGAGTCGACGATCAGCGGGCTTGCCGGACGGATGCCTCCGCGCAAGTATGCCAGCATGATTTCGAAGCAGTCTGCAAATCGGGCGGGCGGTTCAAATTTTTCCTCCCGCTCATGGCCGGTCCTGCTCGCGCTTTACGCCGGTTTAGGGATTGCCCTCACGGCGCCGGCCGCAGAGCCAGCGTCGCTCACTCTGACAGGCGACTGGCAGATCCGCGTCAGTTTGCACAATGCGAACGGCCAAGTGCTGGCGGACACCTTGGACGTCGCCCCGCCGGCGCTGACCACCGTCAAGGCCGAGAAATTTGACACGTTGCCGGTCTTTAATCCGAAAGCAGGTGGTTGGGTGAAGGGGGCCGCGTTGGCCGCCGTCCGGGCGCAAGAGTGCACCACACCGCATCTGCTCGACCCGGAGAGTCTGGAGCTACGCACCGGCCCGGAACCTGATGCCCCGCGATTGAAACGGGGAAATGATTATGACGCGGACCTGGCGTGGGCCACCATTGGCCGATTGACCAATGGCGGGCTCAAGGAAGGTCAACCGGTGTTTGCCACCTACCGCCACGGCTGGCTGCGCCTGGATTCGATCGTGCTCACGACCGCCGGAAAGATAGTTATCCGGACAGGCCAGCCCAAACCCGCTGCCCCCACCCCACCGGACCTCGCCGAAGGTGACCAGCGGCTGGCGAACATCTATGTCCCCGGCCGGATCCTTAAACTCGAGCCGGAGCACCTGTTTCCGGTACTCGAAAACGCCTATCCGGAACCACCTCCCACCAGTCCGTCCCCGGCCGAAAAATTACTTCCCCGAACCCTGGCGAAACTCCGCTCGGGTCAAGCACTGCGAATTCTGGCCTGGGGCGACAGCGTGACGGTTGGCACTTTCGTCCCCGATTGGGAGCATCAACGGTGGCAGGCGCAGTTCGTCACCCGGTTGCGCTACCGTTTTCCCAAAGCACAGATCGAACTCGTCACCGAGGCATGGGGCGGACGCAATTCCGGCAGTTACCTCGCCGAACCACCCGGCAGCGAACACAACTACGCGGAGAAGGTGCTCGCGCGAAAACCCGACCTCATCGTGTCAGAATTTGTCAACGACGCCGGGATGAACGAGGCGCAGGTTGAGGAAAATTACTCCCGGCTGCTTGCGGATTTCCAAACCATCGGCGCCGAGTGGATCATTCTCTCACCCCATTACGTCCGTCCAGATTGGATGGGCCTGAAGGCGGAACGCGAAATCGACGATGATCCGCGGCCCTACGTCCGAGGGTTGCGGCAGTTCACCGCCCGGCACGGCGTGGCCCTGGCGGACGCCTCGTTACGCTACGGCCGGCTTTGGCGGCAGGGCATCCCCTACTCCACCCTGATGTTGAATTCCATCAACCATCCGGATGCCCGCGGCATGCGCCTGTTTGCCGACAGCCTGATGGCGTTGTTTCCCAATCCTAACCAGCCATAAAACCCTGATGACTCCAGTTTGGTCCGGCTGCTCCCTGACTTGGGGCAGCGGCGACGCGTACTCGTTTGGCCGACCCCACGGACGGCGAGCCCGGCGGTGAATTATGCACGAACCTCCGGCCGGCATCGTTCACTTCCCGGACTGATTGGCCGGTAAAGATTTAAGGTGCTCGTGCAGGATGCGGCGAACTTCCTCGATGGTGGCCGGTTGATCCAGGCAGGTATGGTAGCTGCGCACGATGAACTCCGACTGCGCATAATCCACGTGCGCACTTGTGTAGGCGACAACTCCGTCCCGGCCCTTGTGGTAATCCCCGTCGCCTTCCACGGCGATGATGGAATGCGCCGTGACGCCGGGCACCACGGGAATGTCTGCCAGGGCGAGCAGACCCGGGTTTTTCGGCGACATACCATCGAGACTGGTCGGCATGCGGCCGTGGAGGAAACGCCCGATATCCGAGCCGGCCACGAGCTGGAACATATCCTTGCTGCGAGAGACCAGGTTCCCAGGCAGGGAGACCAATCGCGCTGCCAGCCGGCGGGCCAATCCGCTCGACAAATAACTGCCGCGGTGCGGAGTCGCGATGAAAACGACGCGCTTTACGAACGGCAACGGCTCCAGAAACACGGCGCGGCGCAGCTTTTCACGGTCGGCCTCTGCAATTCTGAGGTCCTCGAGCCGGTTGGTGCTGACGACGCGCCAGAGCTTGTCGCCCGCGTCCACGGCCGTGCCCTTGGTCAGCAGCCCGCCCTGGCTATGGCCGATGACCACCATCTGACGCAGCAGGGCGTTGGTCCCCTGCGGGTCGAGTTGGTGGACCATGGTCGTCAACGCCGTCCGGAAATCGCCGATGGATTGCACCAAGGGATTTCCGCTGCCATAAACGAAGCTCCAAACCTGATAACGCTTTCGCACCTCCGGGTCCGCCGCCAAGGTGTTGACCATCTCCGCCCACGTGACCGGACTCGAGAAGGTGCCGTGGACGTAAACCACCGGGATCCGGTTCGGATCATAAGGTTGGTTCAGGATCAGCTGACTGGGGATTCGCTCGGCGGGCGCCAGGAAACCCAGCTTGCCCAGGCTCCAGACCCGCGACTGGGTCAGCGTGTAAGCGCGAAAGGCGGTAATATCCATCTCCAGCGGCACCCGGGCGCCACCAATGGTGGTAGACGTGGTGTCAAAAATTGGGTGGTAAAGTTCGAGCGAACCGATGCATTTCCCCTCCGCCAGTTCGGCAAGCGACGCCGGACCGCGCAAAAGCACCGTGGCGGGCGTGGCCTGGCGGAGACCGAACTCCGGATTCAACGGTCGGACACAGATCAGCGGTGTCCCGATACCCGGCTCGCGGTTGCGCACGCTCAGTCCCCGCACCCGGAACTGGTCCGCCAGGAGGATCTCATCAAACTCCTGCAGCCGCGCGGCAAAGTTTTCGTGGCTGAGTTGAACCTGCATTTCGCCCACGGGCAATTGACGCCGGTCGTCTTGCAATTGCACGACGCCATTGGTGCTTCTGGCCCCCACCAGTGCCTGGCCCAGGCCATAGTTATAAAGGTCACAAGCCTCGCGAAAACGACGGTCAAACGCCGTGGGGCTCGCCCCCTTGGCCTCGCCGAACAGAAACAGCCAGGCATAAATCGCTGAACCCAGGTAGTAGTCGCGAGCGTCGCGCGGCTCCCAAGGCTTGAGGCTGCGCTTGATTTGATCGCCCGCCACGTAGCTCAACTCCGACAGGGCGAACAGCAAGTCGCGTTCACCCGTGGCCAACGCCCTTTGGTGCAACTGCCGCACCGCCTCATCGGCATGACTCACGGCCAGCCGGTCGAGGTCATAACGGTGGAGGATGGCGACCGTGTCCGCGCTGGGTTTGCCGCTCCGCAGCGCGTTGGAATCCACCTGGGCATAGGCCTGGCGGGCGGTCACGCGATCGGCCCCAATCGGCGCGGTGCAACTGGTACAGAGAACGGTCGCGACGGCCGCGGCCAGCACCGTCAAAGTGGGGTTGAGGCTCCGGGAGCGACGAGGATGATTTGGATTCCTATTCATGGCGGGTATTCAGTTCCCGGCACCCCTTGCCGGATCCGGCGTGAGAAATCAGCGTCTTTGTCCGCCGCCCGGGCGCGAGCATTAATGTGCGCCTGCGCCTTCAGCTCAACCAGCGGCAGGTTCGTGGGGATCATCCCGCGTTCGTAAAGCAGCTCGTCCCCGTAGCCGTTGACCAGCATCCGCCAGTCCCACGGCGCGCGGTCAGCCGCCGCGCGTTGCATGCGGATGCTGGTGGTGCAGTTGTGGCGGACGGCATTGTACCACTTGGGCTGCTCCCGCAGGCGGTTCAGCTGTTGGACGTAGTTCATGAAAAACGCGCGCACCTGGGCCGGCGAAGCATTCAGACGGAAGAGATACGCTTCTTCCCCCGTCCGGTAATTGGTGCGCAACCGTACGACGTCACGTTCGTCGGCGGCAATGTAAACCAGTTCAAACTGGCGGAACAATCCTTTCACCGCCGAGTAACCTTCGCCTTTTTCCTTCCGCGTTTCGATGGAGAAACACAGGTAGTCGCCGCCGGCGAACCCGAAGCTCACCATGGTGTGCGCCATGTATGGCGAGCCCCAATAGACCATGTAGAGGTCGGCGGTCCGGATCCGGGTGAGATCGAAGGTCTTGTCATAGTACCGCACATCGAAGTCCGTCTCCGTGCGATAATCGCAATTGCGGATGTTGTGAACGGTGACTTTGTCCCCGTCCACCTCCGCGTACGCCAGCACCGCCACGTCCGGCTGCCAGTCGCCGTCATTGGTAGGCGGCAGGGAGAACCACCAGGCCGCCACCAGCCCAAAGCCAGCCAGGGTCGCGATGGTGGCCAGCCAACGGCGTTTGACGACGACCCAGAGCGCGAGCAGGACAACCGCATACAAAACGGCCAGGGGCATTCTTAGCCACGGGATCCGCACGTCGAAAGCGAGCGCCGCCATCGCCCAGGCCGAGAGCAACAGGAGGAGAAGTCCCAGCGCGAGAAGTCCGAGTCCCCGCAAAACATAACGCATCCAGTTACGTGGTCGCGCAACGCCTTCCGGGTTGTCAGTTGCGTTCATCAATCGCCGACAGTTGCAGGGGCTGGCCAACCAAAGGGACCGAACACGGCGACTTCCACGGCGCCCGCGCCGGTGCTGGCGGCTCGTCATGGCACAGCGTGCTCATGCCGGGAGATTACGAATCTTCCACTCGCGGGCAAATTGAAAAACGGGTCACCGGCTGCGAAGCACGGGGAACATTAGTTAAAGCAAACAGGCCCATCGGCTGACACGCGGCTTGTCCCGACTGAAGGACCGGACCTGGAAAGAAGCGAACGGAGGCAACGGAGGGTTTAGATTTCACTTTCCGGTTTCCCTGCTTCCTCCCATTGAATCAGTGCGCCGTACCGATCTTCGGCGTCATGTTGCCGCCATCGCCGTCCGTGTAGAAGCCTTCGTCGGTGGGAAGGAGTGGCGTAGCGGATTTCATGGCTTCCTGCACAATCCAGCCCAGCGCCATCGGCTTGGCGGCTTCCTTGCTCGCGGCTTCAAGGCGGGCCTGCATCGCGGCGACTTTGTCGGGGTGAGCCGCGGCGAGGTTGTTTTTCTCGTAGGGATCTTCCGCGAGGTTGTAGAGGTCCACGCTGCTCGGGAGCATCGTGCGCCAGATAAGTTTCCAATCGCCCTGACGGATGCCGGCGCGGAACGGTTCGATGTTATAGAAGAATTCCGTACGCGGCGACGCTCTCCCATCGGCAATGGTGTCCCAGACATTCACGCCGTCGAGCGGCTTGCATTTGGCGGTGGACGCGCCGGCGAGGGCGGCGAGCGTAGGGTAAAGATCCACGGCGTGAATGATGCCATCCACGGTCTGGGCTTTGATGCGGCCGGGCCAGTTGGCCAGCGCGCAAACGCGGCTGCCACCTTCGAAGAGCGAGCCCTTGCCGTTGCGATACGGGCCGTTGTCGCACGGGAGCACGACTTTGGACATGTCCGCCATCTGGCCGGCGAACATTTTGTCTGTCGTGCCGCCGTTGTCGCTGTGGAAAATGATGAGCGTGTTGTCGCGGAGGCCTTGCTTGTCGAGCGCGGCAACGACCTTGCCGACGTTCTCGTCGAGGCAATCCACCATGGCGGCATAAGTGCGACGCGTGGGCTCGGGAATACTTGAATACTTGTCAATGTATTCCTTCGGGGCCTGGTAAGGGGTGTGCGGGGCGTTGAACGTGAGGTAAAGATAGAACGGTCGATTCGGCTCTTGCCGGTTGATGTATTTGACTGCGTCGTCGCCGAGGAGCGTGGTGGTGTAGCCCTTTTCGCGGACGGGTTTGTTGTTGCGAAACCAGTCGAGCACGCCGTGTTCATCATGCGTGAAATAATCCAGCTCGCCAATCATCGCGCCGTACTGGTAGTCGAAGCCGCGTTGCCGGGGCCAATACTTCTTGTCGGCGTGGCCAAGATGCCATTTGCCGATGATGGCGGTCTTGTAGCCGGCGTCGCCGAGGCATTGCGGCAGGAGATACTCGCTCGGGTCGAGGCCGTACCCGGCGGCGGTGGGAATGACGATCGTTTGCAGGCCGTAGCGGTAGGGATAGCGGCCGGTCATCAGGCACGCGCGCGTGGGGGTGCACATGTTCTGCACGTAAAACTGCGAGAACTTCGCGCCGCCGGCGGCGAGCCGGTCCAGGTTCGGCGTCTTGATGTCGGTGCCCCCATTGAAACCGACGTCCTTCCAGCCCAGATCGTCCGCCACAATGTGGAGGATGTTGGGCCGGGGCGCCGCGGCGAAACCGGCAAACGTCAGTCCGGCCGCCAGCAAGGCGGTCAAGGTCACAAGGCTGGTCATTTTCATGAGGGTCATTTTTCGAGATGTTGCAGCGCGGTCACCAAGGGGCGGCTGGATATCTTCACCAGTCCGTGGAACGGCTGGTCGAGTTCCAGGATAAGGAAGACCGCCCCCGCGATGGAGAAAGCGCCGAGGCACTGGGCCGCGATGGACGTGCCATTTGCCGGCGCAAACACCGCCACACTAAGAAAGGTCAACGCGAGCCAGAAAACCATGATGACGAGCAAGGGAGCAGAAATGGCGGAATCCATCTGTTCGAACAGCAGCCAGCGCAGCTGGCCCAGGTCATTGACGACGGCGGTTGCCTGGGATTTGAATGCCCGTTGGGCGTCATCCTTGGGGGAGAGATTCTGCATCGTCTGCGGCAAATCCCGGGTCCAAATCCGGTCCGGCGCCAACGTGCCCGCTGTTGCTTTCACCTCGGGCCAAATGCGCAGGATCGCGGATTCGGTCGCCCGTTTGAGCAACCTGCGCGCTTCGGCGGATTCCGGCCCATAGCTGGCCAGCAATTGATCCAGATACACCAGCTTGGCCGCCAGCTGCATCACCTCGGATTTTTCGGTGTCATAGGCGCTCTTGGTCGAGGCGACGAGGAGGCCGAGCACCAGGGCGGCCATCGTCGCCACGGAACCCATGCCGATGCGCACGGACTCCTTGGTTTCGTTGCTGAGGTGATGGTCCGGCAGGCGGGAGCGGAGGAGGTAGCCAATCCAAGCCGCACCGAACAGGCAAACAAATACCCCGGCACAGGTGAGGACCGGATCAAACGTCGTGAGGCGCGGCTCAAGCATCGGTTCGGGCGCTGGGATCAATTGGCGATGACCACCCCCGGCGGCCGCCAGGTGCCTTCCCCAGGCGGCAGAATCGATGGCGACTCAGTTTTCGGCCAGTAGAGACGCATGGCGATATAGATAGGACCGTTCGGCGCCGGCAGCCAGTTGGATTCCTTGTCGGCGCCCGGCGAATCTTTCTGGATGTAAAGCGTCAGCGAGCCGTCGGCATTCTGCTTCATCTTGGGCAGCATCGGGGAGTTGATGAGGTAACGGTTGATCGGGTTCTGGATGAGCAACTGCGTCTTGCCGTCATACATCGTCACCGACCAGAAGGCGTTCACCGGCGGGAACTGGCCGGCGGGAAACGTGAGCGTATAGTTGTGTTTGCTGGCGTCCAGCTCCTCGCCATTAGGCAGCCAGCGCGTCATGGGATACATCGCCTCGACGGCGTCGTTGCCGAAGATCCCGGCTTTGGCCGCTGCCGCGCGGAGCAACCAGTCACCCTTGTAGAAATCGCGATCGCCAAACGCGGCCCCCACGTTCCAGCCATTGATCTTCTTTCCCATGGCCGCGACTTTCGCTTCCACTTGCTTCTCGCCGGCTTTCATGCCGAGCCCCACGGCGGCTTTATGTTCGAGGGAGAGATCCTTGAAATTAAAGGTCTTGCCCGCGCCGATTCCGATCTTCGCCAGCTTGGCTCGGATTTCCTGTTCTTCCGGACCCGCCGGCGCAAACTGCAGAACAAAATCGAGGTATTCAAAGAAGCCCGTCTTGACGAGTTCGGCATTGGCCTTCGGCCACTCCAACGCGGGGGCGGCGGGCGGCGCGGGTTGCTTCAGGAAAGCCGAGAGCGGCTGGACTTTGTAGTTGTCCTGGATCTTCGCCACGTTCGCGAGGTCCTCCGGCCCGAAGAGTTGGGTGCGGAAAAGGATGAGGCTGTACTGCGTGGTCGGCCGGAACACCTTCTTGATTCCAGCGGGCGTTTCCCCTTTCCAATCCGGTCCGGCAATCAGGTAATCGCCGGCCTCCGGTCCCGTGGCGCGCGTGCCAATGTAACCATAGTTAAAGGTGTTGAAGTCGCAGAGCATGACGGAGTAGTAACGCTCCTTCGGCACCGCCGGCACCGAGACGACACACGGCTCGGCGCGGAGATCAACACAGGCAAACGAGTAGGGGGTGTCACTGTTCGGCGTGATGACGGCGGTGTCTTTGTACGTGAAGACGTTCCTCGTATTGAAGAGCTGGCCGATCGGGCATTTGTATTGCCCGGACGATTTGTCGATCCAGAACTCGTAGTTCGCCGTGTAGCACATCACCAGCGGCAATCCGTAAATGAAACCCTCCTCGGCAATCGCCCGGGTCTCGGCGATGGAAGGCCGGTTGCTCTCGTGCTGCTCCGCCCGGGTAACCGGGTCGTTATTGTTGGAGCAACCGGAGAACCAGACGACCACGCGGACACCGGCCGATACTTTGAGGGACTGGATGAATCGTTTCATTTTTGTTTTGGTTTGGAGGCAAACCATGGACCTTCAATTATCAGTCAAGTTTGCCGGGCGCAGAGATTTAACCATCCCGGTTGGCAGGTCAATCCTTCGATGCACTCGTTTCGTTGCAGTCGCTGAGGGTCTTCGGCGAATCCTCCCCCGGCGGGTTCTTGCATTGCCTGGCGTGGATTCGGGGGGAGGGCTGCCAGGTGCGGTGTGGTGAGAACAACGCGGGAGCATTTGCGAGCATGGTTTTCATCGCATCAACAATTGTTACTGGCTTTTTTGGCGCGGTCTGGATTGGCGCGACTTTTCAATCGGGGCGGAGACCGGCGTTCCGATAGGTTCGGACTTCCACGTTGATTGCTCGGGCAGCGAAAGCACTGGCCGGCAGTCAGACTAGAATTTGACAACCCCGCATTGCTCCGTCACTCTGATCGCATGTCGAAACCGGCTTTGGGACGCGGCCTTGGCGCGCTGTTGGGTGGCAATCCAGTCATCTCCAACCCCGCATTTGTCACTCCGCCGCCAACCCACGTCACCCACGTTACGCACGTCATTCCACCGCCCGCCGGTGCGCATGCGATTGCGCCCGCGCTGACGCCCGCCCCAGCGCTGCGGGATCAAGTCCGGCACCTGGCCCTGTCCCAGATCCGCCCCTGCGCCCTTCAGCCGCGCAAAGATTTTTCCGCCGAATCCCTCCGCGAACTTGCCGACTCCATCCGCGAGCAAGGCATCGTCCAACCGCTCATTGTCCGCGCCCAGGGAAATCACTTTGAACTCATCGCCGGGGAACGCCGCTGGCGCGCGGCGGAACTCGCCGGCCTGACCGAAGTGCCGGCCCTGGTCCGCGAGGCCGACGACCGCGCTGTCCTCGAAATGGCGCTGATCGAAAACCTCCAGCGCGAAAATCTCAACCCGATTGAGGAAGCGCTGGGCTATGCCCAGCTCGTCAGCCAGTTCCAGCTAACCCAGGAACTCGTCGCCACCAAAGTCGGCAAAAGTCGGGCGGTTGTCGCCAACGCGCTGCGCCTGCTGAAACTCCCGCCGGACGTGCAGGGGTTCATCCGCGAAGGCCGGCTTTCCGTCGGTCACGCCAAGGTGATCCTCGGACTCCCCGAGGAAGCGCAGCAGCGCCAGGCGGCCGAACGCGTCCTCAAGGAGGCCCTCAACGTCCGGCAGACCGAAGGCTTGATCGCGAAGTTGCAGACCCGCGACTCCGCCCGGGCCCGGAACAGCGGCCGGACCCCGCTCGCGACCGATGCCCATGTTGCCAGCCTGGAGAATAAAATCCGCGAACGCCTCGGCACGAAAGTTCATCTGCGTTACGCTCAAGGCCGCGGGTCCCTGGATGTTTCCTTCTATAGCGATGCGGAACTTGAACGCATCCTGCAAATCCTCGGAATCGATTCCGAGTAATGGCGTTCCCGCCGGTTTCCCTTGCGATTTGAACTCATGAATACACCTGAACTACGCGCCCGCGCCGCCGATCAACTTCAGTCCGCGACCCCCCGGGTAGCCGGCCTCAATGCGTTCCTCGGCCTCGACGGCTTTGTGGACGAGATCCTCCACGTCGTGGACAAACGGGAGAGTGCGGACAAATACCAGCGGCTGACCACCATCGCCAAATACGCCGAGCGCCTCGCCGCCGCCGCCGGCAAAAGCACGAACGTGGAGATGGTCAACCAACTGACCAAACTGGGCGGCAACGGCCCCATCATGGGAAACGCCCTGGCCAGTTTCGGGATGAAAGTCTGCTATCTGGGCAACCTCGGTTTTCCCAGCTTGCACCCGGTCTTCGCCGACTTCGCCAAACAGGCCGAGGTGCATTCCATCGCCGAACCGGGCTATACCGATGCGCTGGAATTCGAGGACGGCAAAATCATTTGCGGCAAGCACACGTCGCTGCGCGAGGTGAACTGGGCAACCATCAAGGCCCGCTTCGGCCAGGAAAAGTTCACCGCCAAGGTTCAGGCCGCGAACTTCGTGGCGTTCGTCAACTGGACCATGCTCACCTGCATGAACGACATGTGGGCGGCCATCCTGAAGGACGTCTGCCCCACGCTCTCCGGCCCGCGCCGCAAACTGTTTTTCGATCTGGCCGATCCGGAGAAACGCACGCGCGCCGACGTGCTCCAGGCGCTGTCGCTCATTACCCAGTTCGAACGGCACTTCGATGCAATCCTCGGCTTGAACGAGAAGGAAGCCTATGAAATCGGCCAGCACCTGGGCTTCAACATCAGCGATCACTCGCCGGACGGGTTGCTCAAGCTCGCGACGCAAATCCGGAATCACGTTGCCATCAACACCGTGGTCGTTCATCCGGTGTCCTTTGCCCTGGCCGTCAGCGCGGACGATTCCGCCATCGTCGAGGGTCCCTTCACCCCCAAGCCGCTGATCACCACCGGGGCGGGCGACCATTTCAACGCCGGTTTCTGCCTCGGCAAACTGCTCGGTTTCGACAACGCCCAGAGTGTGCTCACCGGGGTGACGACCAGCGGTTTCTACGTGCGCTCGGCCAAAAGCCCCAGCGTGGCCGACCTGGCGGGCTTGCTTCGCAATTGGCCGGCAAAAGCCTGATGTGACGAGTGACGCGTGACAGGTGGCATGAATCCCGGCAACAAATCCAATCGCGAAAGCGACGATTTCCCCGACCGCCTGGAAACCTTCGGGATCTACCGGCTGGCGCGACAAGCATTCGATGAGTTCTGGGACGACTCCGAGGTTTTGGGAAAGGATTATCGGGGTCGGGAATTGGTCAAGCAGCAGGTACGCAGTCTGGATTCCGTGTGCGCCAACATTGAGGAAGGGTACGGAAGGGGCTTTGGAAAGGAACTCCCCCAGCACCTGAAGATTGCCCGTGGTGAAGCTCGGGAAAGTCGTGGCCGTTACGAGCGCTGCAACCAGCTTCTCCCAGCCAACCTCGTTAACCAACGCGTAGCTACATTGAACCGCATCATCGGCGGCTTGACCAAAACGATTCAAACGATCGAGACGCGTCGCCTAGTTGCGGATGAACCACGCAATTCCCGTCACCCGTCACCCGTCACCCGCCACCCCCGATGATTTTGCCCGTTGTCAAATACGGTCACCCGGTGCTGCGTCGCAAGGGCGCGCGCATCGAATCCGTCACGCTGGAAATCCGCCAGCTCATCGCGGACATGTTTGAAACGATGGCCGCCAGCAAGGGCATCGGGCTCGCGGCGCAACAGGTCGGGCACGCGCTGCAATTGACCGTCCTCGACCTGCGCGTGGTCTCCGACCGCCCTTCCCGGCTTGAACTGAAGGGCAAGCCCGCGGACGTGAGCGAATTCATGCCGCTCGTGCTCATTAATCCCGAAGTCAAGCCGGTGGGCGAATCCGTCGCCGGACCGGAAGGCTGCCTGAGCTTCCCGGAGATCTACGCGGACATCTCCCGTCCCGAATCCGTGGACGTGAAGGCGCTGAATGAGAAGGGCAAGCCGGTTGAATTCCGCTGCGGTGGCTTGCTCGCCCGCGCGGTGCAACATGAGGTCGACCACTTGAATGGCATCCTGTTCATCGACCGCATGGATCGCAAAACGAAGGGCGAATTGCGCGACGAACTCGACGCCCTGCAAGCCGCGACCAAGGCGGCGCTCGAAGCCGCGCGGAAGAAGTAGCCGCCGATGTGAGGAGGCGGGTCAGCTGAAAAGGCTCCGCCCCATTCCTCAAATCGCTGGCTTCGCTTGGTTCAATCCGCTCGACACTCGCCGGCATTTTTCTTCATCATTCCCCGGCTGATGAACACCCACGAAGCGCCAATTCAATTCCTGCTCACCCTTCCGCCGCGCATGGCCGTGGAGTTCGCGACGCTGGAAAAACGCCAGCGCCCGGGCTGGTTCGCGTGTTCGGATGCCAGCGGGCCGCCGCTCGGTTCGGGCGGCGGCACGGCGAATCTGCTGGTGGAAGCCTGGCGCCAAACCGGGTCGGGCCTCGCGTTCAGCGAATGGTTGAATGCCAGCCGCAAACTCATCCTGCACTCCGGCGGCCAGAGCCGGCGTTTGCCCGCTTACGCGCCCACTGGCAAGCTGCTGATGCCCGTCCCCGCCCTGCGCTGGTCGCGCGGCCAGCGGCTGGACCAGACGCTGCTGGATTTGCAACTGGCCCATTACTCACGCGTCCTGGCCCATGGCGGTGCGCGCACCGTCGCCATGCTCGTCAGTGGCGACACCCTCATCCGCCTGCCCGGGGAACTGCCGGCATTCCCGGACGTGGACGTGCTGGGCCTCGGCATGTGGGGAACGCCGGAAAAAGCAAAGGACTTCGGCGTCTTCTTCACGCCGCGCGGCCTGCCGAACGAACTCGCCTTCTTCCTGCAAAAGCCCGCGCCGGCGCGCACGCGCGAACTCGCACAGGAGCATCTTTACCTCTTCGACACCGGCATGTGGCTCTTGAGCGAGCGGGCCGTCCGCGTATTGATGGAGCGGTGCGGTTGGGAGGAGCCGGCGGCCCGGTTCCAGGGCGGATGCCCCGCCAGCTACGAGTTTTATTCGCGCTTCGCCCTGGCCCTCGGCACGACGCCGGTTGAAAACGACCCGCTCATTCGTGGGCTCACCTGCGCGGTGGTGCCATTGAATCAAGCCGAGTTTTATCACTTCGGCACGAGCGCCCAAATGATCGAATCGGTTTCCGAGCTGCAAAATCTGGTGCTCGATGAATCGAAACTGGGCCCGTCCGCCGGGCGGCGGCATCCCGACCAATACCTGCAGAACACCCAATTCGCCTGTCCGCTGCGGCGGGATGAAAACCACACGCTCTGGGTCGAGAACAGCCATGTGCCCGCAACGTGGCAGATCGCGTGTGAACATGTCCTCACCGGCGTGCCGGCGAACGATTGGCGGCTGCAGCTCGAGCCCCGCGTGTGCCTCGATTTCGTCCCGGTCGGCGAGGACGCCTTTTGCATCCGCCCTTATGGCTTCGCGGACCGCTTCAGCGGAGAAATGGGCGACCCCGATACGAAATGGCTCGACCGCCCGGTCGCGGATTGGTTTGCCGTCCGCGGACTCGACCGCGGCCGGTGCGGTATCCGCGACGAGGCGGACATTCAAGCCACCCCGTTGTTTCCGGTTTTGCCGGCGTCCGCCATTGACGGCGCGTTGCTGGAGTGGCTCTTCCAGGCGCGGCCGGCGGCGCGACCGGATTTCGCCCAACAATGGCAGGCCGGACCGCGCCTCTCCGCCCAGCAACTGCTGGAGCAGACCAACATCCGGCGCCTGTACGAACAGCGCACCCGATTGCGGCTTGCGTCGGTCGGCCCCCTGATGCAGAACTTTCGCCGGAGTATCTTCTTCCGGCTGGATCTCGAATCAGCCGCGCGGGAGATCGCCAATTCCGCGGTCGCCCTGCCGGAGTTGAGCTTCGACAATCACGACGAACCCCTGACCGTGGTTCACGATCAGATGTTCCGCAGCGCCAGTCGGCGTCACCGGCAGCAGGCCGGGTGGGAGCAATACGAGGCGTCGGCCTTTGCGAAATTGCGTGATCTGATTGTGCGGGAAGCCCAGCTCTCCCCGGCGCGTCCGCGGCGCAATGTCCTCGAAGACCAGATCATCTGGGCGCGCAGTCCGGTGCGGCTCGACCTGGCTGGCGGCTGGACGGACACCCCGCCGTACTGCCTGGAATTCGGTGGGCGCGTGCTTAACGTCGCCACCAACCTCAACGGCCAGCCGCCCGTGCAGGTATTTGCCAAGATGTGCGAGCGCCCCGAACTGGTGGTGCGTTCAATCGATCTCGGGGTCGAGGAGCGCCTGGGCACCTACGCGGAACTCGACACGTTTTCCAAACCCGGCAGTGCGTTCGCCCTCGCGAAAGCCGCGTTTGCCCTCGCCGGCTTTCTTCCGCGCTTCCATGCCGACGGCGGGTTTGCCTCGCTGGAAAAACAGCTGCAAAGTTTCGGCGGCGGGATCGAGCTGTCCCTGCTCGCGGCCGCCCCGAAAGGCTCGGGGCTCGGGACCAGCAGCATCCTCGCGGCGACGGTGCTGGCGGCCCTGGGGGATTTGTGCGGGCTGAACTGGGATCGCAACGTTCTCTTCACGCGCACCCTGGCACTGGAACAGATGCTCACCACGGGCGGCGGCTGGCAGGACCAGGCGGGCGGTTTGTTCCGGGGCATCAAGCTCGTCGAGACTGCCGAGGGCCTCACGCAGAAACCGACCCTGAGCTGGCTGCCCGACCATTTGTTCGGTCACGAATTCGCCAACCAGCAAATCCTGCTCTATTACACCGGGGTCACCCGGCTGGCGAAGAACATCCTGAGCGAAATCGTGCGCGGCATTTTCCTGAATTCACCCTGGCACCTGGGACTCATTGAAGAAATCGGTGCGAATGCCCGGGTGGCCGGCGCCGCGATCCAACAGTGCGATTACGATCAACTCTGTGCCGCCATTCGCAACAGTTGGCGCCTGAACCAGCGCCTCGATCCCGGGACCAATCCGCCACCCGTGGCGGCCATCCTCGCCGCGGTGGATGACTACCTTGCGGCGGCGAAACTGCTCGGCGCCGGCGGGGGCGGATATCTGTTGCTGTTCGCCAAGGACGAAACCGCCGCCGCCCGCATTCGCGGACAGCTCACCGCCCAGCCGCCGAATCCCCGCGCCCGCTTCGTCAGTTTCAGTCTTTCCGACACCGGATTGCAGGTGACGCGAAGCTGATGGGGATTGGCTCGCAGCCGCCGACGGGAAACGGCGGACCTCGGACCTGAAGCCATCCCCTTCCTCACGTCGGTGGCGACGATTCGCCCCGGGCTTTGCCGCTTCTTGGCAAAGAATTGACCATTCTTGCCATTTTACTGTTTCCCCCTTGCCGCCGCGAAACCCTTGCCGGAGGCTCGCCCTGCCGGCGAAAGGTGCGCCGGACGAAAACATTATGAGCGAGCGAAACGATCGGGCGGCCTGGATCAAAAGCGGCCAGGCACAATGCAGCATCCCACCCAACCCGCGCGCGCATCCGCCCCGCCTGATCCTGCTGGGCGCACCCGGCGTGGGCAAAGGCACGCAAGCCGAACTCCTGTGCGCCGGCATGGGGGTCTGCCAGTTGTCCACCGGCGATATCTTCCGTGCCTCCAAATGTCTGCCCGAAGCGGAGCGCAGTCCGGCCATGAATGAAGCGCTGAGCTACATGAATCGCGGCGACCTCGTGCCGGATGCCACCGTCCTCAATCTCATCCGCGAACGCACCCGGTGCCTGAATTGTCGCGGCGGCTTTCTGCTCGACGGATTTCCCCGCACCGTACCGCAAGCGGAAGCGCTGGATGATTTGCTCGAAGAGAACGAGATCCGGATCGAGGCCGTGCTCAACTACGCGCTGCCCATTGCCACCATCGTGGAACGCCTGAGCGGTCGTCGCACCTGCGCCGGCTGCAAGGCCGTATTTCACGTCAGCGCCCGGCCCCCGCAGGTCGCCGATGTTTGCGATCATTGTGGCGGCCAGCTGCTGCAACGCGAGGATGACCGCCCGGAAGCGGTGCGGGTGCGGATGTCGGCCTACGAAAACAGCACCAAACCCCTGATCGATTACTACGCCGGCCACGGGTTGTTGCGCACCATTTCGGCCGAGGGCACGCCCGAACAGATTTACGCGCGGACGCTGGCCATCCTGGACTCTTGATCCGGGAAAAGGCATTGGAAACCGCGAAATACTCGAAACCCGCGAAAGGCCAGGGCATTCCCAGAAACCCTGGCGCCACGCAAAAAGCAAAGCTTCGCGGGGCGAGAAGGAGCTGTTTCGGTTTTTGCTTTCGCGTGGTTTGAATGGTTCGCGGTCAATCGGAACTGCCGTTTTCAGGTTGATCGGAACCAACGCCGTGGTTGCGCCGGCGGCTGGGCGAAGTTAGTTTCACCCCATGAAAACCACCCGCCGTCGATTTCTCACCCGGACCGCCCTCGGAGTTGGCAGCGCCCTGCTCGCCCCGCGACTGCTCGCCGAAACCAAACCGGCGCCCAGCTTCTTTGATCCCGGCGAGCGCGTGCCCCTGGGCCGGACCGGCCTGAAAGTCTCGCGGGTCTGCCTTGGCACCGGGATGCGGGGCGGCAATCGCGAATCCAATCACACCCGGCTCGGCAAAGCCAGATTCGAGGGGTTGATCCGCGAAGCGCACGATCGCGGCGTGGGGATGTTTGATCTCGCGGATCTCTACGGCACGCATCCTTACGTGATTCCGGCGCTCAAAGGCATTGCCCGTGACCGATTCCAGATCGTCACCAAAATCTGGTTTCGCGACGGCGGCATTCCGGAGAAGGAACGGCCCGATGCCGATGTCTGCGTCGAACGCTTCCTGCGGGAGCTGCAAACCGATTACATCGACCTGGTGCTGCTGCATTGCGTGGTTTCCCCCAAGTGGCCGGAAGAGTTGCGCAAGCAGATGGATCTTCTCGCCAAATTGAAAGCCAGGGGCGTCATCCGCGCCCACGGCGTGTCCTGTCATTCCCTCGAAGCGCTCGCCGCCTGCGCGACCGAACCGTGGGTGGATTCCGTTCACACCCGGATCAATCCCTATGGCGTCAAGATGGACGGACCGGCGGACAAGGTCGTGCCCGTGCTGAAGAAAATCCACGCCGCCGGCAAGGGCGTTGTCGGCATGAAAATCATCGGCGAAGGCGAGTTCCGGACGAGCGACGAAAAGCGGGATGCGTCCGTCAAGTTCGCGTTGAACCTTGGCTGCGTCGATGTGCTGAATGTCGGCTGCGAAAGCGTGGCCGAGGTGGACGACCTGACGGCCCGCGTCCGGCGGGTGGAACGGGCGGCGTAACGTAGCGACACCCAGCTCATCTGGCGGCTCCTTTGGGCAGCCCGGGTTTGAACAACAGTGACGCCGAACCACTCACCGGTCTGACTGCTGCCCAGCCCTGTGGGTAGCCTCTCCGCGGAGGAGCTAAGCGCTGGTTTAAGTGGAGATTTCTTGTCGTCCGAAAATGAATCTCAAACTACACTCCTCGCGGTGAAGCGCACACGATTTCTCTCGGCACTGGCACTATCCTGCTCTACGTGGGTGCTTGCCGCCCTGCTTTGTCTCTCCGTTTTCAGCCATAATTCCCGAGCCGCCTATCTCAACCCCAACACCGGCCGCTTCCAGACGATGGATACCTTCGAGGGCAATAACCAAGACCCTCAGTCGCTCCACAAATACCTCTATGCGGCGGATAATCCCGTTAACGTCATTGACCCTAGCGGGCACGAGAACACGTCGACCTTGGTCACGACGATGGGGAACATCGGCATGCTGGCGGGAAGAACGTATGCTGCAATAAACAACGCATATTGGATGGGACTCGCCCGGCTGACTCCGGTCATCGAAAGCGCGATGCACAAGTATATCTGGGCTGAAATTATCGCCGCCTACGCCGGGGCCGCTGCGATGATTGCCCCCGAAGTGCTCAACGCTGCTGCTGATTTGGGAACCAGAATTAACCGCGCCTACACGTTGAACACGGTTGATATTCCGACCGCTCCCGGTGGTCCTGGGGGCTACGGCATCACAATTGAGAACATCGGCGGGCAACAACTCGAAGCGATGGGAGGCAAATATCTGGGAGGAACTGTCAAAGGTGTTGACGGAACGCTTGGCATCGGGCCAGGCAACGTCCTCGTCTCGTTCAAAGCTCACGATGTTGCTGAGGACAACCTAATCTCAACGATCAGCAGAGACATGAGGAACTTTGCAGCTCTTGATCCTGCGGACATTCAAGGAACAACGGTCAATGGACAGCGGTTTCCTCCGGCGGATGGTCTCGGCTCTGTTGCTGGCAAAATTAAAGTGATTGCTGTTCCTCAGAGTCAGGCGCGCTACATCATCTCGCCGCAGTTCATCGAGGCGATGCGAAAGCTCGCTGAGGAAACAAAAACTGTCCCAATCGTGCGCGCTGTTCGGAATTGGCCAGGAAGAAGAAGGTAAAAAAGACTATGGGCTACGATTTGCACATCACACGCAAGAAGCTTTGGTCCACTGAGAATGGTCCCGTTATTACCGCTGAGGAGTGGTTGGCGTATGTTGCCAGTGATCCACAGCTTCGGCTTGACCCAAATAGCAAAAGGAATGCGGTCACGCTTGCGGTGCCGTCGAAGTATCCGGATCCCTGGCTAGAGTGGTTTGAAGGTGACATCTACACCAAGAATCCGGACGAACCAATCCTCGCCAAGATGCTTGAGATCGCCACCGCGCTGAAAGCCAAAGTGCAAGGCGACGACGGCGAAATTTATCGAAGCGCAAACTTCGAGGATATTTTCTATGACGATGCTCCGTCGTGATGGCCTGGACCAAATCAGAATACCCTGAGCCAATTTCAACCCGACGGTGTCCCGCCAAACGGTGAATAGGGGTTTAGCTCGCCTCAGGCCGGCTGGGTAGCAGGTCGGCCAGACGAGCGCAAACGAGCGCAAAACACTCGTCATGGAGGAGCAGAACCGGCACATTTGAAACGTGATGCGGCCCGGTGTATTCACCCGTTCCAACCTTGCATTGATTGCGGTGGCGTGGGTTGTCCTGTCGCCGTGTTTTACGCCTGCGTTCGCAGCCCGTTGGGCCCTGCCAACACCTTCGTTTTCTAGCGCCCGCTATCTCAACCCCAACACCGGCCGGTTCTGGACGATGGATACCTTCGAGGGTTCCCAGACCGACCCGCTGAGCCTCCACAAATACCTCTACGCGGCGGATAATCCCGTCAACCTGATTGACCCTTCGGGACACGAGTCGCTAATGAGCATCAACGTGTCCATGTTCATCGTCTCGCAGATGACATTGCATGAACTCAGAGGTGCCAATGGTGCATTAAAGGGAGCAAGAGCAATGTTCGGAGGAGACCAATTTGTCAACGATCTCATCCATGGAATGGATGTAATAAACATCGTGGATGAAAAGGTGGGGCAAGTAATGCTTGGAGTGGGCGCAGTGGCGGGTGGTTTCAAAATTGCGCAATGGGTTGGAAGGTTTGCGACTGGCCCAACCGCAAAGCGGATTTTCCAGGGCATTTCAGAGATGTTTCAACATCTCCCAAGGCCGTCGCCTGCTCCCGATGGATGCTTTGTGGCTGGGACAATGGTGGCAACCGAAAATGGAGAGGTTCGCATTGAGGAGATCCAGCCCGGTGATCAAGTGTGGTCATGGAGTGAAACCAGCGGTGAGTGGACACTTAAGCCAGTAGTTGCGACCATGCGGCGTCATGCTGAATCGATTGTTGATGTTAAGGTTCAGCATGCAACCATCTCCGCAACGACAGAGCATCCGTTCTGGGTCAAAAATAGAGGCTGGATTCGCGCTTG
>CAZIJO010000044.1:22696-32695 GCA_964539515.1 uncultured Bifidobacterium sp. | reverse complement strand
TGGAGGTGACGGTTACCACCGGAAGCTTCTTAAGTTCCGAGGGCGTCTCCACTTTCAATTCATAGTGCAGGTCCGAGAAAAGTCGGACGAGTCCCGGGTTGCGATTGAGCACAATCGTTAACACCAGGCTGTTCACGACGAATTGACGGAGGTATTCAGGGCGCACGGTTTCCTTCCCGGCCAGCACGTTCTTGACTTGGGAAAGGTTGTAATTCGTCCGGAAGTTCACCATCCAACGCAGCGGAGAGGTCATGGTGATGGGTTTACCCGCCACTTCATGCGCGTACTCCCATGGATGCAGGTCCAACGCGTTTCCCACCAGCGTGAGCCAATTCAGATCGAGTGTTTCCGGCAAATCGTACGGTTTGGCCGTGAATGGCTTGTAGTGTTGCTGTAATTCGGTCAAGGCTCGTTCGGCCCCTGATACCTCGATCTTGCCGCCGGCATACTTGCCAAGCAATCGTTCGGGGGCGAAAAGCGGTCGCAGCGTTTCCAGGTGCGCGGTGATTTGATCCTTCAGAAAGCGCGAAACCACCTCGGTCTTGCGTCGTAGTTCCGGAAGCTCTTGCAGGGACAATGCCGCGCCAGTGGTTTCACTCATATCCACGGATAACTACCACATGCCGCCATTTGTTGAGAAGCACAATTGTTCCGCGCTGGTTGGTCGAAACTAGAGTGTTGGCGCGCGGGAAGCCTGCGAAATCGGCCTTTGCTCAAGGTCGCCAGGAAACGGATTCACGGCGGGTGAACGCTTGTTCTTCGCAGAGAATTTGAATGGATCGCCAAGAAAGCAAGGTCCCACGGCGACACCTGGCAAGCTCCGGTGTGCGCGCTTGCCAACCAGCGGAATCGCTGGCCCACCCTGTTAATGATCATTCTCGCGCGAGTTGTTGCAGGAGGACTCCGGCAATTTCCTCGTTGGCGGACAGGCTGGGGACCAAGGAGCTTCGCAGTCGCAGGATCAAGGACTCCAATTCCTGCAAGGGCCGGTCGAAAACCGTTTCCAGCGCCAGCGGGGAAACGTCGCCAAAGCTCTTGCAGTAGCTGTGGGTTCCATTGCCGGGGAACAGCCGCAGGACCAGACCCACGGTTTCCAGCCAGAGATCCATGCTCATGTGCGCGCGGGCCTGCGCCGGGGTCCATTCTCGCTCGACGAGCGCGTGGGGGCTGATCAAATCAAACAGGTGCGGGGTAACTTCAACCAGAGCTTTCAATTTAGGGAGGAGCTTGTCGGGTTCGGTCGGCTCTTTAGCGAGATGCCGGGCAAGGCTCAGTACGTCATCCACAATCACCGGCAGGTTGCTCTGGCGGTTGGCCAGCAATACCCGGATGGCGATGATGCCGAGGGAATACAAATCACAAGGGGAACTGAGCAGGGGCCAAATTTCATAAGGCGCTTTTTGGAAGACAGCGCCGGCGGTTTTTTTCAAGCTGGCCACAGTATTCTCGGCTAGTTGGGCGGGCACCGTGCGAAAGCGTGCTTCCTTGGGGCCGACGGCTTCGGAGGTGAAGACATGGGCGTAGAATTCAAGCCGTTCCTCGGCCAGCGGCAGTTTGAACCACAGCAGGTCATGAGCATCGAGACCGAGATAATCCTCCGCAACGAGGGTGCCTTCGAGGACGATGCCGCCCGCTTCGGCGACAATGTTTCGCATGCGCACAGTACCGATGCCAAAGGAGTGAGCGCCGAGGCCTTCCGGCAGAAAGGCGGAGGGTTCGATGCGCCCGAGCCGGATGAAATAGCGTTGTTCGGTGGACTTAATCTTCAGGGGGTGGGCCTGGCCAGGCTTGACCAGCCGGCTTTTGGCGGTCCAGAGGGCCGGGAATTGATCGCCCACGTTTTGCAATTCAACGTTGAAGCTGGCAGGGGTCAGGTTCAGCAAGGGTAATTGCTGGGCGCGGACGCAAGCGCGTACTTCGCGGAACAGGTCGCGCAGCAAGGAAAGTTTGAGAAAAAAAACCTCCTGGAGCCGGTCGGCAGGCTGGTCAGCACCATGAAGGAGAAAGGGAACGCCCTTGGGGCTCGCGGCCCATTCTTGAAGTTCTCGATAAATGTCTTTTTGCCGGATGGAGGTACTGCCGGCAATGCTGCCGCTCCACCCACTGCCTTCGAGTATTTGCATGTAGTCTTCCAACGGCAGCGGATGGAAGCGGGTGACGCGAACCAATCCGGCGTGCGGGTTGAAAATGGCGCGTACATCCGGGGCTTGGATCAACCGCTCCAAGGTTTGAACGTGAGCGTTGGTCGGAGCATCGGGTGCGGTGGCCAACAGGGTTTTTGCCCCGGTGACGGCGGGTTCGTGGAGGTAGCGAAACGGCGAGGTGGAGTAGCGCGGCAAGCCCAATGAGTCCAGAGCCGCGTCGTCTTTGAAAATGCGCCACGGGGTGGGCTCCGTGAGCGCGAGTCCCGGCGCGGTGGTGCCGCGCTTGATTAGAACCGGGCCGGGGTTGTTTGACTCCATGCCGGTCACAAGCACGCTGGCGGGCAGACTGGCTTTTTGCAATTCGAACTCGGCCTGCCAGCGTTGGTCAAAAGCGAAGTTGGCGAGTTGTTCCTGGTAATTGGAAAACGTCAGATCCCGCAATTCCAGGGTCTGCACCCAGACTTCCACCCATTCCTGGATGCGTACTTCCGCATCGCAGACGGCGCCGAGATAAACCCGCGCGCCAGGGAGTTCACGGAGCAGGACGAACGGACCGCTGGGAGACTTCTCATCGGTGGCCACCAGGACGCAGAGTTGCAAAGGGCTGCCGCCCGCGGAGGGATGGATGGGCGCCAGCAGATATCCTGGAGGGACAATTTGATGATTCGCCCGGTCATTGTTGCTCATCGTGAATCTTTATGGCAGAAGCGGTCGTTTGAGCAAAGCAAAACCGTGCGCTGGCTTCCCGCCAGCGTCAGCGCTCCACGCTCCCTGCTGCGGCGCGCGGCGGGAGCAGCGAACTTGCCGGCAACACTCGGCCTCGGTTACGTCCACACTCTTCCTCAGTTCAATTACTGACGTTCGTCCGTGCTCTCCGCCCGGTTTCCGCTTGACCCAAGATTTCCGCCCGCTAAGAATTTGGTTAAATTCGAATAGATTGCCAGACCGCTTATGAACCCAACCCATATCAGAATCGTGCTTATGCCTGCGCTGCTTGCGACGCTGGTTTTTGGCGTCGTTGGTTGCGGTACGACCAGGCAGAAGCCCGTCGCGTGGACGATCAAAATGACCAAACCGGCAGGCATCGAAGTGGATATTGTAGGCGTGACCACGCGGGAAAAGCCGCGCTTGGAAGCCTATTCCGTGGACAAGTATTGGTCGCCGGGGGATTTGGAACGGAAGAATGCCACCAAACTTACATCACCCCCCCAGTCGCCCGCATGGGAGATTGACCGCAAGGATCCGACCTGGAAGCAATGGTTGGGGCGGAGTGTGACCGGGATTTTTGTTATCGCCAACCTTCCGGGAAGTTTTGAGGGGCCGGCGGATGCGCGGCGGGAGTTCCTCACCTTGGACAAGAATCATTGGGATGCCAAGAAGAACACCCTGGAAATTGAAGTTCAGGAAAACCGCATCCGGGTGATTACGCCGGAGACGCCGTAGCCCCACGCGGCGTGCCGCTTTCGCGCGGTGTGTCGGCACTAATATGCGGCCTTCAGCATTAAAGCCGTGACCTTTCTTCCGGCGCGCAATGCCAACATTTGGTGACTTTGAAACCTTCGGCGAGCCGCTCGCCATCACGGAGGATCGTGGGCACGTAGCGACGGTGTGGCGCGCCCGCAAAGCGGAGGACCTGGGCGATCCTACCTTCGCCATCAAATTGTACTCCCCCCAGCGGCGCACGGTGCCGGATGGCCAGCCAGACGACGCCCTCGAGCATGATCCCGCCCAGAAATTTCTGGCCGGCATCAAGCAGCTCCAGAAAGCCCACAACGAAGGCGCACGGAGTCTGGCGCCCATTCATGATTTTGGGTTTGCTGACGAGGGGGTTTGGTATGCCAGCGATTTTTACCCACGCAACACCCTCAAAGCCTGGATTGCCCGGCGGGGAGGGGTGGACAGTGCGGCCCTGCGGCAGGTGGTGCATACCATCGTTACCGGGTGCCTCGCGTTGAAACGCGCGCGCGGTTTTTCCCATGGCAATCTAAAGGCCGCAAATGTTTTTCTCGTGGGCAAGCCGCGTCCGCTCCGGCGCACGCCGTTGCATCTCGCGGACGCCTATCCGGCCGCACCCCTCCAACTGTCCCGCCTGGTCCGCAACGGTCGGCGTGATGTAGCGGACCCGCCGCCAGCGGCGCTCGAAGTGCAGGACCTCCGCGCATTGGGCGAATTGCTGCTCCAATTGGTGGAAGGGCGGCTGGTGACCAGTGCCTACGATTATAATTACCCGATTGAACCATCCCCTGCCTGGGATCATCTTGGCCGGGACGGCCGACGCTGGCGGGAACTCTGCAACCGACTCCTCGATCCACAATTGTCGCTGGAGAAAACCAGTCTCGAAGGGCTGGCCAAGGAGTTTCGCCCGGGAGTTGCAACGGAAAAACTTCCGCTGATCCTGGGAGTTGCGGCCGGCTTCATCGTGTTGGGGGGCGGGATTTATGCGGTGACCTCGATGATTTCAAGTTCGGGGAAAAAGCAGTTTCAAACTCATTTTCAAGCGGCCACCAACGCATTCGCCGCCGACAATTGGTTGCTGGCGCAGCGCGAAATTGCGTCCGCTTTGCAGCGTGAACCGGCGGATCGAGCGGCGGGGGAATGGAAATCGAAAATCGATGCCAGACTGGATCAGGAGTACACGGCGGCGATTCAGGCCGGGCGATCCGCTTTCCCGACCAACCTTGACGAGGCTTCGAAGTGGGCGAAGCGGGCGGGTGATTTGAAGCCCTCCGGGCAGGATGCCTCGGCCCTCCAAGCCCAGATTTCCACAGAACGAGACCGCCGTGACCTGGCCCAGACCCAACAGCAAAAGCAACTGGAGCTGGAGGCCAAATTCAACAGTGCCATCGAGGCCGGGCAGGCCGCTTATACCCGCCGCGATTTCCAGACGGCGTTCGACAAGGCCGTGGAGGCGCTAAGCTACAAGGCCGGGGATGCCGTGGCAACGAAGCTCCGCAGCGATGCCGACAGCCAGCTGAAATCGGTGGCGGATCGGGAAGCCAGGTACGATGCCGCCTTGAAATCAGCACAGGCGGCGTTTGCCCGCAACGATTTCAAGACCGCCTGGGAAAAGGCGGGAGAAGCCTTGAGCCAGAAGCCGGGGGACGTGACGGCAACGAAGCTCAAGAATGATGCCGATGCCAACATGAAATCGATGGCGGAGCGGGAGGGCAAGTATGACGCCGCCTTGAAGGAAGGACAGGCGGCGTTTGGCCGCAACGATTTCAAGACGGCCATGGAAAAGGCCGGGGAGGCGTTGAGCTACAAGCAGGGCGACGCGACCGCGACGAAGCTCAGGAATGATGCGGATGCCAACCTGAAGTCGATCGCGGAACGGGAGGCTAAATATGAGGCCGCTTTGAAGGAAGGGCAGGCGGCGTTTGGCCGGAACGATTTCAAGACGGCCATGGACAAGGCGGGGGAGGCGTTGAGCTACAAGCAGGGCGACGCGGCCGCGACGAAGCTCAGGAATGATGCGGATGCAAACCTGAGATCTTTAGCGGAACGGCAGGCCAAGTATGATGCAGCGTTCAAGGCGGGGCAGGCGGCTTTTGACCGGAACGATTTCCAGACCGCCATGGATAAGGCGGGGGAAGCCTTGAGCTACAAGGCGGGTGACACGGCGGCGACGAAACTCAAGAACGACGCCGAGGGACGGCTCACCGCCGCGAAGCTGGCACAGGAGAATGCGCGGAAGTTCGAGGCCGCGATGGCGGCCGGGCGGGCGGCGGCCGAGAAAAAGGACTTTGAGACCGCCATCAAACAGGCAGACGAGGCGTTGAAGATCCGGGCGGGGGACAGTGCGGCGACCAAACTTAAGAGCGATGCTGAGGGACAGATCGCGGCGGCCAAACTGGCGCAGGAGAACGCGCAGAAGTATGAAGCGGCCATGGCAGCGGCCCGCGCGGCGGCGGAGAAGAAGGACTACGAGACCGCCGTCAAACAGGCAGACGAAGCTTTGAAAATCCGGTTGGGCGACAGCGCAGCAACTAAACTCAAGAACGAGGCCGAGGGGCAGATCGCAGCGGCCAAGCTGGCGCAGGAGAATACGCGGAAATATGAGGTGGCGATGACGGCGGGGCGGGCGGCGGCGGAGCGGAAGGACTACGAGACGGCCGTCAAGCAGGCACAAGAAGCCCTGAAGATCCGGCTAGGGGACAGTGCGGCGACGAAACTCAAGACCGACGCGGAAGGGCAAATCCTGGCAGCGAATCGGGAGCGTGACTTCCAAACGGCAACGGGTGATTTTGCCAAAGGTAACTATGAGGCAGCCCTGCAGGCCTGTGCGAAGTACACGGCGACCGACAAGAATTTCGAGACGTTGGCCCGGAACATCCAGGCCGAACAGAAGCTGATTGAAGCTGCGAAGCGAGATCCGAACACTGATGACTATTCGGCCTTTGGCACGTTGAACGATCCCACCATCGCCAAAAAACCACCGGTTCAGGCACTGTTGCTGCAGGCCGAAAAGGAGAAAGCGGATTTGACAGAATTGCGGGGTATGCGAAGCCAGACCAATTGGCCCGCGGTACAAGGCAAATTGAAGAATATTTCCTCCGCGTATCTGTTGCGCAAAGCGCCTTTCGAGGATTTGCGAAAATGGGCAGATGGCGAGTTTGACAAGCAGGAGCAAAAGCGAAAAGAACTGGCCGCCCGGCTGAATAATGAACTTGAGTGCTTCAAAGTCTGGTTTGGTTTGGGATCCGATGATAAAAAGGTTTTAGTCCCCGAAGGTTTTCCCAACGCGGGCAAGCGGCCGCAGCGCCTGGGTACGATTGGCTTCGACGGAAAAGCGTTTTATGAAAAGCGGGTTGCCTGGCTCCAAGGGCAGTACGAAAAGCCTCTCGCACCTGCGCTGGAGAAGACTTTCAAGGATTTGAAGAGCCGGATTGATGGTTGGGAGTAGCCCGGCAAGTTTGGGTTTGAAGTGGCTGCGGCCGGGGCTGGCCGGTGGATCGGAATCTTGCAGAAACTGAACAGTATCAATTTGTAACTGCAAAAAAATTTAGAAAAAGGTGGACACCTTTCCGCCAAAAGGCTACAAACCAGATGAAGTTGTAGTTCCCGGTGCGAATCCCAGTTATGAAGACCACTCTAACCAATCGCCGTGATGGGGCTTACAGCTCCCGCTGCTTCAATTCCAAACTTTTTCTTCTGGCGGTCGGAGCCATGTTTTCGTGTTTCCCGGCCTGGGCCCAAAACGCTCAACCGGTGGAGGAGGAACCGGATTTTGACGCCGCTTGGCCCGAAGCCGAGAGCAAGGGGCTTTGGCAGAAAAAGGCGGCGGGCCAAACCACCACCAAAAGCACCACGACGGCGCCAGCGGAGCCGGCCCCCATTCCCGGGCAGCCACCGAAAACTGAGGGCGCGGATGCCTTGACGGCGCCCCCGCCGATGCTGCAAGCCCCCAAGGCTACCAAGCACGAGATTTCAATCTCCGGAGACATTTTTCTCGGCGAAGGTAATGTCACTTTGCCGCTGCTTTATTCTTTGAGCAAGGTGCCCGGAATCGGGGACACGCTGGAGCCCACCGCGGCGGATGCCGATCGAACGTCCACTTATTATGGTGCCACGCTTTCTTATTCCTTCGGTCAGGCCTGGTATTTTGACCTGGCTTATGCGCGCGGCGATTCGAGCGGGACAGTACCGATCGACTTTGGAAGTGTCGGCGGAACGGCGCCGCTTCCTTCCGATTTCACCATCCAGGACGACTGGTATCAGGCCTATGTCAAATACACGTTTCCGGCACTTCGGGGCAAGCGGTTGTCGGCTTATGTGCGCGCCGGGGTGAGTTTTGTTCAGGCTGATTTGACGGCCCAAACGCAGATTCCGGCCCTGGGCTTGTACAATCAGACGGACGAGACGACGGATATCCTGGGTAACTTTGGTTTTGGGGTGGGGTACCGGCTGTACACGGCCAAGCGGTTCCGCATGGGTTTGCAGTTGGAAGGGGAGGGGTTTTATGGAACGCGTTCGCAGGACAGTCTGGAGACCTTGGATGAGTCGGTTTATGGCTTGCCGGCTTCGGCATACTCAAGCGCGAGCATCGACAACACGCTTTACGGCGGGATAGGTCGGGCCACAGTGCATTTCGAGTACCGGCTGGGGCAGGCGGGGTTGATGAAATTATTTTTGGATGGCGGGCTGCAGGGAAAATTTACGCAGATTGAATATCCGGACGCGGGGAGTTTCAGTGAGTTGCTCTGGGGGCCGTACGGCAAATTGGGCTTTAGTTACTCTTTCTAGTCAACGAATGGGAGATTGGTTATGAATCGAAACTGGCTCACATATCTCGGTCTGATTCTCGGCCTGGCAATTCCGTCGCGCGCGGCCATTGTGTTCACGAATGTCACTGCTTTCACGCCACAATCGCCAGTGTCCTCCCTGACGAGTGTGGCTTACGACGGATCCAATACCTTCGTGGTGGCCGGGTTCAGTTCCAATATTCTGACTGCCAAGTTCCTTTCGACCGGGACGGGCGGGCTGCTCTACGGTCGCCAGGCGCTGCCATCCCACGCCTCTTTGTATTCCGCAACCCACGGAGGTGACCGGTTTGTCGTCGGCGGGGCGGAAGCGGTCACTTTTTACTCAACGGACAGCACCAATTGGATCAAGACGTCAATCAACGCATTTCAAAATCCCGCGAATGTTCGTGGGTTGGCCTATAATCCTGGTGGGCAGACGTTCGCAGCGGTGGCTTCAATCGTAAATGCCAGTTGGGCCAACAGTTCTCTGGCATGGGCCAACAGTACGATTGCCGGCGGCTACGCATTGGAGTCGTTTCGGGGCGTAACGGCGGTTGGGTCGGGCGAGTTTGCCGCGTGCGGCATTGCCGGCACGATCCGCCGGTCTACGGACGGAGGGGTTAATTGGACGCCGGTGCGGCCCTGGACTTCTACCGAGCCAAACTTGTTGGGTATCGCTTCGGATGGGGCGCAACGAGTGGTGGCAGTGGGTGCCGGCGGTCGACTCATGTATTCAACCAACGGCGTTGGTGGACTGGGTGGGGCAAACTGGTTCAATGCCGCCACGAATAGCGTGACGCACGTTTATAATGCGGTGGCGTACACGGGCTCCGAGTTCATTGCCGTTGGCAACGGTGGGCAGATTTTCAGCAGTGTCGATGGAGTGGTTTGGACGCCACAAACGGACAGCCTGCCTTCGGGGAGCATCCCGACGACCAATCTTTTAGGCGTCGCTTTCGCCTCGGCGGGTGAGTTGAAAGGCATCGGCTTGGTGGTGGGTGAGGGCGGAACTGTGATGCTTGGCGGCACGCGCCCGCCGGCGCCAATTAGCCTTGGGGACCAGGCAAGTTGTGAGGGATCGCCCAATCCTCCCTTGTGCGCCAGCGTGACGAATGCGGTGGACCACCCGCCGGGTACCGTGGTGATCGACTGGTATTCATCGGCAACCGGCTCCACTCTGGTGACCAACAATGCGGCGTGTTACATCCCTTTGGACTTCGCCGCTGGTGGGCCCAACTCCGCTTCGAATTACACCTACTTCGCGGAGGCAAGGGACCTGCGGACCGGCTTTGTTAGTACCAATCGGACGCCGGTCACGTTAACAATCAATCCGCGGCCGACGTCGGTGGTGAGTGGAACCACGGCGATTTGTAACGGGGGTTCGACGGTGATTCAGGCATTGCTAACAGGCATTGGTCCTTGGAGTGTGACCTGGTCGTCCAATGGCGTGGCAATGGTGACCAACACGGTGACAACGGCGTCGAACCCAGACACGCTGACGGTGAGTCCGGCGAACCCGAATCCGAACGCGCCGGTGACGAACACGTATACGGTGACAGCGCTGATCGATTTGGGAGCGACCACGCAGTGTCCGGCCAACCCGGGCGATTTGA
>CAZIJO010000044.1:0-22596 GCA_964539515.1 uncultured Bifidobacterium sp. | reverse complement strand
CCCGAACCCGAACGCGCCGGTAACGAACACGTATACGGTGACGGCGCTGATCGATTTGGGAGCGACCACGCAGTGTCCGGCCAACCCGGGCGATTTGACGGGCAGCGCGGTGATCCGCATCAATCCGCGGCCGACATCGGTGGTGAGCGGGACGACGGCAATCTGCAACGGGAATTCGACAGTGGTACAGGCGGCGTTGACGGGCATCGGGCCGTGGACGGTGACGTGGTCGGACGGGTCGGTGAGCAATGCGGCGGTCAGTCCAGCGACGAAGGTTGTGGCGCCGGCGAACCCGAACCCGAACGCGCCGGTAACGAACACGTATACGGTGACGGCGCTGATCGATCAGGGAGCGACCACGCAGTGTCCGGCCAGCCCGGGCGATTTGACGGGCAGCGCGGTGATCCGGGTCAATCCGCGGCCAACCGCCATTGTGAGTGGCTCGACCAACATTTTGGTTGATTCAACCAACTACGTCACCGCAGATATTCGAGCCGATTTGACCGGCTTTGGGCCATGGACCGTGCTGTGGAGCGACGGAGTTGGACAGACGAACGTTTCGAGTCCGGCATTGCGCACGGTTACCAACCAACTAACCAGCGCAACAAATATCACTTACACGTTGCAGAACTTACCCAACGGTTCATCCTTCGTCACAAATAATATCCAAGGGGCATTGGTTTATCCGAATCCACCCTATGCGGGACAGTATTATTTGGATATCGGCAACAAGAAGTACTTTGTAACAGCCACCAATGTTACGACGACGCCCCTCACGTCCGCCACGTTTACCTATAGCGTCACGAATTTGACCGACTTGGATTTGAACGGTTGCACAGCCAACCCGGGTGACATGATCGGTGCCGCTGTGGTGACCCTGACCGCACAAATTGGTGCGCATGTCTATACCTTCGGTTCGACAAACATCTGTGCCGGGGATGTAGCGACAATCCTGGCCGATCTGACCGGCACACCACCATGGACGGTTCAATGGTCCGATGGCACTACCATTACCAATATTACCAACAGTCCGCTTAATTATTTTGTCAATCCATCGGCTCCTGGCAGTTACTCCTACAGCATAACGAATCTGACGGATGCGGTGACCAACGCTTACGCGACCAATCTGACCGGCGTTGTCCTTGTGACCGTCTACGAAGTGCCGACCAATGCGCCTGTCAGTTCTGGAAACCAGACCAATTGTGTCGGCGTGGCAAATCCGGCGCTCGTTATTCCCGGCACGAATTCGATTATATGGTACGATAGCAATACCAACGTTGTGGCCTTGAACACAAATAGCTTTGTGCCTGGCGACACCGCGCCCGGAAACTGGCTATACTACGCAGCCGAGATCAACAGCAATGGCTGTGTTGGTCCGTTTACGGCCGTCAATTTGGTGTTGCTGGCTTGCACCAACCCGCCCGCCATTCAATGGAATGGTACTAATGGCACCGTGGCTTGGTTTGGCAACTTGACGCTCCTGTCTTCCACCAATCTGTCCCCGCCGGTAACGTGGACCGTTTTGAGCAACGGGGTCATGCAGACCAATATCTGGAATTGGACAAACACCACGCCGCCCATTCAATTTTTCCGGCTCACAAACAGTCCCTAAACCGCAAAGGACCAAGGCGTGGTTCGGGGTCATTGTTCGCGCCATGAGCTGAATGCGTGGTGCGGCAGCCGCAACCTGATCAACTTCCGGGGGCCGCGACTGTGCTGCTGAAGCCCGGAAGCAGTGGCAAATTTTCAGGCCCGCCGGCTCGTGGTGGATGGGTTCATCACACTGCACCCCTGACGAAGCGCACGCCCATTGGCGCGATCCTCCGGTTTCGAGGTGCACCCCGGGCCTGTGAGCGGTAATTCCTGCTTGTTCCGGGGCGAAGTTATTGTCAGTCTTCCAAGAGCCCGTTGCATTGCACTCGCTTCCGTTGCCAGGCGAATTGGAATCTTTCGATACCAGGCACGTTCGTCGTGCGTTGCGGTGCAGTGCGGGCGGGGATCGAATTGTAATTGTTGATGAGTCAAGCAAACACAACTTTGACCGGCCCGGAAGGCAGTTGGATCCACGACGTGGCCGCGCGGTTGCGACTTATCCAGGCCGACACAGCCCAAGAAGAACCGGGCAAGCGGGCTGAATTTCTTCAGGAGGAAATTGAGCGGAGCCTCAAGCATGTGCCTCCGGCCAGTCGCAAGCGGTTGATTGAGGCCTTGCTGACCCGTTTTCCCGTGGCGGGCAAGGTGGTAAATTCCTTTGCACCGGCGCCGCCTGCTCCCGCTCCGGTGCCGGTGGCTGTGCCGGTCGAGGAATCACCCGCGGAGACTTTGGAGCGGTTTCTGGCGGCGGTGACCAAGCTGCCGGAGGCGCCGCGGGGTGAACTCGTCCAGCGGCTGCTGGCGCACGAGCTCCTTCAGTCCTATCGGAGCACGATGGTCCTCGAAATTTCCGAGGAGGCCCAGCGCGCTTTGGGGTTGGGGGCTGGTCAGCAACCGCGGCCGGAGCGAATGGTGCAGTTGACCGTGCTGTTGCTGGATTTTGTTTCGCGGCTGGATCAGACGGGACTGAAGACAATGGAAGCCTTGGCGCCACGCAGCCCGTTGTTGAAACGCGCCGAGAGCCCCCGCAAGGCGGCCGCCCGCTTCTTGCTGGGCGAGGTGGATACGGTGGAGCCGCAGATGCGTGAAGCCTTCAGCTTGCTGGCGGCTTTGCTCGTGGCCCCGCTCAGCGGCGGCCGGGCTTTTGGCCAACCGTACGTGGAGCGCTTTTCCCCGGCGGCCATTGAGGATGTCGTGACGGCCGAAGGGGGCGGCGGCGTTTTTGGCAACAAAAAGGAGCGCTGTTGGAACCGGTATTGCGATCTGGCGCGGGATTACGCCACGACGGACCTGATCGACCGGAAGATCAAGGAATGTCTGGCATCGGTGGTGCAGAAGACCGTAGAGAAGAGTGCCGCCGGCGGGCGCTAATTTATTATGCACATCCATTGGCATGAAGGTTTGTTCTTGCAGCCGCATCATTTGCAGGGCATGCAACACCAATTGCAGGTGGACGTGCGCGCGGCGCGGGCCTTGTTGACGCCCTATGGCTTTGGGGTTGTGGAGGGCCGGTTAATCCAGGACGACCTGGCCGATGGGCGAGTCCGGTTCGAGCGGTTGCGCGTCATCATGCCAAGTGGGCAGGAGGTCAATTTCCCGGAAGCTGCCAACCTGCCGGCGCTCGATATCAAGACCGAACTGGTGCGCGGATCGGGCCCCTTGGAGATCTTGTTGGCCGTGCCGTTGTGGGCCAAACGTCGCGCCAATGCGTTTCGCCCCGGGGAACAAGCCGATTCCCGTATCAAGCTTCTTTATATGCCGGAAGAGGCGCGCGAGGTAACCGACGAGAACACGGGTGAAAATCCGCAGTCGGTTCATTTCCGGAAGGTGAATGCCAGAGTGGTCTTCAAGTCGGAGGATCTCGCGGATATGGAGTTCCTGCCCTTGCTGCGCGTGGTGCGGGCGTCGGGGGAGGATCTGGGCAAGCCGCGGCAGGATCCGGACTTCGTCCCGCCTTGCCTCCTCCTCAAATCATCACCCGTGCTGCATGACTTGATGCGTGAACTCACCGCCCAGCTCAACGCCAGCCGCGAGCAGTTACGGGTCAAGGTCACAACGGGTGGTCTGGGTCTGGAGGTGAAGTGGGAACTCACACTGCGGCTGACCACGCTGAACCGCTTTTGCAGCAGTTTGCCTTCGATCGTAGAGGAGGGCGTGGTGACGCCGTTTGCGATGTATTTGCAGTTGCGCGAGCTGTTGGGGGAATTGCTGGCCCTGAATCCGGACAAGGGCGTGTTTGATTGCGAACCGTACAATCACCTCGACCCGTTGCGAAGCTTCAAGGAGCTGGATCGGAAAATCCGCGCGGAAATCCGGGTTTCGCGGGCGACGGAGCCACTGCGGGTGGCGTTTGCCGGCAGCCCCGGCCTTTTGCGGGCCACGCTTGAACCGCAACACTTTGAGAAACCGACGGGTTACTTCCTCGGCATCAAGACGAAAATGGAGCGCACCGCCTTGGCGTTGTATCTGTCTGATTCCAACAAGTTCAAATTCATGCCGGGCAGCATGGAACGGGTGGCGATCTTTGGCGTGGAACTCAAGGAGGAGAACTATCCCCCATTGGAATTGCCCGGACAAAACGACCTCCATTATTTCCGCGTCATGCCCGCGTCCAACCAGCGGCGTTGGGACAAGATCAAGGAAGAAAGAGTTGTTTCCCTGGTCTGGAACAACACGGACTTTGACCTGTCCGATGCGACGGTGACCTTGTTCATGACCTTGCCTTCAGGATCCGCATGAAGCTGCTCGAACTTTACGAAGATTTGTTCCAATACATCTGCCGCCTGAACCGCGCGGCCAAAGCCCAGGCTCAACCGGAGTACGTGCGCGTGCGTTCCGAAATCAAGGATTTGCTGGGTGAAGTCAGCCGTCTGGCCTCGGCGGATGTGCGCTTGTCCAACCAGGTCCAGCGCCTCGAACTGTGCATGCTCTTCTTCGTGGACAATCTGATATGCACCAGCCGGTTGAAGCTCGCCGGGCCGTGGGCCGAAAACCGGCTGGCCAAGGACCGCAACGAACTGGCCGGTGATGAGCGGTTTTTTGATTTTCTTGATCAAGACTTGAAGGACACGAGCGAGGAGGCGGTGGAGCGGCTGGCGGTTTATTATGCCTGCCTCGGCCTGGGTTTTATGGGCATGTATCAGGGGCAGCCAGAACAGATTCGCCAGTACATGGAACAGATTTTCCCACGCATCCGGCAGTGGGTGGATAACGATCCGCGATCCAAGATCAGTGAAGAAGCTTACAAATTCACCGATACCCGCGTCCTGACTGAACCGCCCAGTAACAAGATCATCCTGGTGGCCGTTATTTTTGGTTTTCTGAGCTTGTGCGTGGTCATTGTGTATTACGCGCTTTATGCCAAGGCCATCGGGCGATTGAGCGAGTCGGTGGACAAGATTGTTGAAGAGGGCGGGAAAGCGGCGGAAGTCCGATCTCGTTAACGCGGGCGGGTTTTGGCCCGCCGGCGGCGGTGCCAGTATTAGCAACCTATGGATGACGATTCAAAATTTGGCGGCATGCTGAAATGGGGACTGGGCGCGGTTGGCCTGGGAAGTGTCGCGGCGGTATTCACCTTGCCGAAGCCGTTTGGCATCTGGGTGGCGGTCGCGATCATCGTCCTGTTCCTCCTGATTTTTGGCGGTTACTACCTCTGGCGCCGGATGCGCGCCCGCCGGCAAAGCAAGATGTTTTCCTCGGCCATCGAGGCGCAGACCGCCGCCGCGCCGAAAGCCATCAGCGACCCCAACCAGCGCGCGGCGCTGGACAAGCTGCGGCAAAAGTTTCAAACCGGGATGCAGGAGTTCAAGACCCGGGGCAAGGACATCTACAAACTTCCCTGGTATGTGATCATTGGCGAATCCGGGTCTGGAAAGTCGGAGGCTATCCGCCATTCCGGCATTGAATTTCCGCCCGGGTTGCAGGATGAAATGCAAGGCTCGGGCGGAACGGTCAACATGGATTGGTGGTTCACCAATCGCGCCATCATTCTCGACACCGCCGGTTCGATGATCTTCCGCGAAGCGCAGGCCGGCTCGTCGCCCGAGTGGGCCGAGTTCCTCCGGTTGTTGAAAAAATCCCGTCCCCAGTGTCCGATCAACGGCCTCTTCCTCGTGCTCTCCATCGAGAGCCTGATCCATGATTCCGCCGACAAAATTTCGGAGAAAGCCAGCAAACTCGCCCAACAACTGCAGTTGATCCAGCGCACGCTGGACGTGCGCTTCCCGGTTTATCTGCTGGTCACCAAAGCCGACTTGCTGACGGGCTTTCGCGAGTTTTTTGACAACATCGAGGATCCGTTGTTGCAGCACCAGATGTTCGGCTGGTCCAATCCAGATCCGCTCGACTCCCACCTGCGGGCCGATCTGGTCGAGCAACACTTGAAAAGCGTGGCCGACCGTCTGCGCCGCCGGCGGCTGGCGTTGATTTTGCGCGACGCCGCTCCGGGAGCGCGGTTGGGGGAAACCACTTTCTTCTCCGGCTCTTCCCAGCCGCTTGGGGGCCGCGGCGGCCAGCGCCGGCTGGATGAAATGGACGCCTTGTTTGCCTTGCCGGAAAGCGTCATGCGTCTCGTGCCGCGACTTCGCCGGTATTTGGAAACGGTTTTTGTCGCCGGGGAATGGTCGGCCAAGCCGGTGTTTTTGCGCGGCATTTATTTCACGTCCTCCATGCGCGAAGGCAAAGCGTTGGACGAGGCAATGGCCCTGGCCACCGGGCTGTCGGTGGATCAGTTGCCGGAGGATCGCAGCTGGGAGAAAAACCGGGCTTTCTTCCTGCGCGATCTCTTTGTTGAAAAAGTGTTTCGCGAGAGCGGGCTGGTGACCCGGGCGACGAACACGATTCAGCTCCTGCGCAAGCGGCAGTTCGCAATTTTTGGTACCGCCGGGCTGGCGATGTTATTGCTGGTGCTCTTCGCCGGCATCGGTTTCGGGAACCTCAAACGGAGTGTGCTGGAAGAGGCCGCCGAATGGGAGGCCGGAGCCAAGGGATGGAAAGAGGGGCCATGGAGCCCGGCCATCGTCCGGCCGGGCGCGGATGGGGTTTCCCGGTACACTTACGCGGGAACGAATCAAGAGGTCCAGGTGGGTTCACGCACCCTGTCGGTGGTGGATTATCACCAGCGCCTCAAATCGGTCGTCTCGAAACCCTTGTCGGTGAGCTGGATTTTCAAGCCACTTACCTGGTTTGGCATTGGTCCGGGGCAGGAGCGAAAAGCGGCCCAACGTATTTTGTTTGACCACGGTGTCCTCAAACCGCTCGTGGATGGAACCCGGGCAAAAATGGGCCGGGAGCCGGATGCCGGGAACGTGGGGCGGCACCAGAATGCGTTGCTGTCGCTCATCCAGCTTCAGGCGGATGCGGTCGATCCGTCCAAGTCGGACTACGGGGTGGGAACGAACGCCGTGACTTATTTGAATTCAATGCTCGCCTATCTGACCGAGACCGACGCCAATTTGGCGGGCACCAATCTGGTGGATATCTTCAACTGGACGTATTCGAAAGACGGTGGCGGGCACAAGGCCTGGCCCCCACCCTTCCTCGTGGGCGGCGATGATTTGACCAACAACCGGGCGATTGGGGACGGCTTGGAAGGTCTCCGCAAGGCCAACCTCAAAACCGAATTGGACATTTCAAACCGGCTGGCGGCGCTAAACGCGTTGACGGCGGAATTCATCAAATACCGGGAAACCGAGCAGAAAGTGTTCACCGGCACTGGTAATTTGTGTGACGATGCCATTCAAAACTTGGGCGCGGCCCGGCGCGCCGTCAGTGCCAGCCTGGATCAGCTCCGAGCCGTATCCAGCAACCTCGGCCGGCCACTCACCAATCTTTCCGTCGGTTACGATATTCTGGCGACCGAAGCCGCCAGCGCCTCGGCACTGGCCATCGAACGCAACCTCTACCTCTTCCCCGAGAAATTCAAAACCACCCCATTGTACCGCCAGATTGGAGACCTCCTGATCACCTTCAAGAAACGGGCGGCGGATTCCGTAAAACTGGCCAAGAGCCAGCGCGCCAAAGACCTCGCCGACCTGGATCAAAATTACGTTTCCTTTCCGACCGGGGGGACCGAGTCGGCGTACGAAGTGCGCTGGGGATTGTACCTTGGTTCGTGCAGTCTGTTGACCAATCGAGTGGTGGCGGATGATCGGATCATCGGCAGTCTGGGGCAGCGATTCAACAGCCTGACCAGCAATGCCCAGAATGTCGCGAATGGCCTTCAAACATATCGCGGTCCCTTTGCCGAGCAGGTCGCAACCATCTGCACCCGCATCATGGGCCAGAACGCGGATCAGCTAAAGAACCAGCTCGTGGAGAACTACGCCCGGCACATCAAGAAGAAGTTGGCGGAATTCAAGTTCCCCCTGCGCCTTAATGCCCCGGAGGCATTCAGCAGTTCCGAGTTGGTTGCCCTGAAGACCGGGTTTGTCACTGGTTTCGAAGCCGATTTGAACGAGTCCCTCTGGCAATCTTTCCCGGCGGCTGGTGCGCTGGTGGTTTCCTTGCGTACGAATTCGCTCTCCAAGGTGATCAACGGACTAGTAAACGCGGATGGGACAGTCGCCGAGCTGGAGATTGTCTTCACCCCCCCGGCTGCCGGGGCCGGGGATGCGGGCTTGTACTCAGGTTCGCTCCGCTACGCCAAGGTGTTTGTGGATGGCAGCGAAAAATTCAACCAGGATCTCTCCCGGCCCAAGGATGCCCTTTCGATGGTCGCGAAGGTGCCCATCAACGCCGGGATCAAAATCGAGTTCTTTTCGAATGTGGATCGAACCACGAAGACCGCGACTGCCGGTGAAGAGAGCTGGACCCTCCTTCGCTTGATGGAAAAAGATCAAGCCCAGCGCAGTCCTACCCGGGACACCGAATGGAAATTGAAGTTCCCGGTCACTGTCGACGGCAATCGCCGGACGTTGGAAGCGTTTGATATCCGGCTCAAGAATCCGCTGCCGAAAAAGGAGAACTGGCCGCAGTAACCGGAGCCTCCGGACCGCCATGGCAACGACGAGTTTCCTGAAAAAATTGATCAATCCCGGCGGGCGATCGGGGGCCGACGCCGGTCCGGCCCGGCTCGCGCTGGCGGCGTTCGGCAAGCATCCCGGTTGGAACGATCACATTCCCGGCATCGGTGTGGAGACCGAGGCCCTCGCCCAGTTCAAGCAGTCGATGTACGTCACCGGCATTGGCGGCCGCATCGACGCTGGCGTGTGGAAAGCGCTGGACGCGGAAAAACGGCTCGAAGGTTTCGCCCACATTTTTCTATGCCTCCGGGGTGGTCACGTGATCGCCGGCCAAATGTTCTCGTCGGAAGACGGCTTGCGTCGCAAGGAATATCCCATGGTTTTGTGCGTGGACGCTGAAGGCGCCAGCCCTGCCTTCATCTTCCCGCCAGCGCAGGCCGAACTGGATCGCCTGCGGGAGGCGTGCCGGGCGACAGCTTCCGCCGATCAGGTTTCCACCGCCTGTCGCCTGGCCCAGGATCGGTTGCGCGGAATGCTGGCGGGAACATCCCCGGAGGTCGCCGGCCTGACTTCGCCGGCCGAAACCCGGCGCCGATTTCTCGATCATCAAGATTTGGGGCCGGATCGCATCGGTCTCCTCCGTGCTTTGCACGAGCTTGGACCTGTAGGGGACTCCGTTCGACAAGTGGCCCCGGGCCCGGGGGGCCACGGGCGCTCCTGTCATCTGCGGTTGCCCTTGGCCGCGGATTCCCGCCATGGCTCGCTCGTGCTCTGGGGGGAATTCCTGCGTTGTGCGGTTGCTGTGTCATCGCCCCTGCTCCTGATTGCCCGGGAGGGAGTTGACTGGGTGGATGCGATCATTGGGGAGCCGACCAGTGATGATTTCTTCTGCCTGCAGGCTTCACCCAAAGCAGCGCCGCTGGTTACCCACATCCCTTACGATCTGACGCCCGCGCTACAACCGCGCCTGCGGCAGTTGGAAGCGAAGTTTCTGGGGATGGAGTCTCCCTCCCCAGTACGGCCGCAAGCTCCCATTTCCGCGCGTGAAACTCCGCCACCCGCCCCGGCAGCGGTGACTCCTGTAAATCCGCCGGAACGAAAGCGCTTCTTCTGGCTCGCAGTTCTGGCGGGTATCGTCATTCTGCCTGCCGCGGTCGTTGGCGTCTGGCTGTTCGGTGGGAACCGTGGTTCGCCTGCGGAGTCAAAGCCGTTGACGAAGGGCAACGTCGAGCCAGCCCCAATTTCTTCATCCGAGGCGCCGGCAAAAAATGCCGCGAACCCGGCGGCAGCGGCACCGGTCGCAAAACAAGCGGAAGAACAGGCCGCCGCGGAAGCCGAGGCAAAACGGCTGGCGGATGAAAAGCGAATTTCTGAAGAAAAGCAGGCCCGGGAGGCCGTCCGGGAGAGTGCCCCGGCGGCTGAAAAGCCAAATGCCGCGAGCGCGGCAGTGACCAAATCGGAAGCGCCGCGCGTTGAGGATTCCACCGCGCCGGCCAAAGCGCGGGCGGAGGACGCCGGTCTGGCGCAGATCGCCTTTTCCCAGGGCAACTATGAGCGGGCCGCGGAAATCTCCCGGAAATGGGCCGGGACCGAACCTTTTCAGGAGCTGCTGGCACAGATCCAGGTTGAGTCCAATCAGCTGGCCCAACTCACCCAATACTTGCAGTCCGGTAACTACACTCCAATTCTCAACCCGGCCGTCCCTTTGCCCGAAAAGGGCAAATTCAATGAGCTTCGGACAACTGCCGCGGCCGAAAAGAAAATTCTGGACCGAGCCAGCACCGAGTTCGCCGGCGGCGACTACGCGTTCCTGGAATGGTCGGAAGTGCAGGCCTTGCGGGCAAAGCCCCCGTTTCAAAAGCTCTTGCAAGACGGAGCCGCGGAAGCGGAACAGTTGGCAAAGGCCCGACGGTTTCAAACCGCCAGCCAGCCGCAAGCGGCCAAAGACTTGATTGTTCAGGGAAAACTCCAGAAACCACCGTTTGCGAAAATTCAGCAATGGGCCACCGGCGAGTTGGAACGTGTCGCCGGCGAGCAGCAGGACCGCCAGACGGCGAAAAGCTTGTTCGAGAAAGGCGACTACCGCGGGGCATTGGCTATCGGTGAGAAGTATTCGGGCACTGCGGCTTTCAGTTCATTGGTCACCAGCATCAACGAAGAACAGAAGGCGCTGGCGGACGCCGGAAAGAAATTCTCGGCTGGTGATTACTCCTTGGTCGGCGAATTGAGCGGGCGCGAGTACCGGACGAAGCCCCCTTTCGCGGAGTTGTTGCGCCTCGTCGCCGCGGAGCAAAAGTCGCTCGCCGAACTGGAGAAGCTCAAGCAGGCCGGTGACTGGCAGGCATTGCAGGGCAAGCTGGCCGCGTTGCCGCCCGCCGTATCCGGGAAGAAACCGTTCGCCGAATTGCGCCAATGGACGCAAGGCAAGGCCGATGAACAGGCGGAGTTGCGAAAGAAAGATCCCGTCTGGCTCGACGCCAAGCTGGAAGTGCTGCTGGTGCAACTAAACATTCTCAAGCCAACCGATCCACGAATCAAAACCCCTGAAGCCCGCCAGCAGAAGGTGATCGAAGGGGCGTTGAGCCTGACGGGGGTGGACTACTATCTGAATCAGGTCAATATCCTGGAGAGCGAGTATCAGAAAGGCGGCTGGCTTGACCAGGGCGACCGGAAGAAATTTATCAAAGACCTGAGAGAGCGAATCAAATACGGCAATTGACCGGGGCGTCCGGTGCCGACGGGGGCAGTGCCAACAGTCTGGCCGGCAACAAAACGGCGTGCGCGAGCAACAACCTAATTATGAACGAACTTGTCGAAAAACTCTTGAAGCCCGTTTCAGCGGAGCAGCCCTGCGGGCCGGATCTTTCGGAAAAACCGGCGTACGATGAACTGGCGCGGATTCTCAAAGGCAAGCCGTCGATCGAGGTTGGCTCGGTTGAGAAACCGGCCGAGCCCCCGGAGTGGCGCGAGTTAAGAGCCAAGAGCATCGAGTACCTGGGCCAGTCGAAGCACTTGCGGGCGGCCATGATGTTTTGCTGCAGTTCGCTTCAGCTTTCTGGTTTGCCGGGTTTTCGTGATGGCCTCCAGTTGGTTCGCGGTTTGGTCGAACAATACTGGCCCACTGTTCATCCGCCCCTGGACGTCGAAGACAACAACGATCCGACCCAACGCTTGAATATCCTGGGCGCTTTGAATTCGCCGCGCGGGACGCTTCGGCCCGACATTCAACAGTGGCTGGCCATAATTGATTATCTCTATACGGCTCCGCTCTGCCGGCCGAAAGGCGCAGAACCGGTTACTTTGGACATGGTATCGGCCGCCTATCGGCGGGCCGAAAACACGTCGGAAGCCGCAAGCGGCGAGGGAGGTTCGGCGGCGCCTGCCGGAATGGACCTCGCACAACTGGGCCAGGCGTTTCGCGCCGCCGCCCCGGCCGAAATTGAGGCCAACCATGCCGCGGTGGCGGAATCATTGGAGGCGTTGGCCGGGCTTGATCAGTTCCTCACTGAAACGCTCGGCTCGGGCAACACCATCAGCTTCGATGAACTCCAGAAAGTATTGAAGGAACTCCAGGGCGTGCTCCAGGCTTATTTGCCAGGCAGCGCAACCGAAGCCGGGGCCGTTTCTCCAGAGGGTAATGTGGTACTGGGCGGGGCCGGCGCTTCTGGCGCGACCGCTGCGCTTTCGATCACCGGGGCCGTGCGCTCGCGCGAGGACGTGGCCCGGATGATTGACGCGATTTGCGAATATTACCGGCAGGTCGAACCATCCAGTCCGGTGCCGTACTTGTTGAAGCGGGCGCAGAAGATGGCCCGAATGAATTTTGTGGAATCCATGCAGGAATTGAACCTGGCGACCGTGGACGCATTGCGCCCCATCATGGGCAGCGCCGTGGATACTGAACCCGCGGCCAGTTAGACGCGCCTGCCAGATTCGAATTCCCGGCAATGTCATCCACCAGCTTTCCCCTGCATTTGGGCAACGCTGAAGCGTTTGCCGCGGTCCGGGATTTTTTTCAACGCGCCGAATTCAACGACGCGAAACTTTGTCGGGTCCTGGAACTGGAAGACATGAGCGATCTGGGCCAGGTCCGGTGGGAGGACGGCAAACTCGACGCGCTGCCGGTTCCCCTCCGCTGGTGCCTGCAAGTTTTCGTCCGGGGATTGTCGGTGGCGGAAACGGACGCCCGGTCGGCTTGCGGTGACCCGGTGTTTGCCGCTTTGCAGACCTTGGGTCTGATTCGGGCGAACCGGAAAAATCCGGCCGCGGTGGTCTGTCCCGTGTGGTTGTATCCGGTGGATGGTTTCGTGGTGGCGACGGACCGCCGCGATGACCCCGAGGGCGACGCCTTTACGCCCCCGCAGGACATAGTTTTTCCGGCGATCTACGCGGGCACGTTGCGGTTTTTACGCCTCCTGCCCCAGGCGCGCGACGGGGATGCGCTCGATCTGTGCGGCGGCTCGGGGATTGGCGCGCTGCACCTGGCGCGTACTGCCCGTACCGCGGCCACGGCGGATCTCACCGAGCGTTCCGCGTTTTTTGCCGAGTTCAACGCGCGCTTAAATGGGGTGGACGTGCAAAGCTTCTGCGGTGACCTGTTCGCGCCCGTCTCCGGCCGGCAGTTCGATTTGATCACCGCCCACCCACCCTTCGTTCCCGCCTCGGGAACAAACATGGTCTATCGCGATGGGGGCGAGACGGGCGAGGAGGTGACCCGCCGGACGATTGAAGCCCTGTCGGCGCATCTGCGGCCGGGGGGGCTCTGCGTGGTCCTCTGTGTGGCTCGCGACACGCAGGAGCAGACGTTGGAACAACGCGTGCGCGACTGGCTGGGCGCCGCCCGGGATGAGTTCGACATTGTGTTCGGTCTGGAAAAGGTCCTCTCCGTGGAAGAGGTCGTTGATTCGTTGCGCAAGCGCGGCCAGCAAATCAGCGAGGCGGAGGCGAAGGATTTGTACGTCCGTTTGCGTTCCTTGGGAACGCGGCAGTTCGTGTACGGGGCAATCATCATTCATCGTTGTTGCGCGCCGGTGGCGCCGAAACCATTCCGCATTGGTCTGACTCCCAAAGGGGGCGCGGCGGATTTTACGCGGCTGCTGGCGTGGCGACAACACGCCCGCCAACCGGGGTTTGCCGCCTGGCTGCAACAATCCCGGCCCCGCTTTGCTCCGCAGCTCCAACTGACCGCGCGCCACGTGGTGCTGGAAGGGGAATTGGTGCCGGCCGAATTTGTCTTTGCCATTGAGGCCGGCCTTGAGGCAGCGTTGCGACCGGACGCCTGGGTCGTTCCGCTGCTCGCCCAGCTTAACGGCAATCGTTCAGTGGCGGAAGTGTTTGCCACCGCGAGTCAGGCAGATGAATTGCCCAAAGGTTTCCTTCTGGAGGATTTCACCGGGCTGGTCGGGAGCATGATTGAACGCGGTTTCCTGCAGGTGGAATTGCCGCGCTAAGGGCCTGCCACTTACAATCGCACCGGAATATTCTGCTTCGCCAGGAACTGTTTTACCTCACCGACGGTATAAGTGCCAAAGTGGAAGATGCTCGCGGCGAGCACGGCATCGGCTTTGCCCTCGAGCAGCACTTCCGCCATGTGCTCCAAGCTGCCCGCTCCGCCGCTGGCCACGACCGGCACGCCGACGGATTCGCTGATGCGGCGTGTGATGACAAGATCAAACCCGGCCTTGGTGCCGTCGGCGTCAATCGAGTTCAGAACAATTTCGCCGGCCCCGAGCGACACGGCGCGCTTGGCCCACTCCACGGCGTCAAGGCCGGTGGCTTTGCGGCCGCCATGCGAGAAAACTTCCCACCTGTCCGGCGCGACGCGCTTGGCGTCAATCGAGACGACGATGCACTGGCTGCCAAATTTTTCCGCCCCCTGCCGGATGAGTTCCGGATGGGCGAGGGCGCTTGAATTAATGCTCGTTTTGTCCGCCCCGGCCCGCAGCATCGTGTACATGTCCTCCACGGACTTGATGCCACCGCCGACCGTGAGGGGCATGAAGCACTGGTCCGCCGCGCGTTCGATCACGTCCACGATTGTGCCGCGACCGTGCGCGGTGGCCGTTATGTCGAAAAATACCATTTCGTCCGCGCCCTGTTCGTTATAGCGCAGCGCAAGCGCAACGGGATCGCCGACATTGCGCAGGCCGCCTTTCTCGGCGACGCCGAATTGGACCCCGCGGGTGACTTTGCCGTCGTGCACGTCGAGACACGGAATAACTCGTTTGGCCATCATTACGGAACATTGAACCGGCGCGCCGGTTGTGAAGCAAATGCAATCCTCGTCGCGGACAAGGCCTCCGACCGCAAGGCGAGTTCGACCCTGGGCGAAAGCCGGGGAGTTCCCGACGGATTAGGCCCTGGTCCGTGACCCGCAAGCCATAATCACAGCAAGGATTTACGAGCCGCGACCGGTGTGGTAGCTTGGCCTGACGAATAAAGACCATTTCTGGTCGTCGAACACACTGGCGATATGAAGAGACTGATCTTGACCTGTTTGTTAAGCGTTGCCCTCCTGCCGGCGCGGGCGCAGTTGTTCAGTCCGGAAGCTTTTTCCGGCGCCGCCATGGGGGCGTTGATCGGGGGTGCGGTCGGAGGGAGCAGTTATTCCTACGGCTGCGGTTCGTACAATTCATTTTCCGGGCAGGGCGCCGCCATTGGGGCGGGCATCGGGCTGCTGGCCGGCGCGCTCATCGGGGAGGCGAATCAGCGTGTGGCTTACGCTGAACAACCCGTTACCTACACGACCGCGCCGGCGGCGGTTTCGGGATACGGCTACGGAACGGTCTACACCTATTATTCGCCCAATGCCTACATGGCGCCAGGTTATTATTACCGGCCGAACCGGCCAAACTACGCCGTCGGCGGGACTCTGCTTGGGGCGGCATCCGGGGCGTTGATTGGCGCGGGGAGCGAGCAGGCGGGTAAAGGGGCGGCCATCGGTGCCGCCGCGGGATTGGTGTTGGGGACTGTGGCCCAAGTCGCAGCCAAACATCAGGAAAAGCAGGTGGTCGCGGGGCAAACGTCCATCCAGTCTCCAACCACGTCAGCGACTCAAGACCCAAGCCCTTCATCGCCGGTATCGCCTGCGCAGATTACGTCGCAACCATGCGCAACTTCGACGTATCATTGGACGACCCGACCGCAGATCGCCGACGCCCCGCGGGTGCCGGATGCGCCGACGTTCTGATGAACCAACGGCCAACGGAAAAGGCTTCGGCGCGAATTGCGCCAATTACGCCAATTAACGCGAAGGGTAATCCAATCAGAGTGAATTCGCGTTATTCGCGTCAAACTTCTCCATTTCCCGTTTAGTGTATTTAGTGTATTTCGCGGCTAAGATTCTTTTCGATTCAACCTCAACAAATATGAAATCAACCATCACCAAATTGTTCCTTCCCATCACCCTGGCCTCGCTGGTCGCCGGTTGCGCTTCCAGCGGCGTCAAGAATCCCTCCGGCATCGGTGTCACGCGCATGAATGCCGACGAGCAGGGCTTTGTGGCCGGGACCGGCGTCGAATCGCAGGACCTCGTGGCCGTGACCGACAAGATGTCGCGCAGCATCCTGGGCATCCCGCAGATTGCCAACGCCCCCACGCCCCCGATCATCGTGCTCGATCCGGTGGAAAACAAAACGCGCTTCCCGATCAACAAGGACATCTTTCTCACACGCATCCGCACGCAACTTAACTCGAAGTCGGCGGGCAAGGTGACCTTCCTGGCACGGGAGCGCATGGCCGCGCTGGAGAAAGAGCGCAACCTCAAGCGTGAAGGTGCGGTGACGGCAACCAGCGATCCGGCGAAACAGGAATTCCTGGGTGCGAATTACTTTCTGACCGGCTCATTGGAGGGATTGTCCACTCGCACGAAAGCGGGGACGAGCGATTACATCCTTTATGCGTTCCAATTGATTGACGCGCGCACCAGCGCCATCGTCTGGGAAGACTCGGCGGAAATCAAAAAGCAGGGGCTGGAAGACGCGGCGTATAGGTGAGAGCGGCAAACTGTCCTCAAATCAAGACCAACTTTCTGATGAAAGACCTGCGTCAGATGAGCTATGAAGAATTTGGGAAGCTTCGCTTTCTTGATTTCTTCCCTCACACAGAGGCGTATTTCAACGATGATGTTGGTGGAACCACTTGTAGCATTGGTTATGGGGCTGCTGATGGCTACGGGTTTACTGGTTTTGTGAGTCCTGCAAGCCAGATTGGACAGACCTCAGAAATATCTCTGGACTTTAGAAAAGACTGCCCCGAGTCGGAAGGAAGCGCGTTTCTTAGATATCTAGGGCTTGAGTTGCGAAAGGGAATGTCATTCGCCGAGATTGTATCACTCCTCGGAACACCACCAGACACAGAGAACCCTAATTCCCGACAATATGTCATTGGGACTGACTGGCCTTACTATCTGGGGCTGGTAATTGATGACGGTCAGGGTTTGCAGAGAGCCTGGATATGTCGCAAGGACTTGGCGGACAAGGAAACCAAGTATCTTAGCGAGATATGATTTCTCAGGTGACCGAAGTGCGGCGAGAAGTGCAGCGTGCGCGGCTTTGGATGGGGGGTGCGATGTGAATTGTCTGGTTTTACGCTCGCCCTCACCCCAACCCTCTCCCTCGGGGAGAGGGAAAAGCTATTCATACTGCTGCAAATTTCCTGCGCTCCCCTTGCCAACGCCGCCTCATTCCATTTCACTCCGCGCCGCACGACCAACCAAACTCATCCGAATTTACCCGCGACGGTCGAGCATTCCTCCCTCTCCTGGGGGAGAGGGCCGGGGTGAGGGCGGGTCAACATCTAACTTCATTTCAGTTGTCGAGGAATTAACGCCAAGACGCCAAGACGCCAAGACGCAAGGAACTGAGAAGTTTTCTCCCTTTGCACCCTTGCACCTTTGCGCCCTTGCGTTGAAATGCCTCCCGCTTTTCGCCTTCCTGCTTTTCTCCGGCTGCGCCACCACGCCAAAGCATCAAGTCGTCATGACCGGCAACATCTTGGTGGACGGACCGAACATGATCGCCGAAGGTCCGCCCAAAGACAAAGTGCTCTGGCAATACCGTACCGCCGCGGCCGCCATGCGCCAGGGCCAGTTCGATGTCGCCAAACCGCTGCTCGATGACGCGTTGCTCACCTTGCAGGGCATTTACGGCAAAGATCCCGAGGCCCGCAAGTCGCGGAGCTACTTCTCCCGCGAAGCCCGCAAGTCGTTCATCGGCGAGCCCTACGAGCGCGCCATGGCCTATTTTTATCGCGGCGTAATTTACTGGATGGATGGGGAGACGGACAACGCCCGCGCCTGCTTCCGCAGTGCGGAGTTTGAGGATAGTGATGCCGAGAAAGCGGAATACGCCGGCGATTGGGTGCTCCCGGAATACCTCGACGGTCTTGCCACGACCAAACTCGGCAACGACGGCACGGACGCCTTGAAGCGCGCCCGGGCCAACGGCAAGAATATCAACCTGCCGGATTACAATCTGAACGCAAACGTGCTGTTCATCATCGAGTTCGGTCCGGGCCCGCTTAAATACGCCACGGGTGAATATGGCGAGGAACTGCGCATCCGCACACGCAGTTCACCGCTGGTTTCCGCCCGCATCCGGACGGGCGCCATCAACCTGGCGGTGGCGCCCTGTGACGATGTGAATTTCCAGGCCACCACCCGGGGTGGTCGCGTCATGGACCATGTGCTCGGAAATAAAGCTGCCTTCAAATCGGCCACCAGCACGGCCGGGGATGTGGCCCTGATCGGCGGACTGACCACCGCCGCCGCCAGCAACAATCGCACGACCCAAAACATCGGTCTGGGCATTGCTTTGGCCGGGCTCTTGAGCAAGGGCATTTCCGCGGCCACCACACCGGAGGCCGACACCCGCACCTGGGACAATCTGCCGCAGTTCATCAGCTTCGCGGCGCTCCGCTTGGCGCCGGGGGAACACCTCGTGACGGTGGATTTCCTCGATGCGGCCGGGCGGGCCGACACCAAGTTGACCAAGACCCTGTCCGTCAACGTCACCGCGGACCGTGACAAAGTTGTTTTCGTTAGCGACACTTCCACTACACCACAAAAATTATGAAGAACTCCATCCTCCTTCTGGGCGCGACGGCCTTGATTGCCGCCGGCTGTTCGAGCACGTACGACAAAGGCCCGTATCTGCCACAAAAATCCAAAACCCCGGCGTACGAAGACACCGAACGCCTCATCCTGCTGGATCCGGGGGTGCAATACTCCGTGACGATGGCCACCTACCGGCAGCGCACCTTGGAAGATGGGCGCCTCGAAGTCGTCGTCGGCTTGCGCAATCGCGAAAACCGCCGGCTCGAGGTGCAGGCTGACTGTGTCTTCAAAGATGCAGACGGGGTGGTCACTGGCGACGAGGCGCCATTCCAAACGGTGATCCTGACCGAGAATGCCACCGAGCAGGTGAAATTCACCTCGGCGAATGCTTTGGCAAAGAAATACACGGTCCGGGTGCGCCAGGCCCGATAGGGGTTGGATTGCCTGGGGCCAACCCGGCGCGATGTGAACAGAGGGGCGGGAGTGCCGCGGCCGGAGGTTGACGCCTTGGTCAGGCGGCGTCAAACCCGCTGCAGCAGCCAATAAGCGCCGGCCAAAGCTACGAGGACCGAGCAGGCCGGCACCCAGCGTTGCACAAACACCGGTTTGGTTCGCAGCTTCCACATCAGTGGCAACAGGACCGCGGCCACGGCGATTTGACCCAGCTCGACGCCGAGATTAAACGCCAGCAGCGGCATCGCCACCCCGCCCGCACTCGCTCCAATTCCCAGCTCGCGCAGCACCGACGCAAAACCAAAGCCGTGGATCAGCCCAAACGCAAAGGTCAGCAGCCAGCGCCCGTGCGGATCGCCGTGCTTCCAGACATTTTCCACCCCGACATAGATGATGGTCACTGCGATGAGCGGTTCGACAATCCGGCTGGAAATCTGCACCAGGTCAAATGTTGCGGCGCCGAGGGTGATCGAATGGGCGACGGTGAAGCAGGTGATGACCTGGAGGGCGGACTTGAAACTCCGCGTCACAATCAGCAGCGCAAATAGGAAAAGCAGATGGTCGTAGCCGGTCAGGATGTGTTCCACTCCCAGCTTCAGGAAGCCGGCGAACGAGGGAGGTGACGAGGACGCCGTTGCCGTGTCCGGCGCCGATGGGTTGGGGTTCAACTGCACCACAACCAGGGTTGAATCCTTGTTCAGCAGGCGCTCGGTGACGGTTCTCCCGGCTGGATCGCGGAGCGAAAAGAACATCCGGTGGGCGGGCGTGAGCAAGCGGATGACTGGGAAATCAAGTTCCAACGTTCCGAACTCTGGATTCGGAAAGTTCATGGTGACGTCCACGTTATTGCTGCTATCGAGCTGACAGTGAATGTCACCCGGCTCCACCGGCACGCCGTTGAACCGGAACGCGCAGTTGGTTACGACGGCGCTGGCCAGGGCGTCACGGCCTTGGCGGAATTCGTCCGGTGAAACCCGACCGTCCCCGTCCGGATCAAGCGGTGCGAGTTCCATCGTTTCGCGGACGGCGAAGGTGAGGGTCCCGGCAAGTTGGTTGGTTTGCCATTGCCAGGTGGCACTGCTCAAACCCACCTCATGCGCCAAGCCACGGCCGGCGCTGCACAGGATCGCGAGCGTCAGGGCCAACAACCATTGGGTCCAGCCAGTTTGGTTCATCCGGTAAAGGTTGGTTACCAAATCCGCCTGGCCAAGGGAAGGATGCGCTGTGCGCCTTCGTGCGGCGATAGAAACTGCTCGCGTTTGGCGGCGGCGTTTCCCATGATGCTGACGAGTTTTTCGCGGGAGAACCACCCGTTTCCGGAACCGTTTCGCATGAAGGCCAAAATCATCATCACACCCAAAAAAGCGGTCGTTGACCCGCAGGGCATCACCGTCAAAAAAGCCCTTGAACACATGGGCTACTCCGGCGTCACCGGCGTCCACATCGGCAAATACATCGAGATCGACCTCGCGCCCGGCACGGACAAGTCCGCCGCGCAGAAGGCCATTGATGAAGCCACCCACAAGCTCCTCAGCAACCCGGTCATCGAAGATTACAAACTGGAAATCGTCGAATGAATTTGAACCGCCGAGACGCGGAGACGCAGAGAAGAATCCTTCCATCTGTTTTTCTCCGCGCCTCGGCGCCTCTGCGGTAAAACACTATGAACTTCGCTGTCCTCCAATTCCCCGCCAGCAACTGCGACCAGGACGCCGTCCACGCCGTGCGGCACTTCGGCCATTCCGCGCGCCTCGTCTGGCACAAGGACGCCTCGCTCGGCGACGCCGACTGCGTCATCGTGCCCGGCGGTTTCAGCTACGGCGATTACCTGCGCTGCGGCGCGATCGCGCGGTTCAGCCCCGTCATGCAGGCCGTAAAACAATTCGCCGACAACGGTGGCCTCGTCCTCGGCGTCTGCAACGGTTTTCAAGTCCTGACCGAATCGCATCTGCTCCCCGGTGCGCTCATCCGCAACCGCGACCTGCAATTCCACTGCGAAAACATTTTCCTCAAGACCGCCACGAACGATTCGCCGTTCACCAGCAAGATTCCGGCGGGAAAAATTCTCCGCGTGCCCATCGCGCACGGCGAAGGCTGCTACTTTGCCGACGAAGAAACGCTCGCGAAGCTCAAGGCCAACAACCAGATCCTGTGGCAATACTGCGACAAGGACGGCAACCTGACCGACAGCGCGAATCCGAACGGCGCGCTGCTGAACATCGCCGGCATCTGCAACGAGAAGCGCAACGTGGCCGGCTTGATGCCGCATCCTGAACGCGCCTGCGAACCGCTGCTCGGCAGCGACGACGGCAAATGGATTTTTGAAAGCATCTTCGCCGCGTTGAAGAACAAAACCGTCGCAGCGGCGGCGTGAAATCGGAACTGCAATGGGTTACTACCTGCAAGCTCTGATTGGAAAAGCTGACGTGCTAAAAAACGAGCCGAAAAGCTTTCCATCAGAATACCGGGTAGAACTCGCGCAAGGTTTGGCGATGATTCTGGTAACTGAGGAACTTTGCGAAGAAATCGCTGACAAGTTTCCGTCCGAAAATGAATCGCCGCTCGAACGCTTTGAAATGCTGACCGAGAGCCTGGTTCAGTGGGCAAAGCAGATTTCAAAGCGGACGCCGATTGCTTACGTTGAAGCTGAGTATTTCGGCGGAGCTGGTGGACAGAGTGCGATTGCTTGGGACAAAGCAGAAACTAAGTTCGGTCCAGTCTCCGCCGAGATTGGGCCAATTAATCAGGCACTGAGATTTCTTGGAGCAGAAGCTCTTTCGGCGCACGACGAATTTGAGGCGGTTGGATTAAACCGCGGACGCGACAGCGAAGATTGGATTGAGATTTCTAAAAATTTGAAATGACTTTTACGATGACCGAACCCGCCATCACCCCAGAGTTGGTTGCCAAACACAACCTCACGCCTGAAGAATACGCCCACGCCCAGGAAATCCTCGGCCGCGTGCCGACTTACACCGAGCTCGGCATCTTTTCCGTGATGTGGAGCGAGCATTGCAGCTACAAAAACACCAAGCCGCTGCTCAAGACCTTCCCCACCAAGTCGCCCAAGATCCTCGTCGGCGCGGGCGAGGAAAACGCCGGCATCATTGACATCGGCGACGGCATCGCCATCGCGTTCAAGATCGAGTCGCACAACCATCCGAGCGCGGTCGAGCCGTTTCAGGGTGCGACCACGGGCGTCGGCGGCATCGTGCGCGACATCTTCACCATGGGCGCGCGCCCGGTCTGCGCGGTGAACTCGCTGCGCTTCGGCCCAATCACCTCGGATGTAGCAGCGGACGTGAGTCCGCTCAAATCAAACTCCGAAGATGGTCAGAGCCGACTCACGTCGGCTGCTACAAATGGAGAAGAAGAAGCCTCGTTGAAAACCAACCGTCGTCTGTTTGCCGGCGTGGTGAGTGGCATCGCGCATTACGGGAATTGCTTCGGCATCCCGACCATCGCGGGCGAAGTTTATTTCGACAAAACCTACGCGGGCAATCCGCTCGTGAACGCCTTCTGCCTCGGCGTGCT
>CAZIJO010000043.1:0-32714 GCA_964539515.1 uncultured Bifidobacterium sp. | reverse complement strand
TCGTTGTCCGCATCGTCTGAGCGCTGGCCTGTCCATTTTCCGAAAGGCATTAGGCCTAGACTTGATTCCGCGCCGTGGGCGGCCCATTCAAGAAGTAGCCGCCGAGGTAACGTGGCGGACAGCTTACAGACGCTATCCGAAGTCGCTCAAGGCAGGACGCGGAGGCGGAGATTCTTGAACTCGACCGGCGAGCCTTCGGATTCGAGCGCCAGGTAGCCGAAGCGTGGCTCGCAGCTGGTGCCGCCCGAGACTTCTTCGCCGTTAACCCAGAGCCGCACTTCCCCATTGATGGCCCGGATGTAATAATGGTTCCATTCACCCACGCCTTTGCTGAGATTCTTGGAAGGAAAACTGCGCTCACCGTTGGGGGCCACGGGTGGAAACGGTTTCATCCGGGAACGGCCCACCGGGAAGACATCGCCATGGCACGTGAACCAGTCGGCTTTCTTGCCGGAATCTTTTTCGTATTGGGCTGTGTAACCGAGGTCGAGCACCTGAACTTCGATGCCGTGGGGGAGTTGGTTGCGTTTGAGGCTTTTGAGCGAATCCTCCGTGGCCCAGACAAAAATGCCTGAGTTGCCAGCGTCACGGAGATGCCGCCAGGTGGCGACCATCTCGAAATTGGTATAGGTCTGCTGCGAACGGATCACACCCACCGGGCTGCCGGTGCAATGGGTGACACCATCCTTCCACGACCAGGTATTGGAATCACAATTGACTGCGGCGAAATCCGCTTCGGTCAGGGTGCGCCAACCGGGCCCGGTACCGTCAATGGACGCCTTGGGCAAATCCGCCGCAAACAGGGCGCCGGTGCCGATCGCGAGCGTGAGAGCGAGGAAGGAACGAACCAAAATGAGTTTCATGGGCAGAGTCTGGCGATCCGGCGGCGCGGATTCAATCTTGGAAAGTTGCGTCCAATGCCAACCAACTCACCTTTTGGCCCCAACCTATTCGACGTCCACCCTTTGCCCGATGGCCACCGCCACGGCGTGCAAGCCAAACTGGCATGAACGCAGAATTGCAGTCCGCCTCGTCACCTGACTCCCTACCCTTTCCAAATGAACCTTTTCTGCCGTCGGCTCCACAAAACCCTGAACGGGTCGATGGTATCACTTTATTCCTGCGCTTGGTTGCTCCAATACGACAGGTGCGCCTGATGCGTTTTGGTTCCCATCTGAAACCGCACCGCAATCCACGCCAGGGTTACCGCCGTCTCCCGGCGCTGCCGCTGCGCGATGGCCGCCTGTTAGTTTCGGCAGGGCATCCGCCGCAAACTGGGGCGGCCTTCCCGGTGCCGGTTGAGAAGAAGCCGTAGTTGGGGACTCATGTTCGCGATTTAGGCGATTTTCGCAGGGCTGATGGAAGCAACACCTGCCACACCGCTGCCGCGCAACGGATGTGGCAATTTCGCCAATAGATGCGTAGTCATCCCATGGATCCAACCTTACAAGTAGGGTCGTAGCTGTCGAATCAGGCCTAACCGAGCAAACCCGGACCCGTCCCGCGGCAACCTGAGCCAGTACGGGTCGCTGGATAACCGATGCCATGAATGCGAACACCCAATGCCAACGCAGGCTTGCATCCCTTCCATTCCTCGCAACTACCCTGTTGCTCTTGTTGCTGACTTTTGGTGCCGACACCTGGGCCAAGCCCCCGATTCGTGCAGCCTTCTTTAGTGTCTATCCGTCCGCCGTCAGCTCAACCCTGGATAATCTGCCGAGCAAGGCCGGGCATTGCGGGGTGTGCCATTACGATTTCAATGGTGGCGGCACGCGCAATCCGTACGGCATCGCGGTGGGTAATAACGGCTCGAACAGCAACGCGGTCTGGATAATCCGCGTTCTCGATCCGGACGGCGACGGCTTCATCACCCACACGGAAATTACCAATACCAGCAGCTACCACAACACGCCCACGTTCCCCGGACTCCAATCCTCCAACGTCAACCTGGTGGTCAACATCCCGGTCGCGGAGGTCCTCCCGTATATCACCCCGACCGCCGCGACGGACACTACACCGCCGGTCGTGCAGGTGTTGACCCCCAACGGCGGTCAAGTCTGGACGGCGAACCGCGCCACCAACATCACCTGGACCGCCACCGATGCCAGCGGCATCGCCGCGGTCAAGATTTACGTGTCGCTCAATAACGGGGTCAGCTATCAGACGATTGCCCGCGACCTGGCCAACACCGGTACGTTCTCCTGGACGCCCGCAGACCGCCCGACCACCCAGGCCCGCATCAAGGTTGTAGCCACGGACAATTACGCCAACACCACCAACGACGTAAGCGATGCGGTCTTCACCATCGCCTCGCCTGCTTTCACCAACGTCCATGGCGTGGCGAGCACCCTGCGCGATTTTGATCTGCCCGGCACTCAACCGTTCGAGCATGGTGGTGATCTTGAGGCCTCCTCGACTTGTGCCGCTTGTCATGGGGGCTACAACGCGAGTGTCGAACCGCAGTCCGGCTGGCAGGGCAGCATGATGTCGCACGCCTCGCGCGACCCGCTGTTCCGGGCCAACCTGGTCATCGCCAATCAAGACGCAGCGAACTCGGGTGATCTTTGCCTGCGCTGCCATTTGCCGCGCGGCTGGCTGGCCGGGCGTTCGGTGCCGACGGATGGCAGTCGTATGGAGGCGGCGGATGGAGACGGCGTGTCGTGCGCGCTGTGTCATCGCATGGTGGACCCCGTTTATCAGTCCGGCGTCAGTCCCACCAATGATCTTCCCCTGCTTGCCGCCCTGTCATTTCCGGGCACGGAGTATGGCAACGGAATGTTTGTCATCGATCCCACCGGCACACGACGGGGGCCGTTCAGCAATGCTGCGGCGCCTCACTCGTTTCTCGCCTCCGCGTTCCATCGCCAGGCGGCCTTTTGCGGCACCTGCCACGACGTGAGCAACCCGGCGTTCCAGAATGACGGCGCGGGCCATTACGTCGCCAACGCAATGAACACCACGGCCACAAATTTCTCGCCGCATTTCATGGCGCCGGTGGAGCGCACCTACAGCGAATGGCGGCACAGTGAATACAACACGCCCGGCGGGGTTTACGCGCCGCAGTTCGCCGGCAAGAAAGCCGGGGGGCGCGTCGCCACGTGCCAGGACTGCCACATGCGGGATGTCTCGGGCTATGGCTGCAACACGAATGGGAACGCCGGGGTGCCGTGGCGGGACGACCTGCCGCTCCACGATCTGACCGGTGGCAGCACCTGGTTGCCGGGTTTGCTGACGAATCTCTTTCCGACCGAGGTCAACGCCGCCGCGATTCAGGCCGGGATTGCGCGCGCGCAACAATTGCTGACCAACGCCGCCTCGCTCGCCGTCGCCGACGCCGCCGGACAGCTTCGCGTGACCGTCACGAACGAATGCGGACACAAGTTGCCTACGGGTTATCCCGAGGGGCGCCGCGTCTGGTTGAACGTGAAATTCTACAACGACGCGATGGACCTGCTGGGCGAGTCCGGTGCTTACAATCCGAACAACGGGGTGTTGACGCGCGATGTGGAAGCCAAAATTTATGAGGTTCATCCCGGTCTGGAAACCAACCTCGCCACGGCGCTCGGGCTCGAACCCGGTCCGTCGTTGCATTTCGTATTGAACAACCGGACGTACGAGGACAACCGCATTCCGCCGCGCGGTTTCACCAATGCCAGCTACGCCGCGTTCGGCGGGTCACCCGTCGGCCACAGCTATGCGGACGGACAGTATTGGGATGACACCCTTTATGGCCGGCCACCCGGCACCACCAAGGCCATCGTGCAACTTTACTACCAGAGCACGAGCAAGGAATTCATCGAATTCCTGCGGGATGAAAACCGGACGGATACCCAGGGTCAGGTGCTCTACGAGCTTTGGCGCACCAACGGCATGTGCCCGCCTACGCTGCTGTGTGAGGTGGTGTGGCAGCCCATCTTTGAACTGACCCGCGTCGCATTCACTCCGCAGGGAAAGTTGCAGACGCACTTTCGCGCGCGGCCCGGCGTGACCTATACCGTCGAATACACCGACAACTTGAACGGCAGCCCGGTCTGGTCCGGGTTCACGCAGAACGGATCATTCACCGCCACGAACACGGTGGGCGTGTTTGAGGATGACTTCACTACAAACACCTCAGGGAGCCCTTCAGCCACCGGTAGGAGATTCTACCGGTTCCGGTACAACGGCATTCCGTAGCCAGCGGTCGCCGCAGCGCCATAACCACCGCCCGCTAACGCAGTTTGCGGTCGAATGCAGTCCTCCGTCACCAGTTGCTTCACGTCGGGATGACGATAAGGGAGCGCCGGGTGATATCTCGGTCTCCGCCGGTCGCAAAGGAGCCTTCTTGCCGGATGGCATGAGCCCGGCTAGACTGTCACCGTGAACTTATTGACGAAACAGGAACAACTGGTGCTCTGCACCGTGTTGGGGCTCCTGCTTATGGGCTGGGCGATCAAGACTTACCGCGCAGCGCATCCCGCACCGGCACGGGTCCAACCGGCCGCCCTTTGATATGCAAGAACTGACATTCGAGAACACCCTCGCACTGATTCTCGCCAAGGACCCGCGTTATCACAGCGACGCCTATTTGTTTGTAAAAGATGCGCTTGATTACACCCAAAAACTCGTCGCCAAGCCGAGCCGCGACGAAGTCCGCCACGTTTCCGGCCAGGAGCTGCTGGAAGGCATTCGTTCCTATGCCCTGACGCAATTTGGTCCGATGGCTGCCACGGTGTTCGAGGAATGGGGGATCCGCCGTTGCGAGGATTTCGGAGAAATCGTTTTCAACATGGTCGAGATCGGTCTGCTCGGGAAGACCGATCAGGACAGCCGCGCGGATTTCCAAAACAATTACGATTTCGATGCGGCTTTTCGCCAACCCTTCCGGCCGGAAAGTAAAACCGGGCCAACCGCCCAAGTTCCCAAGCCCACCGGAGCGTGAATCCCTTCCGGCTTTTCCGGCCCGCCACCCAGTGGCGCGCCAAAATCCTATTCCTCGCATGAGCGACCCGACTTTCGCCACTCCGCCCGCCGGCAGTGATATCCCGGCGATCCCGCCGGGGGTAAAAATCAGCACGCTCGAGAATGGCCTCACCATCATTGTGCGCGAGGATCACAGCGCACCCGTCGTCTCGGCGCAGGCCTGGGCCATGGCGGGCAGCATCCATGAAGGCCGTTGGCTGGGCGCGGGCTTGTCCCATGTCCTGGAGCACATGCTGTTCAAAGGCACAACCACCCGGGCGGGGGGCCGCATCGATCAGGAGGTGCAGGCGGCCGGCGGTTACATGAACGCCTACACGAGTTTTGATCGCACGGTGTACCACATTGACGTGCCGAACACCGGCACACGCGTGGCCATTGATATTTTGTGCGACATCATGCAGCACGCGTCGCTGCCGCCCGATGAACTGGCCAAGGAACTGGATGTCATCCGCCGGGAAATGGACATGGGGCAGGATGATCCTGCGCGCCGGTCGGGCCGCCGGTTGTTTGAAACGGCGTACACGAAAAGCCCGTATCGTTTCACCGTCATTGGCTACCTGGACATCTTTAACGAACTCAAGCCCGAGGACATCCGCGGTTACTACACCGAAAAATACGCCCCCAACAATGTCTTCTTTCTCGTGGTCGGCGACGTGCAACCCGAGGAGGTGGTGGCGCAAATCCGCGAAGCTTACGCCCGGTCGAAAGCGCGGGCGCTCCCGGCCGTGGTCCTGCCGGCGGAACCGCGCCAGACCGCGGCGCGCGAGATCATTGAGGAAGCCGCGATCGAACTGGGCCATCTGCATTTCGCCTGGCACATACCCGACCTGCGCCACCCCGATGTGGCGGCCCTGGATGTCCTCGCCGTGCTGTTGGGGAATGGCCACAGTTCGCGGCTGTACCAGGAAGTGCGCGAGAAGCAGGGCCTGGTGAATTATGCGGATGCGTGGACGTATAATCCGGGCAATCCCGGGCTGTTTGGCTTGAGCGCGATGGTGGATGCCGACAAGTTTGAAAAAGCCCGGGCTGCGTTGCTGGCGGAGATCGAGAAGCTCAAGGCCCGGCCCGTGACCGAGGCCGAGCGGCAAAAAGCCGTGAAACAGTTTATCAGCGCCACCCTGGCAACCCGCAAGACCATGCAAGGCCAGGCGCAGGACCTGGGCGGCAGCTGGCTTGCCACCGGCGACCTGAATTTTTCCCAACGCTACCTCGCGGCCGTGAAACGGGTCACGTCGGCCGATTTGCAACGCGTCGCCTGCGAGTATCTCACCGAAGCGAACCGCACGCTCTATGCGCTGCTGCCGAACGGGACTTCGCCCAAATTGTCCGCCGTTGTGGAGGTGAACCGCGAGCAGGCCATTCAAAAGCATACTCTCGCCAACGGCCTCCGCCTGCTGGTGAAGGAGGATCATCGCCTGCCTTTCGTGGAAATGCGGGCTGTGTTTCAGGGCGGGGTGCTGGCCGAGCAGGCCGGAAACAACGGCATTACGCAGCTGCTTGCCCGGCTCATGGTCAAAGGCACGCGGACCCGCAGCGCAGAGGAAATTGCGACGGAGATTGAATCCGTCGGCGGCAGCCTCGACAGTTACGGCGGCAATAACAGCTTTGGCGTGAATGCCGAAGTCCTGAGTTCGGACCTGGCAACCGGACTGGAGCTGATGGCGGATACCATCCTGAATCCAACTTTTCCCTCGCCGCAGCTGGAGCGCGAACGAGAGGTGCAAATCGCCGGCATTCGCGCCCAGAAAGACGAACTGCTGAAGTGCGCGTTCAAAACGATGCGGCGTGGCCTGTTTGGTCAAACCGGTTACGGGCTGGACATGCTCGGCACCGAAGAGACGCTGATGAAGCTCACCTCCGCCGACGTGCAGAAATTTTATCAGCAGCTTGCGCGGCCGGATAATTGTGTCCTGGCCATCTACGGCGACGTCAATGGCGAAGCGGTGCGAGCGGCCGTGGAGCGGCATTTTGCCCGCTGGCGGGCCCCGGCCGACCAAGGGGCCCGCGACGAACTCGGCGTGCGTTCCTCACCCGGTCCCATTGCCGCCGGACGCGTAACCGAAACGCGGGACAAGAAGCAAGCCGTCGTGGTGATCGGTTTTCCGGGCACCACGCTCGCCGCCGCGGACCGGGAGCCATTGGAGTTGCTGCAAGAGGCCTGCAGCGACCTCGGCTCGCGTTTGTTCCTCCGCATCCGGGAAAAACTCGGGCTGGCTTACTACGTCGGCGCGCAGAATTTGCTGGGGGTGGCGCCGGGCTATTTCGCGTTTTACGCCGGGACCGAGCCGGAGAAGGCGGCGCTGGTCGAAGCGGAAATCCTGAAGGAAGTCGAATTGCTCCGCACGGAATCACTGACGGCCGAGGAACTCAGCCGCGCCAAAGCCAAAATCATCGGCCAGCGAAAAATTGGACGGCAGGACCTCGGAAACGTGGCCACCACCACAGCGCTCGACGAGCTCTACGGCCTCGGCTTTGGCCACTATGACGCCGAGGACGCCCGGATCGAAGCCGTCACGCTGGCGGAGGTGCAGGCGGCCGCCCAAAATTATTTCCGACCCGAAGCGGCGGTGATCGCCGTCATTAATCCGGGTGCATAGCCCGCCACATGGCCCGAGCCGACGGGAATCACCGCACATTCGGGGTTCGGATTGGAATCAAATCCAGCTTCCCGGTGTCCACCCGGGGACGGGAGCAAACTGAAAATCGTGCCAACGCACCCCGCATTAAATTTTCATCCGGGCGTCTGAAGCCGGCCGGTGCGCGGAGTTGAGTCTCATGGCACAAGTGTAGCTAAACCCGCCCCAGCCGTGGGCAAGCAAGTTGCCCGATTGGCGAATGATTCTTAAAGGTGGCGGTCAGCTGTTTGGTCTGATGAAAAGTCGTATTGCGCTTCTGGCGGCCGGCGGGTTTGCAGGTTTGACTCTGCTCGTCGGGTTGTACCTCCGGACGGAAACAAAACACACCCTCGCGCCCGCCGTTGAAACTGCACCACTGCCACTCCCGGCAAGGAATGTTTCGGAAACGCAATCCGCTCCGGTTTCAATCGACGCGCGAACAAACTCGCTGTTTCGCACCGCCAGCCATCAATGGCGACAACCCATTGCCGAAGAAGCTTTCGCTGCATTTCACGATTGGGCGGACCGATATCTGGCCGCGACCGCTTCCGAACGCCTTGGAATGATCGAGGAAGGCATGGCCCTGGCCCATGCCCGGCGGACAGCACTGAAGGCGCTGATCCAGACCGATCCCGAGCGCGCCCTGGCCCGCACGGTGCCGCCGGCAGTGCGACGGGTGTTGCCGGCCGAAGTCGTCGGTTTGCTTGAGGAACGTGTCTCGGGCCGAGGACGGCTCGCCGTCATGGCCGCGTTGGCAGAGCCGGGCAGCGAAGGCATCGTCACCCCCACGTTCCGCAAGGCGGAGTTTGCCGACCGCGAATTTGACGCGTTTGTTTATGGCCGGCGCCTCGGCGAACCCACCCGGGCCGGAATTTCGCTCAACGGCATTGCCGTGGATCAATTCTTTGCCGCAAACGAAAATCCGCTGCGCATTCTCGAACCCGACGAGGCCGCAAGCGCACTGGGTCAAACCGGGGAAGCCCGATGCTCGGTTTCGAGCCTGCCGGCAACAATCAACCGCGAACCCGTGGTTGCCGAGGCTGGGGGGGAAATGCTTTTCTTTTGCCAGCCACAGCATGCCATCGAGGAGAACGAACGCATGGTCGCGGCGGAGGGGGGGCCGCCCGCCGGTGAGGGCGGTGATCCGGAACCTTCCGCGTGGACCGAGGGGATGAAAAAACTGCTGATCATCCGCGTGGATTTTCCCGATCTCGTCGGGGTGAATCTGACCGACAGCGGGGCCGTCTCCCTCATCAACAACCTCCATGCCTTTTACACCGAGATGTCGTACGGCCGGGCGGGCTTTTTCTCGAACACCCTCGGTTCTGATTTCACGCCGGTCTTTCGCATGGCGCAACCGGCGGCCTACTACGGAACGAACAACTACTACAATCAACTCCGCACCGAAGCCCGCAATGCCGCGACCGCCGCCGGTTACACCTTGGCCAACTATAATCTGGACGTGATCTGCTTTGGGGCCGTCCCCGGGTGGAGCTGGGCGGGCCTTGGGTACGTGGGCGCCGCCGGATCGTGGCTGCGGAACAGCTTCGGCACGGGTGTGGCCGGCCACGAACTCGGACACAACTACGGCCTCAACCACGCGAGCTATTGGGACACGGCCGGGGAAAGTGTCATCGGCCCGGGCACCAGCAGCGAATATGGCGACAGCTTCGACACCATGGGGGCGGCCAGTGCCGGGAACAATCACTTCAATGTCCGATACAAATTATACCTCAACTGGCTCACCACGAACGAGGTCATCACCGCCGCCAGCAACGGGACCTACCGCATTTATGCGCATGACAACCCGGCGGCCACCGGGCGGCGCGGACTTAAGATCGTCAAGAACAGCAGCACGAACTACTGGGTCGAGTTTCGCCAAAAATTTACGGGCAACAAATGGATGATGAGTGGCGGCGGCCTGCGCTGGGCCCAAAACGGCAACCAGAAAAGTCAGCTGCTCGACACCACTCCCGGCACGAGCGACGGCAAGACTGATTCGCCCTTGGTTATCGGCCGGACCTTTTCGGACAAGGTTGCCAATATCCACCTCACGCCCATCGGCAAAGGCGGCACTTCACCCGAATCGCTCGATGTCGTGGTAAACCTTGGCGCCTTTCCGGGAAACCAGCCGCCAACGGTTAGCCTGGGGGCAAGCGCGACCAATGCGGGAACGGGCGTCACATTGACGTTCAACGCTGTCGCGGCGGATGCAGACGGCGACCCGCTTGCCTACTACTGGAGTTTTGGTGACGGCAACTTCGGGACGAATGGCCCGGCAGCGGCCAAGAGTTGGACCACCGCGGGCGAATACGTCGTCCGCTGCGAGGTCACCGACATGAAGGGCGGCGTTGGCAGCCAGTCCATGATCGTCCGCATTGGTTCGCCCAGCACCTATCGTATCGCCGGTGAAGTGCAATCCGGCGGGAGCCCAGTGCCGGGCGTACGCGTTTTCGTTTCCAGTACCCGCATGGCGTGGACTGACAGCGATGGCACCTACACCATCACTGGATTGCCCGCCGGCAGCTACTCCGTGAGCGCCAGCCTGGAGAACTATACCTTCGCGGCCTCGGGTTTCACCAACACCGTAAGCGTCGGACCGAACGCCGCCGGCATTAATTTCACAGCCACCGCCAGCGGGATCACGGCGCCCCAAATCACCACCTCGCCATCGAACCAGACAGTGGCCGTGGGTGCGAATGTGACATTTAATGTCGCGGCCACCGGCAGTTCGCCCCTGGCCTATCAATGGCGATTCAACGGTGCGAACATCGCGGGGGCCACGAGCAGCAGCTATCTTAAATCCAATGTGCAGGCAACCAACGCGGGCAACTATTCGGTGGTCGTGAGCAACGCTGCCGGCACGGCCACCAGCGCCAACGCGGTGCTCACCGTCAATGCACCACCGTTGATTACCGCCCAACCGCAGGACCAGACGGTCATCGCCGAAAATGCGGCCCGGTTCAGCGTGCAGGCGTCCGGGGCTTCGCCGCTGGCGTATCAATGGCGGCTGGCCGGCACCAATCTGCCCGCCGCCAACAGCAGCACCCTCTCGATCGCAAGCGCCCAGGCGGGCCACGCCGGCGAATACCGGGTCGTCGTGGCCAACGCGTTGGGAGCGGTGACCAGTGCTCCCGCTTATCTACTCGTCCGGTTGCGTCCGCTCCTGAGCTTGAATCCCGCGATTTCCAATGGCCAAACGCAAATCACCCTCACCGGCACTCCCGGCGACCGCTACGTCGTCGAAACTTCCACCAACCTCGTGTCTTGGGATCCCGCGTTGACAGTCACCAACCTGAGTGGTTCGGTCCTTTATCACGATCCCGCGCTGTTAATGGGAGCTCGGAAATTTTACCGTGCCTGGCTGGTCCCCTGAATCAAACCCACGGGGATCTGGCGGACGCCGGTCGTTCTGGTCGCGCCGGCAGGGACCGAACCGGATCGCCCATAAGCCGCCGCGAAGATCGGGCAGGCCAATTCCGATCCGAACTGGTTTCCTCCATTCTCAACCCGGTGCGCTTTTTTCGTGGACAATGCCAAACCGTCCGCGTAAGAACTCTGCCTGTCAGCGAGTCAGAGCCCACCAAATGAGCTACCGCCTCGTAATCAATCCGGGCACCCCGCAGGCTTGGGAATTCCAACTCCGGCCGGGCACCAATCGTGTCGGGCGCAACGAGGAGAATGATTTCACCCTCAATCACGAATCTGTTTCCGGCGCCCACTGTGAAATCACAATTAGTGACGCAGGGATTGTTCTCAAAGATCTCGGTTCAACCAACGGCACCTTTGTCAACCGCCTGCCGGTGAGCGAAATTCGCCTCCAGCCGGGCCAGCATTTGCAGCTGGGCCAGGTGGACATGACGATTGAGGCGGTGGCAGCCCCGTCCGTCACTCCGCCGCCATCACCGATGCGAATTCCTATTCCGGTCCCGGTGCCGGGCAGTGCGGCACCGATTACCGTCGGCACCCGCGGTTCCCAAGGACCGGTAGGGACAACGGCAATTCCCGAACCCGAAACGGCGGAAACGTCCGACAACCCGGCCACGATGGAAACGCCCGTGGTTGATGGGGGAAATGCCGTCTGCAAATCGCACCCAAAGACCCCGGCGCGCTTTCTTTGCGGCCATTGCCAAAAATACTTTTGCGACCTGTGTGTCAACACGCGTGGAATGGGAAAGTTTTGCCGGACCTGCGGGCAGCCATGCACGCCCCTGCGGGTACGGGCAGCCCGCCCCCCGGCGGCGAGAGGCTTCTATGCACGATTGCCCGGGGCGTTCATTTATCCGTTCCGCGGCATCGGGCTGCTGATCCTGGTCTGCGCCACCATTGCCTTTCTTGCCCTCGACTTTATCAGCGCCGGGATCTTCACCTTGTTCGCCACGATGGCAGTTTACGGTTTCGTGTTCCTGTTCATGCAGAACATCATTCATACGACCACGTCCGATGAGAATGAGCCGCTGAGCTTCCCCGAGGCCAGCGGACTGTTCGGCGCGTTCTTTGAGTTGGTCGGCACCATCCTGATCTCGTACGGCCTGGCCATCGGACTGCTCGTCGCCAGGGCTTTTTTTGAAGTGGACATTCCGCCGGTGGCAATTCTCACGGCTGTCGGGTTGGGTTGTCTCTATTTCCCGATGGCCTTCCTGGCGGTGGCCATGAAGGACTCAGTCATGGCGGCCAATCCCTTGATCGTGGTGCCGACCATCTTCCGGATGCCCTTGGAGTATCTCGTCACCGCCTTCCTGCTGATGTGTGTGTTTGGTGTGCGATTCGTGGGCGACTATTTTGCGGGGGAGGCCGGCTCCGTCTCGCTTACCACCCGGGACATGTCGGTTTTGTTCATGACGTTGGGCGGGCAGGCGGTGTGGGCCTTCATTCGCGTTTACCTGCTCACCGTCAGCATGCGGATCCTTGGCCTGCTCTACATTGCTAGGAAAGATCGCTTTGGTTGGTTCAGCCATTGACCCGTAGGTGGCATGCCACAATTCGGCCGCCGGAATCTGCGCGCCATCCCAAACGAGTTTCCTCCCGCAACCACTACGACTCACTGCGCCAGGTTGCGCAGCAGCCCTGTCGCCTCAGGAAAATCGGCCTGCAATTCCAGCGCCCGTTGCGCGGCGCGGCGGGCTTCGTCCACCCGCCCCAACCGCGCCAGAATCGTCGCTCGGGCGTAGGGAATCTGCGCCGAGCGCGCATCGAGCGACTCGGCGCGCAGCAACGCCGCCAGCGCCGGCTCCCAGTCTTGTTGGGCGGAATAGGCGAGGCCGAGATTATACCAGGCGCGGGCGAATTGGGGATCCAGCTTCACCGCCTCGGCCAACGCGGCTTGCGCCTCGGCGAGCCGCCCAGCCTCATTAAGCGCCAGGCCGAGCTTGTAGCGATACTCCGCCTCGCGCGGCGCAAGCCGGCAGGCCGCCTGCAAAGCCGTCACCGCTTCGATGCTCTGGCCCAGGACACTCGCGGCCACAGCCATGGCGTTGTAGAACGGGGCGGAATTTGGGTCCCAACTCACCGCTCGACGGAAATGCGTAAGCGCACCCGCCGCGTCACCGCGATCCAGTTGCAACACGCCCGCCTGCATCGCGCTGGCGGGCTGGTCGGCATTGTGGCGCAGGTACGCGAGCAGGTCTTTGCCCGCGGGCGAGTTTGTGTCCAGCGTGTGATGCAGGGCCCAGGCCGCCGCCACGCGCACGGAGCGCACCGGATCGGCGAGCCGGGCATGCAGGGCGTTGACCACCGCGTCGGGCCCGGACTGGGCCAGCGGCTCCAATCCGCGGACGGCCGCCGTCCGCACCAGAGCGTTCGTGTCGCCCGCACAACGGAGCAAAGCGGCGGTGACCGCAGGCTCGGCACTCCAACGTTGCAACAGGTTGGCCGCCACCGCCCGCCAGAAAAAGTTAGTTTCGCCGGTCGCCATTCTCACCAGGGTAGTAACCGCGGCGGCATCACCGGCCCGCGCATTGGCAATGGCGGTGGCCCGGGTGCGCATCAATTCATTGGTGCGGGGACCGTACCATTTGTTCATGGCTTCGAGCGACCAATCGGAAGTCTGGTTGGTGTGACAGCGATTACAGGCATTGGGGATGCCGAGTTCCTTTGTCAGGCGCGGGTCGGGCACGGTAAAGCCGTGATCGTGTCGCGGGTGGCGTTGCATGTAAACCGTCGTGGGCATGTGGCAGTCCGTGCAACGGTCACCGGCGGTATCGGTCTTGTGATGGCTGTGCGTGGCGGGATCGATGCGCGGCGCCCCGTTCGTCATGGTATTGCCGTGACAGGCCATGCACATGAGGTTGCCCGGCACGCGGAGCTTGCTGGTGTGCGGCTCGTGGCAATCCACGCATCGCACTCCGGCCAGGTGCATCCGACTCCCCAGAAACGCGGTGAATTCGTAATCCTCGTCGCGCACCTGACCGTCCGGATGAAAGACGTCGGTTTCGTCGGGAATGGTCAGATGATGATGATCCAAAAAGTTTTCCCCGGGTTGAAAATCACCGGTCAACTCCCCGCGCCGCGCGTGACATTGACCGCAGGTATCGAACATCTCCGCACGCGTAATCTTACGAATGGTCGGGTCGCCAGACCGGTTCGGATGTTTAGCCTGCCACGCGTTATGATCGGCCATCGGACCGTGACAGGCTTCGCAGCCCACCCCCATCTCGGCCATGGTGGTTGCGTAGGTGTCCGTCCGCGGATCGTAGTTCTTGCGTAACCGCGTGTTGTGGCAGGTGGCGCACATGAAGTTCCAGTTCATCCCGCGTCCGGTCCAGTGTCCCCATTCGCCCGGCTGCCGGTCTTCCTCGCCGTAAACGTTGAACCACTCGAGTCGCTTCGGATCAAAACACAGCTCGCTGGCCTGCCACCGGCCGCCACCTGCCGGCAGCAGGTATTGCAGCAGCGGATCCACACCAATAACCCGGGCGACGGCGAATGGCTCATTGGTGCCGTTCAATCCCTGGGTGAGCAGTTGCATCCGGCCGTCCACCACCCGGGCAGTTGATTGACGCGAGCCGTGCGCAATGGTTTGCGCCGGATCAAACGCCGCCTGGTCCCGCGTTGGGTCCACTATCCGCTCCGCCTGGGCATGATGCGAGCCTTGCCAGTTTTTGAATTCCTCCTCGTGACAGGACTGGCAGCTGGGTGACTTTCCATAGGCCGCAAACACCGCGGTGTCGCCAACGGGCGCTAGCTTGGGGTTGGATCGCCAGCGCGACGTCGCCACAACCACGGCAAACACCAAGGGCAGCAGGCAGGCCAGCGCGCACGCGGCCAGGAAAAGCCTCCCGGCAACGCTGGCGTTTTTTTTCTTTTCCGCACTCACAGCGGCGGATTGGTTAGCAGATGAACTGCAGTTTGGGGATAAAAGATTTTCGAATCCCTGGCGTCGGACCAGACCTGATGGTCAGCACCTCCCCGAATGCCGCTGACTTCGATCCTCAAGCATCCGCGTCCGTGTCATCGTGCTAAATCTATCCGGCCCCATGGTTTCCTGAGCCAGCGTCGTCGGTCCGGAGGGCCCGCTTTTGGCATCGATGCCCCTTTTGCGCCTGACACCAAAATTTAGTACGGAGAAAAATTCGCAAAAGAAAAATGGGTGTAGTAAATTCTGTTGAGCCACCGTGGCTGCAGGCTTTCAGCAGACCGTTCCGGCCTGCGAGGCAATTCGGCGGTCGTGGCGGCAATTACAAGGCGCGGGTGCGAGGCCCGCGCCGTATTTTATGCCGAGCGTGGGAATGGGGCTGGACTCATCAGAATCGCCGGTGGCGAAAGGACCGCGGGGGGGGGAGCCATCCATCGAATCCAGGGCCAGGGTATCCAGCCTGAATCAGGGTTTGGGGCGGGATTTCGCCCGGTGACTCCAGCTGAGCAGAAACGTCGCACCGAGGAGAAAGAGCGAGCCTGAAAGGATCACGTAAGCCGACCAGTGGAATCTACCCCAGAAGGCAACGAGATAGAGCACACCCAAAGCCGGGAAGAGGAGTCCCCCAAACCATTCCCAGCGCCAAGAGACCGCCAAAATGAGAAGCAGAATGCCCGTTGGTATGAGGTGCATCAGCAAGGTACGCGTGGTATTCCAAAACCCGTGATTTTCCGCAAATACATCCAGTGCGAACAGGCTGATGAACCCGGCAAAGAGGAGGCAGAGGATCCGGGGAACCCAGAAGACCAAACTATTCATGGTAAGTTTCATAATGGTCACGCGATGGTTGCATACTGTTTCAAGATCTAACCGTCGCGTGGGAGCCTAATCGGCAATGCAACGATTGAGCCAATTGATATTTCCGAAGCTGGTATCGGCTGAGGCAATAAAGTCCGCCGGTAATGGCTAATTTCAACCGGAAACCCTGGCCGTAAGATGTACGGCTCGTCCTCCGTCGCCCCGGGCGACCGGCTGCTCCTCGAAAGATTGAAAAGCACTCTGCCCGCACCAGGTCGCCGGGACGCCAATTTTTGCGGAGGGCATCCCGGGATCAACCGCCGCTCCGCGAACGAGGTGGTGCTACCCCCGGAACGGCCCGTGATACTGCATCTTGCGGGTGGTGATATCCGCCGCAAAGGTTGCAGCGGCTTGCAGGTCCAAGCCGCGTCCACGTGCCACAAGAAAGGAGGCCGTGCAAGTATCGCCGCGACCAGTGCGACCTTCGAGCGGATAACGGCCGAACGGGGCGTGACACGCTTCCTGGCCATCGAAGACGCAAACCCCGCCTTGATGGGTGAGCAGGACCAGCTTGGGCCCCAGGGAATGAACGGCACGAGCCGCCCGCTCGGGATGCTCCACCCCCGTCAGCAACAGCGCCTCTTTCGAATCGACTTTGAACAAATCCAAGAGCGGTAGAATTGTCTGCTTGTCGGCAAAGTCACGATGGAACATTTGTCCATCCGCTTCGGCGACCCGCAGAAACCCCTGGGCGTCGGCGGCCAGAAAAGCCGCCCGCCCCCGCAGATTGGCAAGCAAGGCCGGCGGGAATTCGCCGAACCAAAGCGGATTGACGTGGACGACGTCGGCACCATAGCCGGCGATGCAGTCCAGGTCGGCGGCGTCGAACGGCGCTGCACGCGCGATCAGCGCACTTTGGCGGTCATCGGGGTTCTCACTCGGATAGACGTTGCGAATCGAAGTACTCTCTGGACTCGGCAGGAACACGGTTGCGACTCCGGCATTGCCCAGGTGGGCAAAGCCGGGCTGGTCGGCCGCGGCGCATTTGGTGATGACGATGGCCTGCGCACCCAACCGTTGGGCGGTGATGGCGCCATGCACCACGCCGCCGCCATGCAGGGTTTCGGTCTGCCCGCGCACGACGTTTTTGTCCACACACACGTGACCGACGAAGAGAATTCTCATTTGGCTTGCTTTGCTTCCGTTGACGGTTGCCGGGTGAAAAACCAGAGCGACGCGGCCAGCAGCGTCGAGAGGATCAGGGCTCCAATCCAAACCGCGAACACCAGGCGGAACGAGTAGGTGGTCGTGCCGTTGGCCACCACTTTCGAAGCATCCAGCAAATATCCGCTGACGGTATCCTGAATGCCCGCGACGAGATAACTGAACAACCCTACCAATCCCATGGCCGCTCCGGCGGCCCGACGCGAGACCAGATCGATGGCCATGAGGCCCCCGAGGTAAACGAGCAAGCCGCCCATGGTGAAGCCGAACAGCGCGAGGGCCGCCGAATCGAGCCACTGGTTCCCGGCCGGGATGAGGTAGAGCGCGAGCAATGCTCCAATCTGGAGCAGGCCGTAGAGTAAAGCGGGGATGTTGCGGCGTGCCCCGAAGAAATAGTCGGACACGAAGCCGGAGCTGATGGAGCCGATGATTTGCGCGATTGAGTATGCGGCCAGGACGGTGCCGGCGGCGGTGGCGGAGTATTGTTTGGCCGTCTGCAAATAGAGCGGCCCCCAACTGCCGATGCCATAGCGCCCCACGTACAAGCAACCGCTGGCGAGAGCCAGCAGCCACACGCCCGGATGTTTGATCACTTCAAGTTGCAGCTGGCCGACCGAAGCCTGCGCCCCGGCGGCCGCCTCCGGCGCTTCGTGCTTGTATTCACCAATGGGCGGCAGGCCGTAGGTTTGCGGTCGGTCCGCGAGCGTGCGAAACATCACCAGGGCGCCGAGCAAACACACGAGGCCCGGCCCCCAAAACCCCCAACGCCAGCCGAAGGCGGAAACGAGAACCGCCGTACCAACAAACGTGGCCCCTTCACCCAGGCTGTGGCTCGCGCTCCAAACGCCATAGCGCGTCCCGCGCTCGGCTTTGCCGAACCAGTGCGAAAGCGCAACCACGCTCGGAGCGGAACCCACGGATTGAAACCACCCGTTAAAGGCCCACAGGACGAGGAATGCGAAAAACCAGGTATTGAAACCGAGCACCAGATTCACCGCCGCCGAAAGCAACAGTGCCGTCGACATGAAACGCGCGATATTGCAGCGATCGGCAAGAAAGCCATTCGTCAGCTTGCCAATCGAATAGACAAACAACAACGCCGTCCCCATCAGCCCCATCTGCTTCGCATCGAGGATCTGTTCATCGAGCATGGCTTTCTTGGCCACGGAGAAGTTGATGCGGCAGGTGTAGAACAGGCCATAGCCAAACAGCACCGAAAGAAAAACCGACCAGCGCTTGCGCTCATAGACGCGACGAATCTCCGCGGCATCGCGCGAGAAGGCGAGCTGGTCGGCGCGTGATTTGAAGAAATCAAGAAAGCTCATCGCGCGCCGATGGGGTTTCGGTTCCGGCACCGGCAATCCATTACCTCAGCGTGCGGGGCTCGATTTACCATGTGTTACCATTACAACCCGGATTTGCGCAAAAAGTCACGATTTTGTTGCAGGCATTCCCGATGGCCAGGTCAATGGTCTATGCGGCGCGGCGATGGCGACAACGCTGGAGGCCGATTATCATGTTTGCAATCCGCCCGATGGAAAAGCACCGGCAAATCGTCGAACTGGAAATTGGCCTGGCGCCGGCCTCAGCGGCCGACTCTGAAATCGAAAATGGTCCGCTGCACATTGCGACTCCAACCGCGCCAGCGGCGAGAAAAAATGTCTGGGCTACGGTGCAGGCCACGGGTCGCAGGAACATGGAGGCTGCCGACACCCGCCGCGAACTGTCCCCCGCCTTGGGCTTTCAAACCCGAGTCCGCGCTGGCTTGGAAGCAACAGGAGCCTATGGTCAAAACTCGATCGTACCTCCGGCCTACTTGCGTCTGCCGCGCGCCAGGCAGGTAAGTCCCAACCCACACAGTGATAATGCAGGCGGAAATTTGTTCCTTGGACCGGCTGCAGCTTTGGAATTGGCTTGAAATCAGGCTGATTCTTGTGAATCAATAGCCTCAATCAGCATGAAGGAATCAGTCGTTTTCGTTGGCGACCACTTGGGAGGGCGGCTGCGTGGGTACCGGTGGATCGTTTTTTTGGTAACTTGTTTTTTGTTCGGGCCCGGGGCGCGGGCGGCGGATGTCATTACTTACACCGTCGGCAAGATTCACCACTACTTTCAATTCGACACCGGTGCGCCGATAGAGGATTCGATCAACCCATGGGAGGGTGGCGCCGCGGTTTATCCCACCGTGCTCTCCCCAAATTCCGTGCTGACGGCGGCTTACTGGTCTTCGGGTGGCTCCACGAATTTCATGGGGCTCCGCTACAACCGGTATGAACGCCAATCATACTACGCCACGCCAGCCGCTCTCGACGCCGCCTTCCCGAACGGCCCGTATACGATCCAGATTGACACCCGGAACCAAGGGACTTTTCTGTGCAATCTCCCCCTGACAGGCAACGTTTATCCGAACGCTCCGCGCTTTACCAACTACGCCGCCGCGCAGTCCATCGACGCCACCCAGCCATTCACGCTGGCCTGGGATGCATTTGCCGGTGGCACGACCAATGATTATGCACTCCTGCTTATCTCGTCCGCACCAAACGAGACCCCGACCAACTATTTCGCGTCACCCCTGCCCGGCCAGGTTGGCGCGGTGACCGGGACGAACCGTGCGCTGCTCATCCCGGCCAAGACTTTGCCGCCCGGAAAGCAGCTCTTTGCCAAACTTTCGTTCCTGAAGGTGACCGAAACCAATCTGACGTCGTATCCCGGTGTCATCGGTTATGCGGGCTACGGCACGGTGACGGTCATGCCTTTGCAGACGCTGCCGCGAGTAGGTCTGCCGCAGATTGTGGAATGTCCGCTGGCACGAACTTCGGCCGTGGGTTCGAAAGTGATCTTTTCTGTGGCAGCCACCGGCGGCAGCCTGACTTATCAGTGGAAGAAGAACGGCGTGGACCTTCCAGGCCAGACCAACAACCTCCTCATTCTGTCGCCAGCCACGCCCGCGGACCAGGCGAGCTACAGCGTCGGCGTGACCAACAGTTTTGGCGGCATGCTGAGTTGCACCGCCAACTTGTATGTGGTGGACCGCACGGCCGGACAGCGCGACCCGCAGTTGAACCCGACGATTTGTCCAAACAACTCGGTCAACGTGATCCGTCAACAACGCGACGGCAAACTCGTGTTGGGGGGAACGTTCACCAGCATTGGTTCGGGGGCGAACCAGGCTTCCGGTGTGACGCGTTACCGGGCGGACGGCTCGTGGGACACCGGATTCCGTGTCGGCACGATGTCGGGCGCGCAGATTTCCGCGCTGGAAATCCAACCGGACGACCGGATCGTTATCGGCGGCACGTTCAGCGATTACGGCGGAATCCCGCGCTTGGGCCTCGCCCGGTTGTTACCTGACGGCGGACTGGACCTCACTTTTAACACCGGCACGGGCGTCAACGGTTGGGTCTACGCCATCGCACTGCAGAATGATGGCAAGGTTCTTATCGGTGGCCAGTTCACTCAGGTCAACGGCACCACCCGCTCCAACATTGCGCGGCTCAACACCAATGGCACAGTGGATTTCTCGTTCAATCCCGGCAACGCTGCGAATGCCCGCGTCACAACCCTGACCATTCAACCGGATGGCAAGATCCTCGCCGGGGGCTGGTTCACGAATTTCAACGGATTTGCCCGCAGTCGGTTGGTCCGATTGGAATCCACCGGCGCCGTGGATACCAATTTCAACATCGGCACCGGCTTCAACGACTGGGTCACCAGCATCGCCGTGCAGCCAGACACGCGCATCCTCGTTGGCGGCAACTTCAACACCAACAATGGAGTGGTGCAACGCAAGCTCGTCCGCCTGCTCAACAACGGCGCAATGGATGTCCCCTTCTCTTTCAACATGACCAACGGCCTGCGCAAAGCCGGCTCGCCCGACTTGGGCTATGTGAACTCCATCGCCTTGCAGCCGGATGGAAAGATTGTGGTGTGCGGATGGTTCGACTTTTACAACGGCGTCTTCCGCGGCAACCTTGCGCGCCTGCTCCCGGACGGCCTGCTCGATACTAACTTCACTGCTGGCATAGGCTCGGAGCCTTACTGTGTCATCGCTCCGGGGGATGGTTCAATTGCCCTGGCAGGCAACTTCAGCAGTTTCAGTTCATGTTACTTTGGAAAACTCCTGACGGACTCTGGAATCGGGTCGCCGGGCATCACGATCCAACCCGCCAGCCAGACCAATCTCTTCGGATCAGTTACGACCTTCAGCGTAACGGCTGGCGGCGGTGGGCTGACTTATCAATGGATGAAAGGTGGCGTGCCCATTCCCAACGCAACCAATAGTACTTACACAATCCCTTACACGGTGGACACGGACGCCGGGAATTACCAAGTGCTGGTGCAAAACACCGCCGGCAGCGTGTTGAGCGATATCGCCGCGTTGACGGTGATTGTCACACCAGATTTCGATTGGGCGCGTCGCTTCGGTGCCACCAGCGGAGGCAGCGGCCGCGGGATAGTCGCCGATCCTTACGGCAACACTATGGTTGCGGGATATTACGTCGGCAGCCTCAGCGTCGGCACGAATACACTCAACAGCAGCGGTGGCCAGGAAATTTTCCTCGCGCGCTTCGACTCGGCCGGCAATCCAGTTTGGGCGCGGACTGCAGGCAGTGCGTTGAGCGAGTCGGGCTGGGCAGTCGCCCAAGATGCTGCGGGGAACACAATCCTCGCTGGCTACATCCGGACCAACGCGACGTTTGGCGCCATCACGGTCACCAATGCGGGTTCGTTCGATCCTTTCGTGGCCAAGTATGACCCGACCGGCAACTTGCTTTGGGTGCGTACCGCGACGGGCACCAGTGACGAACGCGGTTATGGTGTCACGACCGATGGGACGGGCAATATCTACACCTGCGGTTTCTACAACGGGCCGCTCAACTTTGGCGGCACGATCATCACCGGTTCGGGCACGTATCTGGCCAAATACGATCCCAACGGAGCGATCGTCTGGGTCCGAGCCATCCCCGCCACGGCGTGTTGCAATGCGGGACGCGCCCTCGCGTTCGATCCGGCGGGCTATGTTTACATGGCGGGCATCCTCGGGGGCATTGCCACGTTTGCCGCGACCACGCTTACCACCTACGGCGGCAATGATTTCTTTATAGCCAAATATGACCTCAATGGAAATCTGGTGTGGGTGCGGCAAGGCGGTGGCGTCACGAGTGAGGATGCATACGGGGTCGCGGTCGGACCGGATGGCACTGTCACCGCCACCGGATATTTTTCCGGCACCGCCAACTTCAGCGGCACCAATATCCTTGCTCCGGGCACCAACGTCGCCATGTTCCTCGCCAATTATGATCCAGCGGGACAGTTGCGTTGGGTCCAGGCCGCTGGGGGCAATGCGGATGTTGCGGGTTACGGCGTGAGCGTGGATCGCTCCGGTGTGGTATGGGTCACGGGCGAATTCGCCGGCACCGCCGATTTCAGCGGGATGAGCCGAACGGCGTTAGGCGCGTACGGTCAGGCGGACATTTTTGTGGCGCGGTACAACTCTGAGGGCAATGTGCTGTCAGCATACGTCGCCGGAGGGATTAATTATGACTTCGGCTTTGCGCTGGCGACGGACGCGGGGGGAACGGCCTACGTCACGGGTAGCTATGCCGGCGTAGCCAGCTTTGGTGGGAGCAGCTTGACCAATGCTGCTGGGCTGGGAGACGTCTTTCTCACCCGATTGGGAGCCGGCATCGCACGCCCGGCACTTGTCTCCAGCCCAAGCAGTCCCGGCAACCTGGTACTGTCGTGGGGTGTGGGAGCGGCCGACTGGCTGCTGACCTACACGCCGACGATCGGTGTGCCACCAAGTGTGGTGAACCTGGCACGCGCCACGAACAACGGCATCATAAGCGTGACGATCCCGACCACGGGAACTGCAGGGTTTTACCAGCTCAGAGCACCGTAAAAGTGGGTTGACCTTGCAGCGCTGAGGGTGAGCCCATGCCGGGCCGATGCGTGCGGCCCCAACCGCCGCCATGTAATTCCCGGTAATTTTTGGTTTGCCAGCGGCACGATGAAGGCTATTGGGCACAGACGCGCAACGCCGACGGCCTGAGTTGGACAAAAAAAGCCCGGAGGCTCAGGCGATCCTCCGGGTGGATTAATTCGACAGCTGGCTTTTGCTAGCGATGCCCGCCGCGGTGCTGACCACGATCATGATGCCCCCAACCTCCGTGACCGCCGGCCGGAGCGCGATGGTCACGGTATCCATAACCCGGCCCGCAGCGGGGAGCAGCATAGACCACCGGCCGGCACGGTGCCGGAATGGGGCGATAAATGACCGCCGGGGGGCATGCCACGACGGGCGGCCGACAAAGTGGCGCCGGCACCACGACCGGCGGTGCGTACCAAACGGGAGCCGCAAAGGAGACGTTCAGCGACCAACCCGCCTGCGCCGAGGCGGTGAACCCAGTTACTGCAACGACGGCCATCAAACCGAAGATATGTTTTGTCTTCATGAACGGTTCGACGGCAGGCATATCGCGTTCTTCAGACGATCCAGCAATGTACAACTCACTTGTTGCGAGCCGCATATGGATCAAGCGGCGGAGAATGAATAACAAGGTCGGCGAGGCGTCTGTAGCCCGCGCCCGAACTAAGGCCTTCGTCGACCGGGAGCTTTTCAGCGAGAAACAAAAACCGGGTCAAGCGGCCAGGGGGTGGCCGAGAGACCCGGGGAATTTCGATTGGTTCAATGTAGGTACCGTGGTGTGACTGGCGCGGGGCTGAACCAAGTCTCCCGCACCGTGATCATTAAAAGCTTCAAAGAACATTCCGGTTCTGACCGGGGGCGACATCCGAACTGGCGCGACGCATTTATTGTCGCCGAGTTTTCTGCTTGGTTTCATCATCCCAGAAAGACCGGACCGCACCACCGCTTTTCTTGCCATATACTGACCAAAAGTTGCCTTTGAATTTGCGGCGACGCAGAAACAAGGGAAAATCAGGAACCGTGGCAAACCAAAGGGAAGTCTCTGGCGATTCCACGGTGCCTTTGCCACCAGGCGTCGCGAGACGCGTTCAGCGGGGAAGCTTTGCCTTTGCCATTGAAAACGGTAAGCATCACAACATATGAACGTCCAACCGGTAAGCCCAGCCATGCTAATTGTCCATGTTCATGTTCATGTGAAACCGGATTGCGTTGAAGCCTTCAAGGCGGCGACGTTGGAAAACGCCCGGCAGAGCGTCCAAGAGACCGGTATCGCACGGTTTGACGTGGTGCAACAGTCGGATGATCCGACGCGGTTTGTCCTGGTGGAAGTGTACCGAAGCTTGGAAGCAACCACCGCCCACAAGGCAACCGCCCACTATGCAAAATGGCGGGATGCCGTGGAGGCGATGATGGCGGAGCCGCGCTTCAGCGTGAAGTTCAGCAATGTTTTCCCAGCGGCGACCGATTGGTAGCTCAACCCAACCGGACGAAAGGCCGGAGCATGGTGTTCGACGCGACATCATGCGGTGACTTGAAGGCAGCGCACGTCCCTATTGATTTGTGAATGTAAGATTCGAATTTGCCACGGCGACCCGAATTGCCTTTGGTGCGGGTGGGGTTAAGGAGATTGGCTCGTTCGTGCGGGGATTCGGCCAGAATGTTTTGGTGGTCACTGGTCGCACCCCGCAGCGGGTCGAATACCTCCTTGAACTGCTGAGCCGCGCGCCGGGAATTACCGCGGGCCCGACCTTCCCCGTGCCCGGGGAACCCACCTTGGATCTCGTCGCGCAAGGGGTGGCCTCAGCCCGCCGGGCACGCTGCGACACAGTCATCGCCATTGGCGGCGGCAGCGCGATTGATGCCGGCAAGGCCATCGCCGCCATGCTCACGAATGAAGGGGATCTGCTGGATTTTGTGGAGGTCATCGGCAGGGGCCGAACCTTGACCAATCCGCCGGCCCCGTTTGTCGCGATTCCAACCACGGCCGGGACGGGCGCCGAGGTGACGCGCAATGCGGTGCTTTCCTGCCCCGAACAACGGGTCAAGGTTAGCTTGCGCAGCCCGCTCATGCTGCCGCGACTCGCCGTGGTGGATCCCGAGCTGACTTATGATCTGCCCCCCGCGCTCACGGCAAGCACCGGTATGGACGCATTGACCCAGCTGATTGAGCCGTATGTCTCCCACCGTGCCAATCCGATGGTCGATGCGTTGTGCGTCGAGGGAATCCCGTGCGTGGCGCGGTCACTCCGCCGGGCGTGCCTGACCGACCATGACCCAAGGGCGCGGGAGGACATGGCGCTCGCCAGCTTGTTCAGCGGCATGGCGCTGGCAAACGCGGGTCTCGGAGCCGTCCATGGATTTGCCGCCCCGATTGGCGGGATGTTCCCTGCACCGCACGGAGCGGTATGCGCGGCGCTCCTGCCGCACGTCATGACAATGAACATCCGCGCACTGCGCACGCGCGCTCCAAACGGAGAGGCATTGCGACGCTATTCCCATATCGCGCAGCTATTGACCGGAAAACCGACCGCGTCGCCGGAAGAAGGCGTCCAATGGGTCAGCGAACTACTTGCGGAGATTGGCATTCCAAGGCTTGGGAGTTACGGCATTGCGGAGGCACACATCGGGGAACTAACGGTAAAGGCGTCCAGCGCAAGCAGCATGAAAGGAAACCCCATTGAGCTGACGGCTCAAGAATTGGCGGAAGTGCTCCAGGCAGCGATTGGATGATGCCGGGCAGATGGGCCACCTCGCCCGCGTCCCTCGCCTGACAGGCGCGGAAAATAAAACCTTGTTTTTCCACCACGATGAATTGTTCGCGCCCCCGTTCGACCGGAACGGGAGTTATGGGACAAACCCGCCGTCGGGCGGGTTCACGGAGCGTTGCCAGCCAGCAGTAACGCCGCCGAAAAATCGAATGCGCCGCTGAAGATCTGCGTCGCTTTGCCCGGCGCTGGTGTGGACGAAACCAATGTCAATCATTCCGTCAAATCGCAGGCACAGGCGACGCGATAGAAACGCTGCGGGACGCTCATGACATCGGCGATCAGGTTGGTCATCCCGTCGCCGATGGCGTTGGTCAACACCTGCCACTCGCCGTCGGCTAGGTCATTCTTAAAACGGACTTGGTAAGGCCGGCCAAGAAACGTGCGGAATGTGAGGTTTAATTCCGTACTGGTCCGACCCGCGGAAACGGCGACGGGCAGTTCACTGACCGGCGCCGCGAGCAGCTTCAGGTCATCGAACAGCACCGCGCCCGCCGCACTCTGCGGCTGCCGGAACACCGCCTGATAACGGGCCGTAATTGTCCCCGCCGGCGCGACCAGGTTCGTCACCGATCCGATCGGTGCGTAGGTCACGGGGTCGAATTGGTTGGTCACCGCCAGATTCACCCAGAGCCCGATGGGCCAGTTGGTGCTGACCACCGCGGAGCGATACAAGCCCAGCCGGTTCGAGGCGTCTTGAAACGTAACTTCGAGCCACGCCGTGTTCCCGCCGGCGATCGAATCGTCTGCAGGTGTGAACACCCAGCCGTTGGCAGTGAAACTCTGCCCCGGCGCGGCGGGCACGTCTTGAAGGACACCGGAAAGGTTTTCGCTGCCGCTAAATTGTCCGAAGAGCTTGAACCCGTTCGTGCCGTCATGCACCGGCACGTTTCGGATGTTCTCCGCGACCGTGTTGAAACCCGCGCCGTAGGTCGTCCAGCTCGCCAGACCGCCGACTTCGAAGCCGGGATTGGTCAAAGCATTCGTCGCGCACCCGGGCAGGTTCGTCGGCGCATAAACACGGACGTAGTCCACGAGGAGCCGTTGCGGAAAAACGGTGGTTGCATCGGGATTGCCCGGCCAGTTGCCGCCCACGGCGACATTGAGCAGAAGAAACTGCGGGCGATTGAAAACCCACGAGGCGCCGCCAGGCAGCCGTTCCGGATTCACGCTGGCATACTGCGCACCGTCCACGAACCACTTGATCAGATTGGTCGTCCACTCGATTGCAAAAACGTGGAAATCATCGGCGAACGCCACACCCCCGGGCAGCGACCAGGCGCCGCCGATGCCGGTATTGCCCGAATACCCGGGCCCGTGCACCGTGCCGTGGACCCTCGCCGGCTCACGGCCGATGTTTTCCATGATGTCAATCTCACCGCAAGCCGGCCAGCCGGCGGAAGGGAAGTTGGTGCCCAGCATCCAAAACGCCGGCCAGAGGCCCAAGCCGCGCGGCACCTTGAGGCGCGCTTCGATTCGCCCGTAAGTCCACGAAACCTTGCCCTGGGTCTTGAGCCGCGCGGAGGTGTAACTCGCACCGGCAAAATTCTCCTTGCGGGCTTCGATGACCAAGTGGCCGCTTTCGATCCGGACGTTGTTTGTGCGCGCTGTGTAGTATTGCAGTTCGCTGTTACCCCATCCCCCCGCGCCGAAATCGTTGGTCCAGTTCATTGGATTCGGGGAACTGCCATCAGCCTGCGAAAACTCGTCAGACCAGACGAGGGCCCACCCCGTCCCAGCTTGGGCCGCCATGCAGCCCGCCAATAGCGCGCAACCAAGCAGTAAACAAAATAAATTCTCAAAACAGCGCATTGGGTGAAGTGGTGGTGTTCGTATAACGGATCCGCGAGGTGAGCCACGGCTTAGATTCCCCCATCCCGTCGACCCACTGCCTCCGCGTGGATAAACTTTGCCGGCTTCGTTTGACAAACGCAAGCGCCTCATCAAGCGCCAGTCTACCGCCTTGCTCTGAGTTTGGAAACCCGGGTTCGCCAAAACTAACCGGTTGGCCAGTCCCGGCGAATGCTGCGGTGTGCGGGCCCAGCTCTCCGGGCCGAAGGAAGTGGCAATGACGGGTTGCCCTCTTTCGCACGTGGTTTGCACCGGTGCAAACCACGCCCAGTGTCAGGCTGAGCAAGAAGCGTAGCCGGACCGTCGGGCCAAAGGGTGGATCCGCGCTGACGGCTTCTCGATGCGAAGACTCATCGTTTGGGCGGCCGTTGCGTCGTCGTGCGTTGCCTCCATCAGCTCGCCGGCCGGCCAATCGAGTCAATCACCGCCCGCAGCGTGGCCTCGTCGATTTCAACCAGGTGGCAGCGCTCCGGGAATCGGCCCGCCTGCACGTCGGCAATGTATTCGCTGAAGGCGGCGATGCGCTCACGTTGCAAACGCCGGTGTTCCTCCAGAAAGTTACGGTACGCTTTGGCGTGCCGCGGCAGGCGGTCTTCGTAGTCCCCGAGCAGGTCGTCCGAGAAAAGAAACTGGGTGTCGCAGCCGCTGCCCGAGCCGAGCGACATCAGAATGAGCCGGGTCTGCGAGCACAGAAACCGCGCCAGGTTGTGGGGCACCACTTCCAATTCCGCGGCGTACGCACCAGCGTTCTCCAACTCCTTCATGCGTTGGTAGAGCTGCTTCGCTTCGGCGACCGTCTTGCCAATGGCCCGATAACCGGTCCACGTGACGTGCCGCGGTACCATGCCGAGATGGCCGACCACGGGAATGCGTTCCCGCGCCATCGCTTCGATGATGAATGGACTGGCGGAGCAATAGACCGAGCTGGCCCCCAATTCGAGGGCGCGAAAGCCAACACGGATCGCCTCCTCGGGCGAGGCCAGGCCATGCGGCGTGGCGGCGGAAAGAAAACTGTTTGGGGCCGCCGCCACCAGCCGGGGCAGCCGCGCCTGGGCTTCGGGGGAATCAAAGCTGCAACTCATCAAATCCACGCCCGCAGCTTCCGCGGCGGCCGCCTCCTCCGGCGACTTGACATGAATGTGCGTGAGGCAGCGTTTCCCCTTGAGCTGCTGCAAATCGTAAACGGTATATTTTTTCCGTGGCCGGAGCATGACCGTATCGTTGCAAATCCGCCGGCGGCGATCAAACAATCTCCCGCCCCCCGGCACATCGCTCCTGTTTTCTTGACGGTCACGAGCTGATCTCCAAAACTCCGACCTCATGGCCGACCAATCCAACCTGCGTGATCCGTTTCGCCAAGCCCGCAAAGAGCAAGGGGTCCTCCAATGCCCCTTCCAAGGCGAGACCCTGCCCATGATCCTGCGGCATGCCGACGTGCGTGAAGCTGCGAAGGATTGGAAGACATTCAGCTCGGACGCGCCGTTCCGGGTGCCCATCCCGTCGGAGGAAGCGGTCCGCTCCATGCGCCAGCTGCCCATTGAGACCAATCCACCCGAGCACACCGCTTATCGCGCCATCGTGGAACCTTTCTTCCAGCGGGCCAAGCAACCCGACGTCATCGCCAAGGTGGCGGCGTTGATCGGGGAAATGCTGACCCAGGCGCTGATGCGGCAGTCAGTCGAGATCGTGAGCGAGTTTGCGTTGCCGGTGCAGTCACGCGCGCTCACTTACCTCCTGAACGTGCCGGAGTCCGAGGCCGACACGTGGATCGGTTGGGGCATCCATGTCTTCAAGGTCACCGGGGGCGAATTCAAGAAAGGCATCGTGCTCGAGGACTACTTGCACGCCCAGTTCGACCGCGCCGCGGCGAGCCCGGGGGCGGATTTGTTCAGCGCCCTGGCGAAGGCCACCTACGACGGCCGGCCGCTAACCCGCGAGGAAATGATGGGTTTCGGCAACCTGGTCTTTGCCGGCGGCCGCGACACCATCATCCATAGCATCTCCTCCATCATCGCCTACCTGGGCCAAAATCCCGCCGCTCTGGCGTATCTGCGCGCTGATCCCCGGAGAATTGTCCTCGCGGGCGAGGAATTCTTCCGCGTCTTCATGCCGTTGACCCATATCGGGCGCGTGTGCCCGGTGGATACCAACGTCCACGGCGTGCCGGTAAAAGCCGGTGGGCGAGTGTCGCTGGCGTGGTCCGCGGCGAACTTTGATGAAACGGTGTTCGACGCGCCGGAAGAAATCCGCCTCGATCGGAAACCGAATCCGCACCTCTCGTTCGGCTTCGGGACGCACCTGTGTCTCGGCGCAGCGCATGCACGCCTGATTGTCCGCAGCCTGCTGGAAGCGCTCACCGAGCGCATCGAACGGATCACGGTCCTGGAGGCCAGGGAACACATCGAACACGAGGCACGCTACGAACGGACGAATGGCTACGATGCTTTGACCGTCGCGTTCCAGGCCCGTTGAAAAGCCGGAGTGCGGTCGCCTCGTGTTCCTGCTCTACGTGCCACCGATGCAGTACAGGAGCTCCTGCCGCTCGGCGCCTTTCTTCGCGACCCGCAGGTAAATGCGGCTGTCGCAGATCACCGGTGACGCATACGCCTCGTCGCCCAGTTGATTCGCTGCGAGTAGTTGGAACGCCTTGGGCGTTGCCGTGAACACATAAGTCTTCCCGGTCACATTCGACACGTAAATGCGGTCGCCCACCATCACGGGGGACGCGTAGAAGTCGCCGCCCAGCCGTTCCTTCCATAATTCTTCGCCGGTGTCGGACTTCCAGCAAACGGCCATCCCGGCGTCCAGCACGGCATAAAGGTGGCCCTCTTTGGCAATCATGGATGGCACGTAAACGCGGGCGGTGTTCTGCCAGGCCACCTTGCCCGAGCCGTCCGCCATCATGGCCACCGTGTGGTTCTTGGGATAACCGCCGCTGGCAAACACCCGTTCGCCGTCACTCACCATCGTGATCACGCATTCCTCCGTGGAGCCACTCACTTCCCATAGCGTTTTGCCGGTCAGCGGATCAAAGCTCGAAAGCAGATTGCAGCCGGCAATCACCATTTGATCGCGTCCGGCGGCCCGCACGACGGCGGGCGTGGTGTAGTTGGGAATCTTTGGTCGTGCAACGCGCCACACGATCTTGCCGGTCACCCGAGCCAATCCGGCAATCGTCCCGCCGCCCCGGTGGTCCGCCGACACCAGAACCAATGGTCCATGGAGCACCGGCGAAGAACCAAAGCCCTGGTGCGTGACAAAATCGCCGACCTTCTGCTGCCAAAGCTGGCGGCCATTGGGATCCAGCGCCGTGGTGTAAACCGCGCCCCCGTTGAGGAAGTTGATGTAAATCCGCTCCCCGTCGCCGGCGACGGTGGACGATGCCTGGGAAGTGTTGCGATGGCCCCGGTTGTCCAGATTTCCCTGATGGACGTCCACCGACCAAACCACCTTGCCGGTCAGGCGATCCAGACAAAGCACGGATTGCGTCTGCTTCAGTTGATCGGCGGTGGCCAGATAGATGCGATCCCCCACCACCGTGGGCGTTCCGTGACCATAACCCGGAATCGGGGCCTGCCACCGGATATTCTGGTTCTCGTTCCATTCCACCACCGGATTTTGACCGGCAGCCGCGATCCCATTTTGGGCCGGGCCGCGCCACCCAGGCCAGTCCTTCCCGGGATTGACCGCCGTATGGCCGTCGTGGATCGAGAGCAGACAGACGCCCGCAGTGGCAATTGAAACCGCAAAATGACTTTTGTTTTTCATGAGCTGAATGCGGACAGATTCCCGGATCCGCCAGCCGCGGGCAAGCGAGGAACAACCGTCCAGACGGCACCCGTTGTCGATCCCAAGGCATGCGGCAACTACGCCGCCATCCTCTGCGGCACGCCCGCCCGCTTTGGCAAGCTGGCGGCGCAGATGCGGAATTCCCTGGATCAAACGGCCGGGCCCTGGGTCAAGGGCGGGCTGGTTGGCAGGGTTGGCAGCGTTTTTGCCAGCACCGGCATGAGGTGCAGTAACGAGAGCGCCATCTTCAGCTTCGTCACCACGCTCATGCATCACGGCTTGGTTTGCGTCGGACTCCTGTGAACCCAGGCAAACCAGCGCGGCCGATGAGGAGCTGAAAATTGATGCGGTCCAGAACCAACGGACCAATGCAGGCGAGCCCGCATGGAATGCACCTCCCGGAAACGCAGATCGCTTGTCAATCGTGCGTCCGGCTCAAAAGTTTGGTCATGGCCCCGCCAGCGTTCTGTTCCGCAGCGAGGAGTTCTCCGGTTGCGGCGCGTGGTTACGCCAGAATGGGCCTGACCACTTCGCCCGCGACGTCGGTGAGGCGGAAGTTGCGACCGTTTTGGAAATAGGTCAGCCGCTCATGGTCGAAGCCCAGCAAGTGCAGAATCGTGGCGTGCAGGTCGTTCACGCTCACCTTGTCCACCGCCGCCTTGTGGCCCATTTCATCAGTCGCGCCGTGATGCGTGCCGCCTTTCACGCCGCCGCCCGCCAGCCAGTAGGTGAAAGCGTGGGGATTATGATCGCGGCCGGGCTTGCTGCCCTTTTGGGAAATCGGGAGCCGACCAAACTCCCCGCCCCAAATGACCAGGGTGTCATCGAGCAGGCCGCGCTGCTCGAGATCGGCCAGCAACCCGGCGATGGGTTGATCGGTTTCGCTGGCGAAGCCGCGATGATTGCCGACGATGTCCTCGTGACCGTCCCAACTGCGCTGGTTCTCCATGCCGCCGGAATAAATCTGCACGCAACGCACGCCGCGTTCGACCATGCGCCGGGCCATCAGGCATTGGGCGGCGAAATGCCGGCAATGTTTTTGATCGAGCCCGTAAAGCTTCTGGACGTGTTCGGGCTCCTGTTCGATGCCGAACGCCTCGGGGGCGGCGGTCTGCATCCGGTAGGCAAGCTCAAAACTCTCGATGCGGGCACTCAATTCGTTCTCGGCCGGTGACTGTGAAAGCCGCTGCCGGTTGAGCCGCGCGAGGAGGTCAAGCTGGGCGCGCTGGCTGGCATCGCCCATGCCGGCCGGGGGCTTCAGGTTGTCGATGGGATCGCCCTTGGGCCGCAGCCAGGTGCCTTGATAGACGCTGGGGAGGAAGCCGGCGCCCCAGTTGCTGGCGTGGCCCTTGGGCAGGCCGCGATCGAGCGGATCGCTCATCACGACAAACGCCGGAAGATTGCGACTCTCGCTGCCCAGACCGTAG
>CAZIJO010000042.1:0-33131 GCA_964539515.1 uncultured Bifidobacterium sp. | reverse complement strand
TCGACGTGTGCGGCCCGCAGGAACTGCAGGAGCATCTGGTCAACGAAGTGCAGGAGGTTTATCGCCTCCAGGGCGTGACCATCAACGACAAGCACATCGAAATCATCGTGCGCCAGATGTTGCGCAAAGTGCGGATCACCGAGCCCGGCGACACCCAGTTCTTGTGGGGTGAACAAATCGAACGGCTCGAGTTTGAGGGCGAAAACGAGCGCGTGGAGAAGATGGGTGGCAAGCCGGCCGAAGCTTCCCCGGTATTGCTCGGCATCACCAAGGCGTCACTGGAAACCGAGAGTTTCCTGAGCGCCGCCAGCTTCCAGGACACCACCCGGGTGTTGACCGAGGCGGCGACGCGGTCGCGCGTGGACAACCTCCGCGGCTTCAAGGAAAACGTCATCATGGGCCATATCATCCCGGCGGGGAGCGGATTCGATTACCACCGCAAGGTGCAGCTCAATGTGCTCGTGGACGTTCCAGAGGTCGAGGAACCACAGCCCGAAGAAGTTGAGCCGGAAAATCCGCTGGCCGTCTAGTCGCTCAACTCAAATCATTACCAATCGGGGCGTTCTCTGCAAAGGGAGCGCCTCGAATTGCGTACGTCCCGGATCTCAGTTACCGGGGCAGCTCCGGCTCCACGACATGGAGTCTGTATGACTGATGGAAGCGCCGCGCGTGGGTGATCGCCATTTTGGCCATCGCCCCACCTGCAAGGAAGTGGACCAGATTCTCAAGGACAACTTGTGGGAGTTTAACAGCAACGAAATCGGCGCGTCCGACGTGTTGAGGATGTCGCCGCGGGGCAGAAGGTGCTGGGCTACTCGCCGTCCTTTGCCCAGCCAAAGCGGTGTGGCGCTGCGCTTTCCGCGGCATTCCAAGCCGCTGCCGTGACCAGCCAGTCAATCGCCTGCTTGGATCTGGAGTTCGCCCGTTCCTGCAGCGCTTTTTTCGTGCCTCCCATTCGCAAGCATCCGCTCGCGTGAATCTGCGGAGGCTGCTCAGAGCTTTTTGATCAGGATATTGCGGAAGGCGACGGGGTCGTTGTGGCCGGCGAAACCGAAATGACCGCGGGTGAGATCTTTGCCCGGATGGGCGCTGTGACCCATGACCTCCGCTATGTCCACTTTGCTCAAATCGGCATCGAGAATCACCGTGCCGTTGAGTTCCACTTTGATGGTGTGGCCTTTGACGGTCACTTCTTGGTAGTTCCATTCCCCGATCGGGCGTTGGTAACCACGGGCTGCGGCCACCATGCCGTAGGCCGAGCCATGAGCCTGGCGCGGTTCAATTTTTTCGCCGGTGGCCTGCTCGTAGTTGTCGTCCAGCACCTGGCACTCGCACATCCCATCGTAGGCGGCATTACCGTGGCCGGGATAACGGATGGCCAGCCCGTTGTTGCCCCCGCGCGGGAGTTTGAACTCCAGACGCAGGACAAAATCGGAGTATTCCTCCTGGGTGTAGATCGTGCCGCCTTTGCCCGGCCGGCACTGGAGGGCGCCGTCCACCACTTGGTAGTTATCGATCGGGCCGGCCCAGCCGGTGAAATCATGGCCATTGAAAACAGAGATGAACCCCTCGCGGGCGAGGGCTTGAGCGTTGGACTGGGCCCCGGGCTTGCGGGGCACGGACAAGCCGCGGCCGGGCTGGGCTTGCCGCAGCATTTGATTCGCCTCCGCGGCGCTGATTTCACGGATGAAAATCTTGCGCCAGCGAATCTCGCCGCCGTGGGTTTGCAGTTGAATGGGCCCTTTCGGAGGCACCGGGGTCTTGCGATCGTAGTAGTTTTCCAGAAGCGCGTCGTCCACCACCAGTTTGTGGTTCAACCAGACGCTGACACGAGCGCCGACCATGATGATCCGGAGGGCATTCCATTCGCCGAAGGGTTTGTCCGCGAGCACGAGCGGATCTTTGCCGGGCGCGCCGGGGCTGTTGTTCCAAAGGCCGCCGCTGCCCTTGTGCGCACCATTCTTGAATTCCTTGGGATTGGTGTGGTCCCAGATCTGAACCTGTGGGCAGCCGCGGAGATAGATGCCGGAGTCTGCCAATGGTACGGTCTTGTATTCCAGGAGGAGTTCGAAGTCACCGTAGTCCTTTTCGGTGGTGGCATAGGCGCCCTGGCCATCGTTGACCAACTCACCATTCTGGGCCGTCCAATGCGCCTTCATGGTCTCGGTCCACTTCGCGATTTGCGCTGCACGCTGATCCGCGGGCATGGCCAGCAGTTTGCGATGGTCAAACGTGTCGCCGCCGCGCCAACCAGTGAGGTCCTGCCCATTAAACAGGGCGGTGAAGCCCGCCGGAGGTTTGGCGACGTGAGCCGGCCCCACGCAGCCGGTGGGGCCGGTGGTTGCCAGTAACAAGAAGGTCAGACTCAGACCGATGGATTTTGAAGTTTTCATGATTGTTTCTTCGGCGGGAGATTAAGAGCTTGGGGAGTTGAACGCACGTGAATCTTTGTCCGGCGCGGAATTCCGTGCACGGGAAAGCCGCTGTGACCACAGTTGTCCGGCGCGCCTCATTCGCTGAACGCCTGTAATTCGGCGCAGGAGGCGGAGGACTGTTGCGGATTATCGCCGGTGGCCGGCTCGCCGATGACGCGGACGGCCCAAGCCTCGACCGGGCTGGTTAGTTTGCAGGTGACGTGTTCGCCGCCTTCCATTTCTTCGGAGTCCCTTGCACTTGTGGCGGGATAATTGGTGATCTCCGCCACGGTCTCCCAGTTGCCATCCTTGGTTCGTTTCACCTGGACGCGGGGTTTACCGCCGGTGGCGTCGAACCATCCGCCATTTGGGGTTGTTTTGCCGTGGGCAAACAGAATCCACTTCACCATCACCGGTTCGTTCAACTGCACCGCGAACCAGTCTTCGCTCTCCAGTTTGCCATTGGCCGTGGTTACAAAAGTCTCAAAATCTTCGTCGGTCATCGCCCCGAGTTGGCCCTCGCCCCCCTCCTGGCCTCCGTCCGCTCTCAATTGTGGCCGGGAGCGGGGGGTGGAGGGGGGAGAGGGCGAAATCGAGGCGAGGTTCGTCTGGCGTGAATGGCTCGCCTGGCCATCGAGGAGCAAATTGCCGGCAAAAAGTTCCCGAGGCAGCGGCAGCCAGACTTTGTAGCGGGCTCCGGTGCTGCCGGCATCCGCAAACGGTACCAGGCGGATGGACAGCGGTGTGCCGAGCTCAAGTCCAGGCATCGGTTTGCGGGTGACGGCGCGGATGCGAAAGACCTGGGCCTCGGGCCAAGTCCTGAATTCATCTGGGGCGGGCTCGGGAGTAACCTTCAGCTTCGCGAGTTCCGGACTGGCCACGGCGATGCCATTGAGCGGGATGCTGTGATCCTTCGTTGATGAGCCCTGGTTTTTGGCCAGACTCAATTTGCCCAGCAACGCTTCATCCGCCGCCAACACCAACGGGCCATACATCAACGCCACTTTGCCTTGGTTGGAATGATCGCCGGCCAAGACGCGCGGCGCCAGCTTCAGGCGCAACGTGATCCGATCTCCCTTTTTCCAATGGCGGTTGATCGTGCAGTAACCCTTTGCATCCATCGGTGCTGGCACTTTCCGGCCGTTGACTTCCAGCGTCGCATCCCGGCACCACGTCGGGACCCGCAATTTGACCGCAAACGATTTTGTTGCCGCCGGATGCACGGTGATGCGAATCCGATCTTTGCTGGGATACTCGGTCTCCGTCGTCAAGGTGACCGGCGTCTCATCATGTAAGGTGAGCCGGGCGGTCCCCGCTTCGTACAAGTTCAGCACAATCCCATCGGCATCCGTCGTCGTGGCGAACGTGGGAATCAGGGCGACGCCGCGCGGGCCGCTCGAAAGGCAGCATTGGCCGTCAAGGTTTGACGTGTAAGGTTTCCGGCCTTCCAGTTGGACGTAATAGCCCCAGGCCCCGCCGTCGCACTGTTGCGCCCCAAGCAATTGATTCAGCACGACATTTTCCAGTTGGTCCGCGAACCGCGCCTCGCCCGTCAGCCGCAACAACTGGGCATTGAATTGCAGCCAGGTTACGGTCACACAGGTTTCGCCCATGATGTTGTTGTTCGGCAAATCGTGGTCGTCATGGAAATGTTCCCAGTAGCTGGCGGTGCCGGTGAGATAGAGCCGGTATTTTACGATGTCTTCCCAGGCGTAGAGACAGGCCTGCAAGGCCTCGGGATCGCCCGTCGTTCGGTAATACTCAAGGATGCCGTTGAAGCAGGAGATCATTTCGTAGGCTTTGCCGTTGCCGATCTTGTTCACCCGCTTGGTGGTCAGCAGGGTGGAGATGATTTTCGGCCCGTGCGGTTGTTCCCAGGCGCGAAGGATGTATTTGCCGAAGTCGAGATAGCGCGGTTCGCCCGTCAGGCGATACAGGAGCATCATCGGTTCGAGTACGCTGGTGGGGGCCATGCCGACTTGCGGCCCGGACTTGATGATGTCGCGCTGGCCGGGGCCTTCGCCAAAGGTGGTGCAGAGCAAATCCGCCATGCGGCGGCAGGTGGTTAACGGCGCGGTATTGCCGGTGTAGCGCACGTAGGTGATCAACCCGAGGAGATTGTATTTGTGCGCCCAAACATCCCAGGAACGCCACCGGTTGCTTTCCACGTAAGTGCCGAGGTAGCCGTCTTCCATCTGGCATTTGGCCAGTTCCGCGGCAATGTAATCGAGCTTCTCCCGCAATACCGGATCGCCGGTATTGGCCCAGGCGAGCGTGGCTGCGTGCAGCCATTTGCCGACGTGCTCACCGTCCCAGGACTGGCGACCGGGGCGTTTGCGGTAGCCTTCGAGTAAGCGCGCCGCATCCAGCTTGACCAGCCGGTTCGCTTCGTTGGCTTGGATCCGCCGGCCAAGCCAGCCCGCCAATTGCACCCGATCTGGCGTCTGAAAATCCTGTTGATCCTGGATGGCAGGAGCGACTTTTTCCGGAACGGGAATGATCGGCGCGGCGGCGAGCGTGAACCAGACGAGGCAGGGGACGGCCAAAGCCAGGATTCGCTTGATCAGTTTATGGGCCGGCAGGATTTGCTTCATGGCAGTCTCTGGAGGGGAAGGGATAACGCAGAACCGCGAGGCTCGAAAGCGAAAACATGGGTGAAAGAATCCCATCAGTACGGGACGTGAGATGACAGAGCGCCTTGCGCTCAACGCGCCGATGGTGGGGCGAGCGTCCCTGCGAGCCGGCTCGTCGGTAGCCTCGCCCCACCACAAGAATCGTTCGTTCGGATTGACGTGCCCACCACCATTCACCGCTGGCTTGACCACTCGTAGGCGACGTGTTTCTCTGGGCGCATGCTCCGCTCACAACGAATGAAAGCTCTGGTCCACCGGCTCACCATTGCGGTCCTCCTGCCCGGCTCGTGGCTTTGGTTTTCCTCCGCCACGCCACAGGCGCATGCCGGTGAGTTGCGCATCGAGCGGATGTTTGGGCCGGAGATCAAGACCGGCCCGTACAAACATCCGGCGCGGATCGAGGAACTCCGCAACGGCGATCTCTACGCCGTTTATTACGGCGGCGAAGGCGAGTACGCCATCGAGACCGGCGTGTTCGGCTCGCGACTGAAGCTGGGCGGCCGCAAATGGACCACACCCAAGCGCATCGCCAGCGATCCGTTCCGGTCGCTGGGCAACGGTGTGGTATGGCAGGCCCCCGACGGGCTGGTCTGGCTGTTTTACGTGGTGCGTTACGGCGAGACCTGGTCCAGCTCGCGCGTGCAGGCCAAAGTTTCGCGCGACAATGCGGTCACCTGGTCCGAAGCGTTCCCGCTGGTGAGCGAGCAAGGCATGATGGTTTGCAACAAGCCAATCGTCCTGCACGATGGCGATTACCTGCTGCCGCTCTATCACGAAACCGGCGAGAACACCGAATACACTGCCGCCGACAGCTGCGGGTTGTTCCTGCGCTTTGATGTAAAAAAGAAGGAATGGAAACAAACGGGCCGCATTCGTTCGGCCACGGGCAACATCCAGCCGGTCCCGGTTGAAATCCGGGATAATTTTCTCGTCGCCTATATTCGTCGTGGCGGCAACTTCGAACCCACCACCAACGGCTGGACGATCCGCGCCGAATCGCGGGATGGCGGCTGGAACTGGAGCGAAGGCCTCAATAGCGGGTTCAAGAACCCCAATTCCGCCGTGGACTTCATCAAATTGCGCAGCGGAAACCTGTTGCTTGTTTTCAACGATAGCATGAATGAACGAACGCCCCTGACCGTCGCGCTTTCGCCCGACAACGACAAATCCTGGCCGTGGCGCCGTAATGTGGCTGAGGGCCCCTACGATTATGCCTACCCGATGGCCGTCCAGACCCGGGATGGCAAACTCCACCTGATCTTCACCTCGCACGAGCGCACCGTTGTGAATCATGCCGTGTTGGATGAGGACTGGATCAAGGAAGGCGGACCGGTGAAGAGCTGGTTGCCCAAACCGTAGTCAATCCAGGCGTGGCAATGGCAACCCGCGGAGTCGACTCGCGAGCCACTGGCGGTGACGGGACTAGTCGCCGGCCGCCGGGGTATCCCGCAGTTACGATGAATCGAAGCCGTCGCGTTTTCCGCACCAAGGCATTTGCCATCGCCTGCTGGGTTCTGGCGGCGGTGTCCTCGTCAACGGCCAACCTCCACGCCGCCGCCGGTGTCATTGACGTGGGTGGCCAGAAGCAACTTTTCATCGACGACCTTTTCCTGAAGCAGCCCAGGCAGGTGAAGCTTCGGATGCATCCCGCAATCAAGACCGGCGAGCGAACGCTGGAACCAGACCAGCCTTGGGAGAATGCGTCGCTCAACTGGTTCTCGGTGATCCGGCACGAGGGCAAGTTCCGCCTGTGGTACGAGTGCTACGATGTGGAAGGCTGGCCCACCACCAATGATACGTCCTTTTGTTACGCGGAATCCATGGACGGCATCCGTTGGCAGAAACCCAAGCTCGGGCTGTTCAATTACCACGGCAGCACCAGTAACAATATTCTCTTCCGGGAGATCGGTCCGCCGGGCGCCTATTCGCGAGTGCATGGGGCGGGCGTCTTTCTCGATCCCACCGCGCCTCCGGAAGCGCGGTACAAGTGTGTTTCGCAGGGCATGTTTGCCAAGTCGGCGCCGCCGTACCGCGTCGCCGGGATGAGTTCGCCGGATGGACTGTGCTGGACGCGGCTGCCAAACGTGATTTGCGACCTGTTCGCGGACAGCCAGTATTCGGCGTTTTGGGACGCGGACCTGGATGTTTATGTCCTCTACGGCCGGGTGGGCGGCCGCGGTCGCGCCATCGGCCGTTCGCAGAGCCGCGATTTCGCCCATTTTGAACCGCTCCAACTCGTCCTGGAAAACACGGCGGAGCGCGACCTCTACAATCCTGCGGCCCTGAAATATCCAGGCGCGGCCAACACTTACCTGATGTTTCCGAGCATATACGATCACAAGGCCGATACGCTGGAGATTCAGCTGGCCGTCAGTCGCGATGGCATCCACTGGAACTTTCCCAATCGCGCCACGCCCTTTATTGGGTTGGGCCACCCCGGTGAATTTGACAGCGGCAGCCTCTACATGGGCCAGGGACTGGTGCAGGTCGGGGACGAACTCTGGCATTACTACAGCGGGTCGCCGCTTAAGCATGAGCAAGCCACCCTCGAATTGCTCACCAACGCCGTCAATCGTCGCATTTACAGCCGCGCCAAAGTCCGGCTCGATGGCTATGTCTCGGTGGAAGCGGGCGACGAGGAGGGCTTTTTCGTAACGCCGCCGCTCCGGTTCCAGGGAAATGACTTGGCGCTGAATGTCGCCGTTCGGGCCGGGGGCAGTGTGAGGGTAGGCCTACTGGACGAGGTTGGCCGGCCGGTTTCTGGGCTGACTCCCGCCGACTGTGTGCCGATCACTGGCGATCACCTTCGGCACGTGGTGGTTTGGAATGCGAAAACGAACCTAGCGTCCCTAACCGCGCACCCGGTCTGCCTGAGCTTCAAGATGACCAAAGCAAACCTTTTTGCATTCCAGTTTACGGACTAGGAATGAGCAAGTATAAGGCAAGGCTTACTGGGCTTTGTGTCTTGTGGCACTCCGGCCGCCACGAGTCAATCTCCACTTATTTCTTGCGTTGCAGGAATCGTCCACTACCGGTAGCATTATCAATCAAGATTTGCGGTCCGCTATGAAGACCAATGCGATTGCCTGTTCTCCCTGCATTTCTCTGGGTCGGAGCTGGTTCGTCGTGCTCGTTTCAGCGACTTTCTGGATGCAGAACTCCCGGACGCCAGCGGCGACTGTTCAGCAGGCTTATGTCAAGGCTTCCAATACTGGAGCAGGAGACAGATTCGGCTTTCCTGTGGCGATCTCGGGCGACACGATGGTGGTCGGAGCGTATGCCGAGGACAGCAATGCCACCGGCGTGAACGGCAACCAGAGCGACAATAGCGCGCCAAACTCCGGTGCGGTCTATGTGTTCGTGCGGAGCGGGACGAACTGGTCTCAGCAGGCCTATCTCAAGGCTTCCAACACTGGGGTGGGTGACAATTTTGGCATCTCAGTGGCGATTTCTGGCGACACGGTTGTGGTTGGAGCGAATTTGGAGGACAGCAACGCCACCGGCGTGAACAGCAATCAGGGCGACAACAGCGCGCAGGACTCGGGCGCAGCCTATGTCTTCGTACGTAGCGGGACGAATTGGCATCAGCAGGCTTATCTCAAGGCTTCCAACACTGGGGCGGGGGATTACTTCGGCGGCTCAGTGGCGATAGCGGGGGACACTGTGGTTGCCGGGGCTCTTCAGGAAGACAGCAACGCCACCGGCGTGAACGGCAACCAAGCGGATAACACCGCGGACCGTTCCGGTGCAGCGTATGTCTTTCTGCGGAGCGGGACGAATTGGAACCAACAAGCATACCTCAAGGCATCCAACACTGGAGGCGGGGTGCCCCCTTATCCTGGTGACTTCTTTGGCGTCTCGGTTGCCGTGTCAGACGACACCGTGGTGGTAGGGGCCTGGGATGAGGACAGCAAGGCCACCGGAGTGAACGGCGATCAGAGCGACAACAGCGCCAGCAACGCCGGAGCCGCGTACGTGTTTGTACGCAGCGGGACGAATTGGAGCCAGCAGGCTTATCTCAAAGCCTCGAACGCCGGGGTGGATGATTCGTTCGGCATGCCGGTGGCAATATCAGGTGACACGGTTGTGGTCGGGGCACTTTTTGAGGCCAGCACCGCTCGCGGAGTCAATAGTGACCAGAGCAACAACAACGGCTACGGTTCTGGCGCTGCCTATGTCTTTGCACGTTACGGAACGAATTGGAGCCAGCAAGCCTATTTGAAACCATCCAATACCGACGTGATTGACTTCTTTGGAGAAAAGATTGGCGTGTCAGGCAGCATCGTGGTGGTCGGAGCGAGTGGGGAAGACAGCAGTGCAACCGGAGTGAATGGGGATCAAAGCGACAACAGCGCCAGCCAGGCTGGTGCGGTTTACGTTTTTGTGAGGGACGGAACGAGTTGGAATCAGCTGACTTATCTCAAAGCCTCGAACGCTGCGGCAACTGATTACTTCTCCTCGGTAGCGGTAGCTGGCGACACGGTGGTGGTCGGGGCGAATGGAGAGGACAGCAACGCCTCTGGAGTGAATGGTGACCAAAGCGATAATGGTGCCATTGATTCCGGTGGGGTTTACGTTTTCACCGGGTTCAGCTCGCGGGCCCAACTTGCTATCGAGCCCGACCAGGGCGGCGGTTATTTCATACGCTTCACTGGTATTCCCGGGCTTGCTTTCCGCTTGCAGCGGGCTCCCAGCTTGACCGGTCCGTGGGACACCATTGACACGCAAAACGTGCCCGCCTCGGGCCTTATCGAATTCCACGACACCAACCCGCTCTCCGGTCAGGCCTTCTACCGCACAATCCAGCCGTAAGACTGCGATTTGAGCAGGTTTGGAGGCGAATGCCCGCCCTGTCAGGCTTCCTTGACGAGTTGCATCCCTTTGAACCGGCAGAAGCGTTTGAGGTCGGCGGTCAGATCGCCGTAGCACGTCACGCGGTGCAAACCGTGCGACCAGTTTTGCCACAGTTTCTCGATGTCGCCGTCCACCTTCACCGTCATCTTCGTGCGGCAGCCGCGCTCGGTGTCCGGTGACTCGATGATGTCGTCCGTGAAGTGTTGCATCTTGTCGGTGCCGACCAGCCACGCCTGCGTGACCCGCTGGCCCACCCGCATCTGCACCTGCGGCGCACAACCTTCCTGGCGCTCCATGATCGTGCGCAGCTTGTAAGGCTGCGGCTGGCCGTCCGGACCATACATGCGCCGCGAGCCGAGACAGTGCGCGAGGATGATCGCGTGCTTCGCCTCGTCCATTGTGGGGTCGCTGATGAAGCCGGGCCGTCCGGACAGTCCTTGCAGCAGGAGGAAGGTCATCGCGCTCGTCAGGTCGGACTCGCAAATGCCCGCCAGGCCCATGTCGTTCAGGCGCACAAAGCCCACGCACGGGAACGCCGGCAGTTTGCGATACATCGAACCGTAACAGTCCACCGTGATGCAGTTGGCGTCCTCCTCGGCCATCAACTGCTCAAACGCCAGCGCCAGCCGGCAGGAATTGACAATCTCGACGTGTGGCGGCTCGACGACTTTCACCGCGCCGCCAATCCAACGGCGCGCCTCCTCCTCAGCCGCCTTGGGTTCAATCGCCTCATAAGCGGCTAGCACCCGCGGTTGGTCAATCGCCTTGATCTCACTGCCGAACTTTCCGGCGATGGCCTGGGTGTAGTCCGCGCGCAGCGGGCGCGAGGTGACGTTGAGAATCTTCGTTTCGCGCAAATGGTGCAAAGCGCGGAAGGGCCGGACCGCTACCGCCAACTGCTGGAGATCGCTCGTCAACAGGCACTCTAGGTTTTCGCCACCCGGCTCGTTGCGCATGGCACCGAAGCCTGACCACTCGTGTCCCGAATAGGGCGCGGCGAACAAAACCGTGTGCCGCCTGGCCGTGAGAATCTCGCGGATGATGCCACTGACGCCCATTGAGAGGTGAATCAGCAATACGCCATCTGCTTCCTCAAGCCCGCACTGGACGCCTGTGAGAGCCTCTTTCCGGGTGACGAGGTGGTTCACTACAAAGTCCACGTCAGCGAAATCCTTCTTCATCTCAATGAAAGCGGTTTCGTATCGCTTCATCTCGTTCTCGAGGTCCATGTCCGGCGTGGGCCAGTGCGCCTTGGGTATGCCGAGGTAGAGCTTGGCGACCTTCACCTTGGATCGCCGGCAACCCGGGCTGATCAGGGTGGTGGTCGTCGTTGTCGAGGGCACAGCGACCAAGCTGCTCGCGTGCATACAGCAGGCACAACCGCCGGCAAAGGCCAGCGCGCGCTGGAGAAACGTGCGGCGATTCACGCCCGTGTCGGGAATGAATTCATCGCCGTTCGGTTCGGATGGGGGAGGCAGAAGCTGGTTCGCATTGATACCTGCAATAAACGCCTGACCCGGCCCCGGCGCAAGAGCCGAAATGTAAGCAGCCCACGGCCGGCCAAATGCGGATCAAACCCGGCATGCCGGAGATGAGTCGGCTGCCCAAGCGAAACGGCGGAAGATACGGTTCAACGCGCTTTCAGTGGCAGATCGAAATAGAAGACTCGTTTCGTGTCCTTATCCGAATCAATTTCGGGGGTGGAAATCTCAAGACTGTTGCCCAATAACATGCTGGTGAGGATGGCGCCGTCGGGGCCGGTCACCAGGAATTCACACGGATGGACGAAGACGATATGGCGCCCGTTTTCCTTCGAGCGCGCCTGGAGGATCGGATCATTCGATTTCGGCCCGAACATGCCGCCAGACGGACACAGCAGGAACTCGGCGCCGTCAGCCACGATCTCCCTGATCAGGTCCGGATGTTTTCGGCCGGCGCAAATCATCATGCCGAGCCGGCCCCAGCGGGTGTCGAAGGCCGGGGCATTCGTTCCGGGGGTGTTACGGACCAGTTCATGTTCCAATGCGTGCTTGCGGTATTTGCCGGTCAGTTTGCCGTCCGGCCCGATGAGCACGGAGGTATTGTAGCGCAATTCGCCGTCCGCTTCGGTCAGGCCGGCGACGAGATGAATCCCCAGCTCCCTGGCGAGTGCGGCGAGCTGGTGAAAATATTTTCCCTCCGGGATCGGCTCGCCCAGGGCGCGATATTCCGCCAGCGGGATGGCTTTGTCCTTGATTGCATAGCCGTCCAGAAAGCATTCCGTGGTTACGACAATGCGCGCGCCGCCTTTGGCTGCCTCGCGCACCATCGGCTCCAGGCGGCGCAGGTTCGCCTCCTTGTCGGCACGAATCCATTTGAGCACGATGCCGGCGACGCGGACGGTGGTGTTGCTTTGTGCGGTCGCCATGACCTCGGCGAAAAGCAAGCAGCTGAACAGGAGCGGCTGCCGCTGAAGCCACAGCGAGCGCCGAACTTGGTGCCGCCTGTGGACTTGCTTGACCGTCTGGGTTCTCATGAGATGCTTGATGGTAGCAAACCAAGGACGCGGCATAAAACGGAAACTCTGCCCATGGAACTGCCCAGCAAATCCGTGGGCCGGGCAGGGTGCTGCCAAAAATCCAGTGCTCGCAGCTTCCAGGGCTTTCCAATACCTTTGAAGCTCCACTATGAAAGTCACAAAGCAAAAGCTCGGAATCCGCCTTCACAACCGCATCACCAGCACGCTCGGACTACTGGTGCTGGCAGGGCTGGGATTGTTAACCGCCGCTGCCTTCGCCGCGGACCGGTCGCCGAACATCATTCTGATCCTCGCCGACGATTTTGGCTACGAGTGTGTTGGGGCGAATGGGGGCACGTCATATCGCACTCCCGTTTTGGATCGGCTCGCGGCCACCGGGGCGCGGTTTGAGCATTGCTACGTGCAGCCGCTGTGCACACCCACGCGGGTGCAGTTGATGACCGGCATTTACAACATCCGCAACTACACCACGTTCGGCGAAATGGACCCACGGTCAAAAACGTTCGCCAACGTGTTGCAAACGGCGGGCTACGCGACCTGCATCGCTGGCAAGTGGCAGTTGGGGCGCGACCCCGCGCTGCCCAAGGCATTCGGTTTCGATGAGTCCTGTTTGTGGCAGCACCTGCGTCGTCCGCCGCGCTACGCCAATCCCGGGCTCGAAATCAACGGCGTCACGAATGATTACAGCAAGGGTGAGTACGGTCCGGACCTGGTAAACGATTACGCGCTCGATTTCATTACGCGCCACAAGGCAAAGCCGTTTTTTCTGTACTACCCGATGATGCTCACGCATGCCCCGTATCAACCGACGCCTGACAGTGCCGATTGGGATCCAAAGGCTAAAGGTGAGCAGGTGAACCAGCGCAAGTCCCACTTTGCCGACATGACGGCCTACATGGACAAACTGATCGGCAAAGTGGTCGCGCAGGTGGACGCGCTTGGCTTGCGCCAGCGCACCCTGATCCTGTTTGTCGGCGACAACGGCACCGGGCGGGGGACGATTTCGCAAATGGGCAATCGCACCGTGGTGGGAGCGAAAGGCGCCACCACCGCTGCCGGCATGCGCGTGCCGCTGATCGCTAATTGGCCCGGCAAGATTCCGGAGGGAAGGGTCGTTGGCGACCTGGTGGACAGCACGGATTTCTTCCCGACAATCTGCGCCGCCGCCGGCGTTCAGATTCCGGCCGGGTTGGACGGGCGAAGTTTCTTTCCACAACTGTGCGGCCAGCCGGGGCTGCCTCGCGAATGGGCTTATTGCTGGTATTCACCGCGCGGCGAACCCCCGGACGAATTCGCATTCAATCAGCACTACCGGCTCAACCGCGACGGCAGCTTGGTGCCATTCGGTTACGATGCCGGGAAAGAACCGATCGATCCCGCCCGTCTTGATGGCACTGCGAGTGCAGGCCTGAAGCGATTACAAGCGGGCCTCGACAATTACAAGAATGCACGCCCGGCTGAACTGCGCCGGGCCGTCCGCAGAAACGGGCGGAACGCGGAAGGGGAATAAAATGACCGGTCCCCGTGCGATCATGTCGCGGTTGCCGGAGCTTGGCGCGAAGACCTTGATCACTCGCTGGCATACCGATAGTTGAAACGGCCTTCGGGGGCGACGTCCCCGCTGAGATAGAAATCCATGATTTCGCCGGGGCGCTGGAGATGGTCCGCCCATTTGAAATCGATTGCCACGGTTCTTCCACGCCTGGCCAGGCCCAGCGCTTTTCGTTGCAGCGCCAGCTGCAATTCGTTGCCTTCGACCTGCACAATGACGGGTGAGATTTTCTTCCAATTCCAACCACCGACATTTTTCTCCAACCAAGATCTGCCCTTCGCGTCCTGCGTCCGGTTCACCATGAAGTCGTAACCTTCCCAACCTGTTGCCGGATTCTGATCCGCATCAATCAAAAGCCACATCCAATTAGTGCCGGAGCGTGGGGTGATGGCTTCCCGAGTGCGGACCTGGAAATAGAGATTCCGGGCGTCGTGGGTGACCTTGCTCGCAACCAAGTCGTTGCGGCCGGAATTATTTGTGTAATACCGTCCGGCGACCCCGGCAAAGTCCCGCGGCAAAGTCTCGCCGACGTGGTCCCTAAACTCCGGGGCCACATCGCGCCATTGTTCGAACCCGTCGTTGGCGCGAATGGTCTTGGGCGGGGAGGCTTTTGGCTGGGCCGGAGCACCTTTGTAGCGCCGGACATTGGCCACCAGTTGCCAGTAGTAATTATCGCCGTGCCCACCGGCCATCGGTTCAATATCGCGGCTGAATTCCTGGTCCAGTTGGTCCACAAATACCAGTGGTCCCTTCGGCTCACCCCAGCGTCCGGCGATCCATTCGTTCCAACCGGTGACCAGCACGAAGGGCGGTTTAAGTTCCAGGGCACGCTGCCACTGCTCCTGCGCATTGTACCCGTGGTTCATCGCGCCGGGTGCCGAATCTTGCCGACCATCATGAAAGCTGCGGCCCCGCGCTTCGCCGGAGCTCATGTTGGTAACCTTGCCATCCTTGGCGCGAAGGTTCTGGGCGATGGAAACCACCAGCTGTTCCGGCTGGTTCGGATCATCGGTGTACCCGTACGGCTGAGGATAAGTGGCCTCCCAATGCCACGCGTACGGTGTATTCGTGAGCGTGAATGGCCAATGGGCTGTGCGTAGGGTGAAGAATTTTCGCAGTTCCGGCGTGACCGCTTGCGGGTCGCAGATGAGCAGTGGCTTGCCTTGCCAGCGGAACCACGACTCCGGGTGCAATCCGGGTTTGTAGAACTCAGTGAAAAGCGTTTGTGCCGTCGCCCCGGCGTGCGTGTTGAGCATGAACGCGAGTTGCGGCGCGCGCCCGCCGGATCGGCGGATCTCCTCAAAGACCTGGCACAACGCCAGGTAAACATTTCGGTACGTCTCGGCGTTCGTGGCATCCAAAATGAGCGTGTCCACGCCGGCATCCGCCAGCAGTTGTGCGTGCCGCCGGATCACCCATGGGTCGGCGCTACGATAGTAGCCATACAGCGGTTCGCTCCAGAAATGGTATTCGCCAATCCGACCCCACAATGGGGAATCGGGCTTTTTGAGCGCGTCGGGATCGCGTGCCAGAATTCTTCCCACATCATACGGTCCGTCCCAGTGCGGGCTTTTGGGGATGGGCATCTCGGGCACCAGCCATTGGAAATAGAAGATACCCACGAAGCGATCCGGTCGCGGTGGGCCAACCTCTGCCGGAGTGGGCAATTTGCGTCCGAGTGAATCGGTCGCAGGCCAGGGTGTGCCGGGATTGCTGCTTTCAGCCGCCGCGCGGGCACCGCAGGTTGCCAGCATCAGAGCAGTGGAGAGCAGCTGCGCCAGCCAAAGTCGCCGTCGGGCAATGATCATCGCAGTCCATCGTCGCCGGCGGCAACCGGTCCAGGCAACAAAATATTGGAACGGGGATTTGACTGGGAGGAAACGGTGGGGACAACCAATTTCCGAACCAGCGACGCGACCATGGCAAGGGCCGGGCAGGTTCGTACGGCGATTGGTTGTGTGGGGTGAATCTGCCCTTGCCCGCAAAGCTTTCGCAGCCTCAATCGTCCATGTACCAGAACGAATGCACCACCTTCCCGGAGCTGTTCACCTGCCAGAGCTTTTTGAACGAGACACGTTCCACGTGCCCGTCCAGGAGGGTCACGTTGGCCCCGCTACTATGAACCGTGGGGCGGGCATGATTGAAGGGAACATCGGGATATTGGGGCATCGTGTCGCGCACGCCGTCCTTGTCCAGATCGAGGGTGAACTGGTAGTTCGGGTCCGCTGGCGAGTAGACATAGTGGGTGAGCGTGTCCATGAACAGCATGGCATCGGCGGCTTTTTTGATCCGGGATGCGCTTAACGGTCGGGTTGTGTCAATGTAGTAGAAGGGGGCACTCAACGGATTGCCGTAGGCCCCGAAGTTGGCGCCGATCCAACAATTCCAAGACGTGGGACTCCAGCTCCCTTTGAAAAAATCCGGCGTCGAGTAGCTTCCGCCCGGGCACATGCGCAATTCGTTGGTGTAAGCTTCGGTCAGGTTGAAACTCACTGCTTGCTGCGTTCGGCGCGCCACATACGGCGCCAACTTCATGTGCCAGAAATCTTTGGTGTAATCCGAGGACAAATCGCCAAATGGCGGCAACCGGTCATTGTATTCGCCAAGATACATGATCGTTGCCAGTCCCCAGTTCTTCATGTTCGAGACGCATTTGATTGACTGGGCCTTGGCTTTAGCTTTGCTCAATGCGGGCAACAGCATCGCCGCCAGGATGGCAATTATGGCGATGACCACCAGCAGTTCGATCAAGGTAAACGCCCACCGTCGCTTTGGCTGGAGACCAGTGGTAAACGAAACCGCATGAGTGGGTGCTTGCAAACAAACAGCAATGCCGAGTTTGGCAGGGCGGTTGTTGATCATGGGAGAAATGATAGCTTCGATCTTGGGAAACGTATAGCGGGAATTGTATAATCTTCGGCTGGTCCAAAACTTCGCCTAAAAGCGAACTGGCCTGCCTGCGCCGGAGAGAAATGGCACAAGCAGACCAGTCGCAAGCCGCCAGCGCCCCCCATTGGCGGCCTGTTTCACGCCGTAATCACGGCGCAATCCCCCGGTGAATGGTCACCGGTCAAGCTCGGTCGGGTGGCAATGAAGCGGTTGTGGCGACGATCGCGCTTGAAGTCACTCCTCATTGTCAACGCCCGCTGGGGAGCGGTTGTGGAGAACATACCGACGGAAAGCCCCCCGGCAATCAGGCGGTCGCTGGTTCTGCGGCCGGAAATTTCCCGGGTACCGTCGGGATGATTTCGGGCGCGGTGTCCTTCGCTCGGCGCATCGGTTCAATGTTGCAAAGGATGAGCAACTTCCTCCCCTAAGAGACGAAGACGACCAGGTCCATCGGGTAACGTGGACTCTGCAATTTTCTCGTGCACCGGGAGTGAGGCCGTTTACGATGGCCCTATGGCATCGGGTTACGACCAACTATTGGGAGCGACGATTCAACATCTCGAAGCCCTGAAGGCGCGCGGGGTGCGTCATGTGCCGGTCGCTTCCGAAACGCTGCGTGCGTTGGCGCAACCCGCACCCAGAGTAAGTGCCGTCGCCCAACTTCGGGACCCTGAACGTCAGCCTGCGGGAGCGGCCTTGAAATTCGAGGTCCGAGCTCCAGAATCTGATGTGAAGCCGTCTGGTCCGGTTTCGGAAGTGCAGAGCTCCGGTCCGCCCGCAATCTGCTTCACTCCGCCCGCCCGGTCCGCCAAAGCCACGGCGTTCGCCGACCTGCGCACACGTGCGCTGGCCTGTGTCAAATGTTCCCACCTGGCTGCGGTGCGCAAAAACGTCGTGTTCGGCGTGGGTAACATCGACTCTCCCCTCATGTTCGTGGGGGAAGCGCCCGGAGCCGATGAGGACGAGATGGGTGAACCGTTTGTGGGGAAGGCCGGCCAGTTGCTTACGAAGATCATCGAGACGATGGGCTTGAGCCGGGCGGACGTTTACATCGCGAACATTCTGAAATGCCGGCCTGACACCCCGGGCCAGTCCGCCGGCAACCGCAAACCCACGCCCGCCGAAATGGCGACCTGCATCCCGTTTCTCCAGGAGCAGATTGATTTGATCCAGCCCCGGGTGCTCGTTGCGCTGGGTGCGACAGCGGTGGAGGGATTGCTCGGCAAGTCCATCGGCATCACCAAATTGCGCGGCACCTGGAAATCCTACCGCAATATCCCCTTGATGCCCACTTATCATCCGGCCTACTTGTTACGCAACCAGGCCCTGAGCGAGAAACGCCATGTGTGGGAGGACATGCTCCAAGTAATGGAAAAACTCGCCCTGCCCATCAGCGAAAAACAACGAAAGTTTTTCACGCGGACATAGATTTCCCGCCCGCCCGCACCCGGATCGGCGACCCGTTGCAGCCGGAAGGCATTGGAAATTGCGCCGCCACGCTGGCGGCCGTCCAAAGCCTGGAGGCGGCATTCCGGGCTTCGACATCCGGTTTGCGTTGGCGTATTTTTCCGGTGGCTATGGAAGTTTCCGCTGAACCAGTCAAATCCATGGAGCAAAAGTCCGCGTCCGCCAAAGTTGCGCGCTACACCGGCGAGGTTGTTTATATCTACGCCTTCGACGTGGCGTACGACATGACGCGGCAGCCGCTGGGCCAGTTGCTCGGGCAGCCTCTGGCGCAATTCGCCGTGGATGCCAGCAAGCGCAGCCCGCGCCAGCTTTTCTTCTACAAGCCACAGATGGTCCGATTGCCACCGCTTGAACGCCTCGGTCCGCGCGGACCGGTGCGCGTGGAGCGGGTGATCAAGCTCCTGCCGGTGGGCGCCATCAGCATCACCGTGCGAGTGCCCTTTGACGTCGAACATGTTGAGGAGCTGGTCGCGTATCACGATCTGCAGTTCAGCAACGGTTCGTTGCATGACGAGGTGCGACGCCTGGCGGAGGACGTGGTGATGGAGTTGAAAGCCCACTACGTGCGGCCCCACCCACGCCTGATCGAGGAGGAGGCCTACACGGTGTTTTGCATCGCGTCCCCGTTGCTGACGGCCGCGGGCACCAAAGTGGCCGCCGAACATTGGTTTCAGTCGCATCGCCGTCCGGTGGCCGCCTTGCTTACGCAGGAGCCAGACATGGAGCGATTGTCCAAGCAGGAATCCGAGGAATCCACGGGCCGTTACCTCAGTTATTATGAGGACGACGTGCTGGTGATTGACTGGGACGCCGCGCTGTTGGTGGATGAGCCCGGCGACTTCGACGAGGCGCTTTATGTCATGGAACTGGCGAATCTCCAGCTCGCTGAGTTGGAGGCCTACGATCGCCTGCTCGATGAAGCACTGGAGCGTTCGTATCGTGATCTCGGCGAGCGGCCGTTGCGATCACGCCGCAATACGCTGCGTGAACTCCGGGACATTCGCATCGACATGGCTCGCTTCAATGACGAGTTGTCCAACATCACCAAGTTCTTTGGCGACTGGCATCTCGCTCGCATCTATGAAAAAACCTCGGCTCGCTTCCATCTCAGCGACTGGCATCGCACGATAGCCGGCAAGCTGAGCACGCTCGACGATCTTTACCAGCTACTGAAGCAGGACCAGAACAACCGCTTGATGGTCTGGCTCGAAGTTACCATCGTCCTGCTGTTCGTGATTGATCTGGTGATCCTCGTGATGGGCTTGAAAGGGCCGTGAACCAAGGCCGCTGCCCCGGCGCCTAAAAGTAGTGCCTGCAATCCATGCGGCACTCACACGCATCACGGCCAGGGATCCGATTTGCCGGCCCTACATTCCAACAAAAACATTTGTCAGCCGGCCACCCACATAAACGCTGTTGCGATGGCCAAAGAGTTGTTTGCGCATCTTTTCGATCCGCACCTCCGACCGCTCCATCTGGCCGACCATGAACTGGTAAACCTCCGCTACGGGCTCGTTCAGCAAACGAACGGAACGGTGAATGGGTTTGTTGTCCACTTTGATGAGCAAACGGCCCGCAAGTTGATTGTAATTGAATTCGACCAGGTGTTTTTCGACTTCGCCAACCTCGATTTGGAACTTCATAAAGTACGTCCTAACAACGCAGCCCTAATTGCAATGTTCATGCCGCGATCAAGGTCGCGGGCGTTGGTGATTTGTTCACCCGGGCAAATACCTTGTGCGGATCCTCGCGAGCGTGGATTGTTGGCGAATCCAACGGACGGGTCGCGCCGGTTTCCCGGGAGCAACTGAATTGCCCCCGGGCGACGCGTCCTAAAGCCCTTGGGCTTTGCCTAAAATCCCTACGGCCCGAGCAACAACCTTCGGATTTCCTCGGGGTCGTTGGTCGGTGGCTGACAGGCCGTTCCGGTGCAGAGGTAAACCACCGGTCCCTTGGGCGCCGGCAAAGTGCGGGCGAATTCTTCTACCGCCCCCGTATTGCCGAGGACGACTTTGTGCGGCTGAAAAACCGAATGCGCAGCGCGGATCAAGTCCCGGGCTGGGGTCGATCGCGGATCGCCGGCCACCACGACCCGGCGCGGCGTCGACAGCGAGAAGTCCAGCGCCTGCAGCATGTAGGGCAGGGCCTGCGGGTGCCGTTCCAGTCGCGAGCCAAAGCAGCGCAGGGTGGCTTCGGCGGGTTGCTGGAAATCGGCGCGGTCGGTGATGGCCGCCAGTTTCAGCAACGCCAGCGTGGCGACGGAATTGCCGGACGGTTCCGCCCCGTCGTAATCATCCTTCACGCGCAGGATGAGGTCGGGCGCATCCGGGGTGCTCTGCCAAAATCCCCCGTTCTCGGCATCGTAGAACTTCGTGATCATTCCCTCGGCGACCGCGATCGCGAAGTCGAGGTGCTTCGGTGCGAGGGTCGCTTCATAGAGACTGATGACACCGTCCAACTGGAAAGCGTAGGCTTCCAGCAGTTGCACGTTGTCGCGCTCAGCGTCCCGCCAGCGGTGGTAGAGCGTCCTGGACTTCGCATCCCACAATCGGATCTGAATAAACTCCAGATTTTTTTCCGCGGCGACGAGGCACTGCGCATCGCCCAATACCGCATAAGCTCGGGCCATGGCGCCAAGCATCAGGCCGTTCCAGGAAGCCAGGACTTTGTCGTCGAGATGAGGTCGAATGCGGTGCCTCCGCGCCTCAAACATTTTATGCCGGGCGGCGGCGAGCAGCGGTTGGTCGGTGGCACGAAGCGTGGGATCAACGATGCTCAGGACATTTTGACCGGCCAGGGGTGTCGGATGGCTGTGATCAACAAAGTTGCCCGCCGGCGTGACGCCGAAATAGCGCACCGCGACATTGAATTCCTCCGGGGTCAGTAGTCGCGACAACTCGCCGTGCGTCCAGCAATAAAATTTGCCTTCATGCCCTTCGCTGTCGGCATCTTCCGCCGAGTAAAACCCACCATCGGGATGCGTCATGTCCCGCTCGACATACCGAATGATGTCGCGCGCTACGTCGGCGAAACGCGCCTCGCCGCTCACAAGGTAGGCGTCGAGATAGAGATGGAGCAATTGCGCGTTGTCATACAGCATTTTTTCAAAGTGTGGCACCAGCCATTCGGCATCTACGGAATATCGGGCGAACCCACCGCCGAGTTGGTCGTTGATGCCGCCGGCAGCCATGCGGTCGCAGGTGTGGGTGACCATGCGCGTGGCCTCATCGTCCTGGAAGCGCCGGGCGTAGCGCAGCAAAAATGCGGGCTGGCTTGGCTGGGGAAATTTCGGTGCGCCACCGAAACCGCCCTGCCGCGGGTCGTAAGCTTCCTTGAACCTCGCGCCGGCCCGCCGCAATAAATCGGCGGCCGGCCCGCCTCCGCCAGGTGGGGAACTTGACGTTGCCAGTGCGAGCCGGGTGTGCATTTCATCCGCCGACGCCGCGACTTCGCCTTGGCGATCCTGCCAGACGGACGCGATTTGCTGCAGCACGGCAATAAAACTGCCGCGTCCGTGGCGATTGTCCGGTGGGAAATAGGTGCCGCCAAAAAACGGCTTGCGCTCCGGTGTCAGGAAGACGTTCAGCGGCCAGCCGCCGCCGCCGGTGGTGGATTGCACGAAGGTCATGTAAATCTTGTCCACGTCCGGGCGCTCCTCGCGGTCGAGCTTGATGCTGATGAAATGCTCCCGGAGAAACGCGCCAATCTTTTCATCCTCAAACGATTCCCGTTCCATGACGTGGCACCAATGGCAGGTGGAGTACCCGATGCTGAGGAAGATGGGCTTGTTTTCCGCGCGCGCCCGGGCGAACGCCTCCTCACCCCACGGATACCAATCCACTGGATTGTGCGCATGCTGGAGGAGGTAGGGAGATTTTTCGCGAACGAGGCGGTTGGTGTGCCGGTGCGAAGCAGTTGAGTTGGAGGTCACAGCGGTGTTGGAGTCGGTTTGGTTCGGCGGTCCATGGCAGGCGCCCAGTCCGATTGTCAGGGCCGGCACTAACCGCCAGATCGCCGCAAGTTTCATTTGGTACGGCGACAACATAACGGACCCGCCGTCCGCGGCCCAATGGAAACCGCAAGCAAAAGCTTGTCACCGGGCGAGGCGGGCATTTCCTGCAAAAAAAAGCGGAGCTGCCGTGACGCAAGCTCCGCTCTGAAATTGATCTTCGGGATTAATAGCGTCCCCGCCCGCCACCACCGCCCCCGCCCCCGCCATAATCGCGCCGCGGGCCCCGCCCGCCGCCGCCGCCGGGCGGACGTTCTTCGCGCGGCCGCGCAACATTGACCGTCAGGGCGCGGCCATCCAATTCCTTGCCGTTCATGGCCTCAATCGCCCGTTGCGCCTCTTCCTCGGAACCCATGGTCACGAACGCAAAACCGCGCGGGCGGCCCGACATCCGGTCCATCATGAGGTTGGTTTCCACGACCGTCCCATGCGCGGCGAAAGCGTCCTGCAGGTCGTTTTCGGTGATTTTGAAGGAGAGGTTTCCAACAAACAGTTTCGTGCTCATTGATGCTTTGTCCTAGACTGTACCGTGCTATCTCCCGACTGTTCCCGACCACCGGGTTTCAAATCATCACTGAACCGAGTTCACTTGAAGATTTACCATGCCGTGAAAGCGACACGCTATCTATCAGACGACTTTACCCTGACAGGTTCAATTCCAAGTTCAAGCGGGAAATTTTGAAAACTTTCCCGCTTTCCCAACCCCCGATTTTGCCTATCGTCTTTCCACGATGTATTCGGAAATAAAGTCAGTCCACTTTGTCGGGATTTGCGGTACCGCGATGGCATCGACGGCCGCAGCCTTGCGGGACCGCGGCTATGCCATCACCGGTTCGGACCAGAATGTTTATCCCCCCATGTCCACGTTTCTGGCCGGGCGGCAGATTGAAGTGATGAACGGCTACAGCGAGCGCAATCTCGCGCACCGGCCTGACCTCGTCGTCATTGGCAATGCCATCTCGCGCGGCAACCCGGAGGCGGAATTTGCCCTCGACCACAAGCTCCGGTTTTGTTCGCTGCCGGATTTGCTCCGGGAGTTTTTTCTGCGGGGCAAACGGACGATCGTGGTGGCCGGCACGCACGGCAAGACCACCACCACCGCGTTGCTCACCTGGGTGTTCGAGCACAGCGGGCTGAACCCCGGTTATCTCATTGGCGGCATCCCGAATAACCTCAGCCAGGGCGCACGGTTTACCGACAGTGCGTGGTTCATCATCGAGGGTGACGAATACGATACGGCCTTCTTTGACAAGCGCAGCAAGTTCATTCACTACCTTCCCGAAGTTGCGATCATCAACAACCTCGAATTCGATCACGCGGACATTTTCCCCGACCTCGCCGCAGTTCAGAAGACCTTCGGCCATTTCATCCGGCTCGTGCCGCGCAATGGTTTGCTGCTCGGCAATGGTGACGATCCCAACCTCGCTCCGCTGTTGAACGTTGATTTTTGTCCGGTAAAGCGCTTCGGGCTCGGCGAGGAGAACGCCGTGCGGGCCACCAACGTGCGGCTGGGGCCAACCGCCAGCGAGTTTGAGATTCCCAGTGCGCGGTTTCATCTCAACGTGGCCGGCGAATTCAACGTGCGCAACGCGCTGGCCGTGGTTGCCGCGGCCAAGCATTGCGGCTTGTCGAACAAGCAAATCCAGACCGCCTTCGACACCTTCAAGGGCATCAAACGGCGGATGGAAGTGCGGGGCATCGCCGGCGGGGTGACCGTAATCGACGATTTCGGCCATCACCCGACTGCGATCCGCGAAACGCTCCGGGCCCTGCGCCTCAAGTACGCCCGGGAGAAGATCTGGGCGGTCTTTGAACCGCGCAGCAATACGACCCGGCGCAAAGTTTTCCAGGGTGAACTCGCCGGGTCCTTCGCCGACGCGGATGGCGTGGTGGTCTCGCAAATTGCGCGCTGGGAATTGCTCGCCCCGGAGGAGCGCTTGAACCCGGAGCAGTTAATGGCTGACTTGAAGGGCGCAGGCAAAGACGCGGCGTATTTGCCGGACGCCGACGCTATTGTCAGTCACTTGACTTCCCAGGTGCAAGGTGGGGACATCGTGTGCGTTTTCAGCAACGGCGGCTTCGGCGGGATTCACACAAAGCTACTGGAGCGGTTGGGACGGCGGTAATAGGTTCCAGATTAGTGGCGTTCGGCCTTCGTGTTTCAAAAGCAGGACGCCTCCGCCTCCCTTTTTCGGCTGGTTGAACTGCGGGGGAGTATTCACCTTAACGAGAAAGGAGCATCTCTTCCGCTCCGCGCCCAACGTCCTGACGCGGGTGACCTGCCCGTCTCCGCCCGATCTCCATTCAAACCCGATTCCCGTTCCTTCCTCACTTGGTCTCGAACTGGCGTCGAGCGGAGGCTCGCGACGCCGGAAACCCCGTCTTGAATCTCAACCGCCACTCCAAAACTCCCGTGAGCATTTCCCAGGCATCCGGTCAAATCGTCGAAAGCCTATGAACACATACGCATACGAAGCCGTGGACGCCGCCGGCGACAGTTCTGCCGGCGTGCTCGAGGGTGCGAGCCAAAGCGAAGTGGTCCGCCGCATCAAGGAGATGGGGCTGTTTCCGCTTCGTGTTTCCCAGCGTCAACAAGGCCGGTTGCAACGGGTTATGGTCAAATCGCGGTCCAACATCCAACGTGGAGGGCTCGCGGCCGCCTTGTTTCGTCCGCGCGTCAAACCCGCCGCCTTGACCGTTTTAACACGGCAGCTCGCGACGTTGGTGGATGCCGGGTTGCCGCTTCTCCGGGGCCTGCGAATCCTCGAACAGCAGGAAACCAATCGCACCCTCAAACAGATTCTGCGTGAAGTGGGTGAGGGGATCGAGGCCGGCGGTCAATTCTCGGAAGCGATCAGCGCCCATCCGAAAGTGTTTAACCGGCTTTACGTAAACATGGTCCGGGCGGGGGAGCTGGGTGGGGCGCTGGAGGTCACGCTCCGCCGGCTCGCGGAGTTCATGGAGAAAGCGCAAAAGATCAAAGGCAAGGTGACCTCCGCCCTTTTTTACCCGGCGGCGGTCATGACGGTGGCCAGCGCCATCATGGGCCTGATGCTGGTCTTCGTCATCCCGCGATTCAAGGAAGTGTTCAGCGGGCTGACCGGCGGGGCGCCCCTGCCGGTCTTTACCACCTTTGTGCTCCAGGTCAGCGATTTTACGAGGCAACATTTTGGCCTCGCTCTCCTGAGCCTGGTGGCGGTGGGCCTCGTGCTGACGCTTGGAGGGCGAACAAAATTGGGCCGGCTCGCTGTCGACCAGCTCAAACTGAAACTCCCGGTTTTTGGTCCCGTGTTTCGGAAGGCGGCGATTTCCCGGCTGGCGCGGACACTGGGCACATTGTTGAACAGTGGCGTGCCGGTGTTGCAGGCGTTGACCATCGTGCGGGAGACGGCCGGAAACCTCGTGGTCGGCAATCTCGTTTCCCAAGTGCATGACGGAGTCAAGGAGGGGGAAAACATCACCGGACCATTGCGCTTGTCACCCATCTTTCCACCCATGATCGTCGGCATGGTGGACATCGGCGAGAAGACTGGTGCGTTGCCGGACATGCTGCTGAAAATCGCCGACGGCTGTGACGACGAAGTGGACAACGCCGTGAGCGCCATGATGTCCCTGCTCGAACCGGTCATGATCGTGTTCTTGGCCATTGTGGTGGGCTGCATCGTCATTGCGATGTTTCTGCCCATCATCGGCGTCATTACGGGTCCTGGGATTGGCGGCCCCGGGGACAGTGAATGATCGAAATAGTTTGTTGGCGACCGGCGGATGAGATTCGAGACTATATGGTTTCACCCTCCAGGTTTGTTGAAATCCGCGCCGGTCTGGCGCCCGTCTCCCGCACTTCGCCGCGTGCTTTATCCTACTTTAAGGCCTGATAATACCCCGTTTGAAATGCGGCAAAGAAATTGTGTTCGTTGAAGGGGAAGTGCTGGGCAAAGGCAGTGGCGACGAGCTGTTCCTTCGAATCAATCTGGCCATACGTTGTCGCCGCGCCGTACCAACCGAATCGCCCGGGCGACGATGGCACGGAGAGCCGGCCGAGATCCGTTGTCACCTCTACGCCGAGGCCGAAGCCCTTCTGCCGCGTGGCGGCCTGATTGTCCGGCTGGGTCTCCAGATGATTCGCCGTCATCAATTCAACCAACTTCCGGTCGAGGATCCGTTTGCCATCAAGCGTGCCGCCGTTGCACAGCATCTGGGCGAACCGTGCGAAATCGCCAGCCCTGGAGAAGATCCCCGCCCCCCCCGCTTCAATCCCGCGTCCCGCCTCCGGTCAGGTTTCGAGGATCGGTTGGTCTTCCACAAACTTTCCGTCCGGCCCGTGTTTGTACGTTTTGGCCCGTCGCAACCAGCGTCAAACCCTGGCGGCGGAAGGCCCAGCACATGTAACTGATGCTCACGAAATAGGACGCAGGCAGACGGTTCGCCGCGCAGATTTTCATTTGGGCGTGGTCAAAGTCTTGGCACGCGGCTTCTTCGCCATCGGCTTCTGCCGCGCATTCAAGGCGACGAACACGCCGCCAGCTTTAGCTTCGCAGCGGCGAATTTCGTCGCCGATGACGCGGACGTCGTAATTGAACCGCTTGGCGTATGCCGCCCGGTGGCGGTGAATTTCGGCAACGATTGGGTCTTTCATGATTCGGATGTTCCCATCAATTCGAGCGGCGTGCAAATCACAGGCAGAGGATAACCCGCTTGCAAGCACAGCCGCTCGACTCCCGGAATAATCTCACGGTTGTTGATGTGGACGCAATTCCAAGTCAGCAAGAAGTGCATTCCGTGGACTGTCGCTGTGGCGATGTGAAATGCATCCACCGCCGCCTTGGGCGGAAGTAAATGCCTTTTCAGTATCTGTCGCGCCAACTCATCGGCTTCGAGGGGCACGGGCAGTTTTTGAACTGGCTGCCATTTTTGTGTCACCTTGCGCTTCTTCATTCTCAACAAACTGCGATGTGAACAATTCAAAATGACTCCGCCGCAACCGCCACCATCTTTTCGTGGCTGCTTGTTGCCCGGCAATCAAAGGATCGCGCGAAGGTCGTCCCGTCAAAAAACTCGGGATGGTTGTTTCGAGATAGAGAGTTGGTTTCATTAGCCCTGGCTTAGTACAACCACTTCCCAATCTTCCCCTCCAAGTCCAGCGTCACCCCCTGGCGGCGGAAGGCCCAGCACATGTAGCTGATGCTCACAAAATAGGACGCGGGCAGGCGGTTCGCGGCGCAGATCTTCACGCCCAGCAACGTCGTCTTGCCGCCGAAGCCCATCGGGCCGATGCCGAGTTCGTTCGCCGTTTTCAAGATATCCTGTTCCAAGGCGTCCAGTTCGGGGATCGGGTTGCGGTCGGGGATCAGACGCAGAAACTGTGTTTTGCTCAGTTCGTAGCCTGTGGCGCGATCGCCGCCGATGCACACCCCGAGGATGCCCGGCCCGCAACCTTTGCCCTGGGCCTGCAAGACCGCGTCGAGGATCACCTTGCGGCAGCCGTCGAGGTCGCGGTTCGCGTTGAGCTTCTCGGCGGGCAGCGAGTATTGGGCGCCGACGTTTTCGCAGCCCCCACCCTTGAGCGCCAGCCGCACGGAAATCTCCGGCGAGCGATGCTGATGAAAATGAAACGCCGGCGCGCCCGGCCCGACGTTCGTGCCGTCGTTCTTGCCCGTGAGCGAATCCACGGAGTTCTGGCGGAGGTAACCCTTCTTGGTCGCGAGTTTGACCGCTTCGCGTGCGGTGTCGGCAAACGTGATCTGATCGTAGCCCACCGGGCAATCCACGTAGAACAGGATGCTGCCCGTGTCCTGACAGATGGGCTGGGACTTGTTCCTGGCCAGCGCGATGTTCTGGTCAATGATCTTCATCGCGTTCTCAGCGATCGTCCCTTTCTTTTCCTGTTCGAGCGAGTTGAGGATGGCCTGATGCACGTCGTCGGGAATTTCCGTCGAAGTGCGGCGAATTAGTTCGAGCAGGGAGTCTGGTAGTTCACTCATAAAGTGGTTCGGAGCGTAGGGTTTTAGGCATCCAGCGTCAACCGGATGGGCGCCGGTTGTCTGTCACGGGCTGGACGGCGCGGCTCATCCAGCCCACTCTGGGTGCGTGCATCTGACCGCCCGCATCGCGACGCCGCCGGCCAAGCCGTTGATGGTCTTCGACGGCGATTGCCGGTTTTGCGGGCTGTGGATCCGGCGCTGGCAGCAAATCAGTGGCGAAGGGGTGGATTATCTCCCGTTCCAGGATCCAACAATAGCCGCACGATTTCCGGAAATCCCCCGCGAACAGTTTGCCACGGCGGTGCAGTTGCTCGAGCCGGACGGCCAGGTTTACTCCGGCGCCCGGGCCGCATTTGGCGCGCTGGCAAAGAATCCCGGCTGGCGCCGGCTGTTGTGGATTTATGAACGCTCGCCGGCCTTTGCCCGCGTAAGCGAAAGCGGCTACGCGTTCGTGGCCCGCCGTCGTCCGCTGTTCTCCGCGCTTACCCGTATCGGCTGGGGCGGGCACGTCGAACCGCCGGATCATTTCCGAGTGCGCCGGGTATTTCTGCGGGCGCTGGCGATAATCTACCTCATCGCGTTCGCTTCGTTATGGTCCCAGATTGAAGGGCTGGTGGGGAGCAAAGGTATTCTACCGGCCGATCAGTTCATGTCCGGCGTTGAGGAACAGGTCAAGGCGAACGGCCTCGGCCTGGAGCGTTTTCGGCTGCTTCCGACCCTCTGCTGGTTCAACGCCTCCGATGCATTCCTGCACTGGCACTGCGCTGCCGGTGTCGGCCTGGCCCTTTTAGTGTTGATCGGGATAGCGCCCGCGCCGTGTTTGTTTCTGCTCTGGTTGATCTATCTTTCGCTTTCCACAGTGGGTCGCGACTTCCTGAGTTTTCAGTGGGACATGCTTCTGCTGGAAACCGGCTTCCTCGCCATCTTTTTCGCGCCGTTGCAACTTTGGCCGCGGCCAGCCGGCGAATCGCCGCCGTCGCGGCTCGTCCTCTGGTTGCTGCGGCTGTTGCTTTTCAAGCTGATGTTTCAATCCGGCTGCGTAAAACTCATGAGCGCCGATTCGCTGTGGCGCAACCTGACCGCGCTCACGGTGCATTATGAAACCCAGCCGCTGCCGACCTGGATCGGCTGGTATGCCCATCAACTGCCGCTCTGGTTTCAGCAGTCTTCCTGCGCAATCATGTTCGGGCTGGAACTGGTCATTCCCTTCCTGATCTTCGCGCCCCGGCGGCCGCGGATCTTCGCCGCGGCATTGCTCGCGCTGCTCCAGGTGCTGATATTGTTGACTGGCAATTACACTTTCTTCAACTGGCTCACCCTCGTGCTCTGCATTGTCTTGCTTGACGATTTCGTCCTGCATCGAATGTGTGCCTTTCTCCGTCGCCGACCGATGGAGACGGAGGAACCAGAGATCGCCCGGGTCCGCCTCCTCCCGTCCGCGGCGACGAGTCGATGGCGGCGTGTCATCACGGTGTCGTTGGCGCTGGTGGTCGTGCCGGTGACCGGTTGGCAGTTGCTAACCACGGTTGGCCTGCGGCCGCCGGGGTTGCAACCGGTCGCCATTGTCCATCAGTGGTTGGCGCCCTTTCGCAGCCTGAACAGCTACGGTTTGTTTGCCGTGATGACCCCGTCCCGCCCGGAGATTGTTGTCGAGGGCAGCGATGACGGCGTCACCTGGCGGCCGTATGAATTCAAATACAAGGCCGGGGATCTCAAGCGCCGGCCGGCCTTCGTCGCGCCGCATCAGCCGCGGTTGGACTGGCAGATGTGGTTCGCCGCCCTGGGGCGCTGGCAGGACAATCCTTGGTTTGGGAACTTCTGTTGGCGTTTGCTCCAAGGTTCGCCCGAGGTTTTGGCCCTGCTGAAGAATAATCCGTTCCCCGATCGCCCCCCGCGCTTTATCCGGGCGACCGTTTACGATTACCGGTTCACGGACTTCGCGCAACGCCGGCAGACTGGCGACTGGTGGCGGCGGGAGAAGCCACGTGAATACCTGCCGGTCGTTTCGTTGCGGTGATCCGAATTCCTGGCTTTATGTCCTGATTTGTATCGTATTTGTCCTGTTCCCTTGCGCGGCGGAAGGGCATTTGCGGCAAAAATCCGGACCAGCCTTGACAAGGCATGAGTTCCGCTTTTCTTTGAGGCATGAAACTGATTTTTGCTTTCGTCACCGGCTGCGCCCTGACCTTGAGTGTTTTCTCGCTGAACGCCCAGACACCCTCGGCGGCCCCGGCGGGGGGGGAAGCTGCAACCAAAAAGGTCGAAATCGAGGAGCTGATGAAGCTGCCCAGCTTCACCAACGACACGGGCATGGTCATGGTGAAGATTTCCGATACGCAATGGGTTGGTGCTTATGAAGTGACGCAGGCAGAGTATCAGAAGATTGCCGGCAGCAATCCCAGCGCATTTGCCGGTGACCGTAATCCGGTGGAGTCAGTGAGTTGGTCGGACGCGATGGTGTTTTGCACCAACCTTACCGAAGCGGAGAAAAAGGAAAAAATGTTGCCCGAAGGATTTGCCTACACGCTACCAACCCAGGCCCAATGGGAAGGATTCGCCGCCGCCGCCGAATTGACGGATGCGGTCACCAGCGAGAAAGCCACACGCTCAAGCCCGGCCGCAGTGGGCAGTCTCGGAGCGACCGCCCCTGGCCTTTACGACATCCGGGGCAACGTGTGGGAGTGGTGCTTGGACCCGCAGGACAAACCCTTCCGCGTGGCGCGCGGCGGAGCTTGGAATTCGTGGATCGATATCAACCTGCGCCGCGATTTTCGCTGGTACGGCGAGCCGACGGTTCGCAATAACGCGACGGGTTTCCGCTGCCTGCTGGAAAAAGCCGGCGCGAAATAAGTCCGGTTGACGGGCGGGCTATTCCCGCGCCAGGAGTTCGCCATAGGCGCGGTGGAGCAATTCCACGCGGGGAGATTGCGCCAGCGGCATTCCATCCATTTCCGCGGCCGCCATCACCCCAAACGAACTCAAGGTCAGGAACACCCCTTCGGCCTGGCGCAATTCAGCCGGGGTCACCGTTGATTCCTGTACGGGTAGAGCCAGTTCGCCACACAACTCCAGCACGACCGCTCGCGTGACACCTGCCAGCACCCCACTCGTCATGGGGGGCGTGCAAACCACCCCGGCTTGAACCCAGAACAAATTGCTGCTCGCCCCTTCCACGACAAAGCCATCGGTGTTCAACAACAGGGCTTCGTCGGCGCCCGCAGCGTCCGCTTCCGCCCGGGCCAGAATCTGCGCCAGCTTGTTGGCGGTCTTGTATTGCGCGAGCGATTCGCCGGCGGGCAGGCGCCGGGAACTCGTCAACAACCGCCAGCCTCGGGGCGACTCCTCCAACGCCGGCAGCGGGTGCAATGACATCACGAGTGTCGGACGATCCGCGCCCTTGGGCGAATAGCCGCGGACCCCGACGCCCCGGGACAAGGTGATTCGCATCAAGCCGTCCGGCAGGTGGTTTACCGCAATAAGTTCTTCCGCGAACCCGGTCACCGCGTCATCCGCGAATGGCATTTTCAGTCCCAGAAATTCCGCGCCGTGGTGCAGTCGTTCCAGATGTTGCCGCCAGCGGAACGGTCTGCCGCGGCAGACGCGCAGCGTTTCAAACAAACCGTCCCCATAAAGAAAACTGCGGTCGAACACCGAGACCACCGCCCGGTCTTCCGGCAGAAACTGGCCGTTGAGGAAAACAAGCACGCGAATTGGTTAGGGCAATGCGGTCGGCGGGGCGAGCAGAAAAACCAGTTTTTGCATTTGGACCGCAACGAGGGGGGAGTCAGTCGGAGGGCTTCCATTCCCATCGGATCAGCGGTTTCCGCGTTTACGATTTCAAATCCGCCAGGCCGGGACCGGCTCGGCCGGCCGACGATCGCTCCTTTCCAGCACCGCGAGAAAACCGGCCGCCTTGGCGAGGGTCTCGTCGTATTCCGCCGCGGCCACCGAATCCGCCACGATGCCGGCGCCGACATGGAAATACGCTTTGTCCGCCTTGCGGATCGCGGTCCGGATGGAAATGCTGAGCTGGCTTTCCCGGTTGAAACCCAGATAGCCGTGGCAACCCGTGTAAGGGCCGCGTGCGATCGGCTCCAGTTCATCAATGATCTCCATCGCGCGAAACTTTGGCGCCCCCGTGATGCTGCCCCCGGGAAAGCTCGCCGCCAGGGCCGCGAAATGCGTCACCTCGGGGCGCAGCCGGCCCTCCACCGTCGAGACGAGATGCTGGACCTGGGCGAATCGTTCGAGCTTCGCCAGCTCCGGCACCTGCACCGACCCAAATTCGCACACCCGGCCGAGGTCGTTGCGAAGCAGGTCCGTGATCATGACGAGTTCCGCCAGCTCCTTTGGGCTGGTTTGAAGTTCGTATGCAAGCTGGGCGTCGCGCGTGGCCTCCGGTGAGCGCGGGCGGGTGCCTTTGATCGGGCGCGTGGTGATCTGCGATCCGCTCAGCCGGAGAAATTGCTCCGGCGAGGAGGAAGCAATTTGAAATTCGCCGCAATCGAAATACGCCGCGAACGGGGCGGGGGAAACCGCGAGCAAACGCCCGAACAATTCCCAGCCGGAGAACGTCCAGGGCGCGGTCAGCCGGTGCGAGAGGTTCACTTGGTAAATGTCCCCGGCGCGGATGTATCGCTGCGCCCGCTCGACGGCGGACAAAAACTCGGAGTGGGAAATATTAGACGCAATGTCCGCCCTCACCCCGGCCCTCTCCCCCAGGAGAGGGAGAGGCTGTTGTGAGCCGGCGTGTCCTTCAATCGCACTGGAGCTTCCCTCCGCTGCCGATGGTTTCTCCCTCTCCCTTTCGGAAA
>CAZIJO010000041.1:0-34088 GCA_964539515.1 uncultured Bifidobacterium sp. | reverse complement strand
ATGCCGGCGCGGTGCGCTTTCGGCCCATGCTGCTCACGGCGATGGCAGTCGTCGTTGGGGCGAGCGTGATCCTCGCCGACCCGATCTTCCAGGGGCTGGCCGTTTCCCTCATGGCGGGGGAAGTGGCCTCGCTGCTTATCAGCCGGATGGCCGTACCGGTGCTCTACTACATGGCGTTCAGCCGGCAGCGAGCAACGAACCAGCCTTGAGGGTACTCATAACCGTCCACCCGGGATGGAGAGGTTTTCGGACGGCGAGGGCGGCCAAACCAACCGCTTCGCTCGGAACAAATGGCGCCCGGCGATCGATGACGCTCAAGCAAGCCCAAGGGAAAAGGAGGCGCCCGACAAAATTTTTGACAAGGCGGACCATCATGTACGATGTTCCGAATGGAGAATAATGAAAGGACCGCTTATGAGACCAGTCAAGCGCGAGAAAGCGAATTCCGCCGCGTGCGGCCCGGTTTCAAAGCGCCAATCCCCGCCGGGTTTCTCGGAAGGGGATTGATGGTAGGGGGAACAGACGCTGGCGGCAGGGCAATGGTCTCCAAGAGTGCGGGAGTGAAGTGAAAACCGCCAGCGGGCAGCCGGCGGGTAGGACTTCCGCCGGGAAAACCAGTAAAGCGAAACGACGACCCTGATTGAGTTTATGAAAATCAAACCAGTTGAAAACATGGGGGGAGTGATTGTCGAGCTGGGCCCAAAGGAGACCCAGCTGCCTTCCGTCGCCGATGACCAGGAAGCCAGCGGGCGCCTGCCCGATTTCGCATTGAAGCAAATTTTGGTGCCGGTGGATTTCTCGGAGTGCACGGAAAAAGCGGTGGCCTATGCCGTTCCGTTCGCCCGCCAATTCGGCGCCACCTTGACGTTGCTTCATGTCATGGAGCCGCCCTACCTGCCGGCTTCGGAAATGGGCGTGGTGGTGGAAGTCGAGTCGGCCGAAGAAGCCCGGAAGCAATTGGCGGCGCTGCAGGCCCGGCTGGCCGGCAGCGTGCGATGTCAGACCCTGACCCGGAAGGGAAGTGCGGAACATGAAATCCTTGAAGCGGCCAAGGAATTGCACAGCGACTTGATGATCCTCGGGACCCACGGCCGGACCGGTGTGGAACGCTTGCTCATGGGCAGCACCGTGGAGCGCGTCGTGCGGCGGGCGGGTTGCCCGATCCTGATCGTGCGACCGCACGAGCACGATTTCATCACCGGTGGTCCAACGGATTGGGAGGCGGACAGCAGGAGCCCGGACGATGAAGTCGAGGCGGTCATGCGGGCGAGCCTCTGATCCCGGATCTGACATGGGTTACCGCCGGTGAGGGTGGGAAAGTTTTCGCCCCCGATGCTGGGTAGGGTAACGGACGCGGGCGGCCCAGCCGGGCAGGAACAGGAGGGGAGGCCGGATATGACAGCAGAGTTGGAGATTGCCGAAAGGAAAGCGTTTGACTCCGCGTTGCTGGAAAGTGAGCAGCGATACAAACGACTGCTCAGCGCGACGACGGACTACGTGTACTCCGTCCAGGTTTATGAGGGACAATCGCAGGACACAGTGCACGGGCTGGGCTGCGAAGCCGTTACCGGTTACACCTCCCGCGAGTTCGGCGCGGATCCTTACCTCTGGTTTCGCCTGATTCATGAGGCGGATCGTCCGGCGGTGTTGGCCCAGATCGACCGGCTGCTCCGCGGGGAGCAAACGCAGCCGCTGGAGCATCGCATCATCCATAAAAATGGGACGATTCGTTGGATTCAAAATACCCCCATTGCCCACCACGATCGGGAGGGTCGGCTGTGCTCCTACGATGGATTGATTTCCGACATCACCAAACGCAAGGAGGCGGAGCAAGCGCTGCAGGAGAGCAAAGAGCGGCTCTCGCTCGTCATCCAAGGCAGCAACGATGGCATTTGGGACTGGAACCTGATTACCAACGAAGTCTATTTTTCGCCGCGCTGGAAGGAAATGCTCGGTTACCGCGACAACGAACTGGAAAACCAATTCGACGTCTGGATGCAACTGATGCATCCCGAGGATCGGGAGCGGGCCCGCAATGAGATTCGGGCTTACATCGCCGGGCTGAAATCCACCTACGCGCTCGAACACCGCCTGCAGCACAAAGACGGCAGCTACCGCTGGATCCTGGCGCGCGCCGTGGTTCAGCGGGACGCCAATGGAAAGCCCCTGCGCATGGCCGGTTCGCATGTGGACCTCACTGACCGCATCCTGGCCGCCCAACGTCTGGAGCAGGCCAACATCTCACTGGCCAAGCGCAGCCGGGCCCTCAAACAAATCATCAAGAAACTCAATACCTCCCACCGGGAATTGAAGGAGACGCAGTGGCGGTTGATCCAGGCCGCGAAGTTTGAAGCGGTGGGCATCCTGGCCGCCGGCGTAGCCCATGAAGTAAAAAATCCTCTCCAGACGATTTTGATGGGGCTCGATCACCTGGCCACCGCCTTGCCCGCGGTGGATGATGCCCTGGCAGTCACCATGTCCGACATGCGCTATGCCATCAAACGCGCAACCGAAATCATCCGCGAATTGCTTTCGCTTTCCGCCGCCAGTGACTTTAAGCTGCGGGCGGAGGACTTGAATCTGCTGCTGGAACTGTCGCTCTTGCTGGTCCAGACCGAATTGTCCGCCGCACGGATCAAGGTGGTCCGGCAGCTTGCGAGGGACCTCCCGCCAGTCCTGTGCGATCGCGCCAAAATCCAGCAAGTCTTGATCAACCTCCTCGTCAACGCCATCCAAGCCATGCCCGGCGGTGGCACGCTCACGGTGTCGACCCGGGCGCTATGCCCCAGTGAGGAGCCCGGCGCCAGCCACCCGGTCTTTCGTCGGTTCCAGCCAACCGACCGGCTCGTGGCCATCGAAGTCAGCGACACCGGCACCGGGATAGCCGAAGCGAATCTGCCCCGAATCTTTGACCCCTTCTTCACCACCAAGCCCGTGGGCGTCGGGACGGGACTGGGCCTGACGGTGACAAAGCGGATTGTTGATCTCCATGGGGGCGCTTTGGAAATTGAGAACACTTCGCCGCACGGCGTGCGGGCCACCATTATCCTAAAAACGTGAAGAAAGGAAGGGCCATGAATACCATTAAACATCGCATTCTCGTAGTAGACGACGAAGCTAGTTTCACCCGCCTCCTGAAACTGAATTTGGAGCGGACTGGGCGGTATGAAGTCCGGACGGAAAACCGGCCCACCGAGGCGTTGGTGGCGGCCCGGGAATTCCATCCCGAACTAATCTTGCTCGACGTGATGATGCCGGGCCTGGACGGCGGCACGCTCGCCAGCTATTTCCTCGAAAGCCCAAAGTTCAAGGGCGTTCCCGTGGTGTTTCTCACTGCGACGGTCACCAAGGAAGAAGTATCAACGCACGGCGGCCTGATTGGCGGCCTTCCCTTCCTGGCCAAACCGGTGGACATGGCTGAATTGGAGACCTGCCTCCAGCATCATCTGGCAGCGGTTGCCGGGGACGACACCCGGGCCGCAGCGCTCCGGAAACCTTCTGTCCCTGACCTGGCCCGAAGCCATCTGGGCGCGGCAAATTAGCCGCCGAATCAAAGCCACCGATCGACGGGCCCCGCCGACGCCTGCCTTTCCTCCCGCGGTGTTTCCGTGCGGGGAAAGCCACGGACAATACAGGGTGAAATGATCGCCGCAGAATGCGTGGCGAATTAGCTTATCCTCACCGGCACGCGACGAGCACCCCACGTCCCTGGTTTCAAATCGAAGTGACCGGGAATTTTGTCACCGCAGACCGCACAGCGATTCCGCTTTAGCTTCCAATCGCCCAGGACATACCAGTCGCGCTCAATCAGACGCTCTCCGCATCCCGGACACCAGGTGCTGCTGCCTTCGCGGTCATGTACGTTGCCGGTATAAACGTAGCGCAGACCTCGGGCCCGGGCGATGGCCCGGGCGTGGGTGAGCGTCGCCGGTGGCGTGTTGGGTTTGTCGCGCATCTTGTAATCGGGGTGAAACGCGGTGAAATGCCACGGTACATCCGGCCCGAGATTCGCCGCGAACCAATCCGCGGCCCGTTCCAACTCGGTCTCACTGTCATTCTCCCCTGGGATCAGCAGGGTGGTCACCTCGAGCCACACGGAAGTTTCGTGCCGCAAAAACTTCAACGTGTCGAGCACCGGTCCGAGTTGTCCGTAACACTGGCGATGATAAAACTCCTCGGTAAAACCCTTCAGATCCACGTTGGCGGCGTCCATGGGCTGGTAGAATTCGGCACGGGATTCCGGGGTCATGTAACCCGCCGTCACCGCCACGGTGGCCACCCCGGCGGCACGGCAGGCCCGGGCCACATCGATCGCATACTCGCCAAAGATTACCGGATCATTGTAAGTGAACGCAACCGAGCGACAGCCCAGCCGGCGCGCCGCCGCCGCGATGCTTTCCGGCGAAGCTTCATCGGCCAGCCGGTCAAACTCGCGGGCCTTGCTGATGTCCCAGTTCTGACAGAAACGGCAACCGAGGTTGCAACCGGCCGTCCCGAAGGAGAGGACGCTCGTTCCGGGATAAAAGTGATGGAGCGGTTTCTTTTCAATAGGATCGACGCAGAACCCGCTGCTCCGGCCGTATGTCGTCAGCATCATGCGGCCACCGATGTTCTGACGCACAAAACAAAAACCCCGTTGCCCGGGGTTCAGTTTGCAGAAGCGCGGGCACAGGCGGCATTCCAACCGGCCATCGGGCAGCGGCTGCCACCATCGGGCGGGATAATCGGATTGGGCCACGATCCGGCTCATAGGTCCTGGGGTTGGCCGGATTCTTCAAAATGATCCACTCGAAAGCGCTGCAAAGTCACTGGTTCATCCGGATCGATCCCGCCCTTCTTCCGCGCAATCCGCAATTGCTGCGCGCGGCTGGTAATGCCCTCAATGCCCGGCAACAGCAGTCCGCGTCGGCCGTCGGCCGTGGATACAATCACGCCGTAATCTCGGGGGTCCAGTTCCTCCGCCGATGCCACCGCTTCGATGGAATGCAGCACGCTGACCTCGAAACGCAGATCCGCGAGTTCGGCGGCCGTTACCGGTGGAAACCGGCTGTCCTGCAATGCGGCCAGCCGGGCGTTGCGCCAGGTTTCCGCCAACAAGTTGGCACAGACCGGCACGATGGTCCCAACACAACCGCGCAGTTTCCCGTTCCGGCGGCGCACGGTCACAAACAACCCGCGCGACAAATTCAGATACTCGCCGGTCGGCGGTGGGGCCACCTCCGGATTGCCTTCCAACGCCGCTGCCACCGAGCGGCGGGCAGCGGCGGGCAATGCGGTCCCATCCCGTGGATCCGCGGAAGCCAGTGGCTTGCCGGTGGCGGTGGTGGCCGGCGTTTGATCGGCGAACAAAATCGCGACCCCATAGCCAACGCCAAACGGCCCTTCATAATTCAGCAACCGGTGACCGTCGGACTGCCAGCCCACCGCGGCGGCAGCGATCAAAGTCGAAGCCACGGCGTCCTCCGCTGCGAGTTCACGCAAGCCGGGATTGATGTGGAGGAGCTCCCGGTAATTGCCGGCGCGAACGAGGTGAATGAACGTCTCGTCAAATTCTTGCGCCTGCGGGTGGAAACCACAGGGCGCACCGGCCGTAAGGCGATGGCTCATATCGCCACTGGCGACGAGCGCTATCCAGCGCGGCAGCCGGTTTGCGGCGGCCGCTATCGCTTCGCCGAGACGGCTCAATCCACCATTCTCCGCATAATCCAGACTGAGGATAACCGTTGGCCCGGTCCACCCGGCCTCGGCCAGAAACCAGAGGGGTACCAGGGCCCCGTGATCGAGCTGGTAATCATGAATGGTCCAGATGCCCAGGGCGCGGGATTGGGCCTCGACCTCGAGGGCATTGGCGAGTTGCGGGTCATTGGGCAGGCACACCTTCGCCTGCGGGGCGCCGAATTGATCGAAGGAACCTTCGAGCCGCCCGCCGGCCCAGATGCCAAAAGCCCCCGGTCTGCGCGGCGAATGCGGGGAAATGAGGACCAACGCCTCGGGCCGATGGCTCAGCACCGCCGCCGCCGCGGCCCGCATTGCCTGCCGGCTCGCGGCCGCGGTACCCCCTCTCGCCCCGCCGACGGCCGGCACAAGAATGGGAGCATGCGGCATCAACACCGCACACACCACGGGTTGCTCCCGGTGAAGATCACGGGCCCGGACGCTTCCTTCGGTGGTGGGATGGGAGAGGTGGTTCATCGCGGTACATATCGGCCGCCGCCCGTGCTTACCAGCCTGGTGGGCGCGGACGGAAGTCACTGCCATCCGACGGCGACGCCTTCAGGCCGTGAAGCCGAACCGGTGATGTTCCTCTTCCGTCGAGATGCCGAGCGACTTACAAATGCTCTTGGCCGCGAGCATGCCCCCGGCCGTCTTGATCATCTTGTCAAAGTCCGCCCGGGCCAGCTCGAGGCCTTCGTGACGGATGATCTTGATCCGGAAACCTCGCTCCAGCAGTTCGGCGAGAAACTCCTCGCACGCCACCGGATCGTCACTGGAATAGTGATAACTCTGGGATTGTCTCCCGAACTGCGCCGTGTATTCGATGGTGTATTTGGGTAGCATAAACACCTCCGCTTGTTGTTCGTCTGGTCATGCTGGTTCATCGTTCAAGCCCATTTGCTCGGCACGCCGGCGGTTTCCGGTTTCGCCGTCCAGATCGACGTCGAGCCCGGGTTCGTTGCTCGCCTCGCCAGATCGGCTCCCCCCGCCGACGTCGGTCGCCTCCAAACTATCCGGGAGCGTGGCGTGAACCGAATTCAGCGTCCCCAAGTGCGGGCGCCGGATTTCGCCATCCTGTTCCAGCCGGGCTTCCACCTCGCAGCGGAAGCGCGTCCAGGGAACGGCCTTCAGGCGCGCCGCTGGAATGGGTTTGCCCGTCGCTTCACACACGCCGTACGCGCCGCTGTGAATGCGCCTCATCGCCTCCTCGATTTCCTGGAGGGCATCCTGTTTGGAGTTCAAGGCGGCAAGCGCCAGATTGTGGTCCAATTCATCCGTGGCGGAATCTGCGGGATCCATGCTGTGGGGTTCCAACGGCTGCGCGGCCTCCGCCAGTCGCTCCCGCCGACCCTCCAGCAATCGTTCGCGCAACGCCGCCAGACAGCGATAATGCCACGCCCACTTTCGGTTTATCCCGGCCGGCAAAGCTTCGCCCGCCGTTGAACGCCTCCCACCCCGGTTCGTTTCGCGGGCGACCGAACTGCTGGCCCCGCGCTTTACCACGTCTCGCACTGTTCGTGGCCGTTTCATCTGCGCTCCTGTCCTAATCTCGCACTGCGGCCTCCGCCCGCAACTAATTATTGGCCTCCTTCTTCCGCCGGGGTTTTGGCCGCGACACGCGGCTCGCCGAAACAAAGTTGTGTCCCTGGCAACCGACCCTGACGGCGATAGTATTCCTCGCACTCGAGTTCCCGCCCCCGCACGATACGCCGGCCTTGAAGCCGGCCAAACTCGGAGGTGATGATCGTCCATCGCCGGGCCCCCTGGTCGCCATCTTCAAACAGCACCACCCAATCCCTCATCTTCTGCATCCGATGAGCGTGGGGCGTGTTGGAAAAGAGCGCCGTGTAATGGCATTGACCCCGCGCCGTATGGAGCACCGGCAGCCAGGCCTCGCCCGTGGGATTGAAACGACGCGGGGCAATCAACTTCAACGTGCCGGCGGCGGCCGCGTCCCGATATTCACGGTCCACCCCCAGCAACTCGGCGACGGATGGCGCTGGTCGCGGCCCGGAGCTTTCACTCCCATCCTTCGGTTCCCGCCTCCCGCCTTCGGCTGCGCGCACACGGCCCAGCCGATGGGCGAGCGAATCGCGGATGCCGGCAAGGCGTTTGGGGCCAAACCCGGCCAGCCGTTCCAGCCGGCCGTCATGCGCGGCGGTTTCCAGCTCTTCCAGCGATTCGATTTCCAGCTCCTCATGCAACTTCCAGGCGTTGGCCTTGCCAATGCCCGGCACCGAGCACAGCAGCGCAATCGGATCGTGTTGGCCGCGCAGCCGGTCCAACATGGCCAGCTTGCCGTGCAACAGCACATCGCGAATCGAACGCGCAATGCTTTCGCCCACCCCGGGAAGTTCCTCCAGGCCGGCGAGCCCGCGTTCGGCAAAAAGTTCGGAAACCGGGTGGGCCAGTCCCCGGAGCGCGGCAGCCGCCCGATGGTACGCCTGCACCCGGAAACGATTCGCTCCCTGCTCGGCGAAAAGGCGCGCGGCTTCATCCAGCAATCCCGCGATGTCTTCGTTCAATGGAATGGGCATGGCGCTGCTTGGTGGCGGGAAACATCCGCTTTGAAAACTTGCCCGGGCGAAGACGGTGTTTGCGCGTCAGCGCCCGGTGACGATGATTATCGGCCACTGGCGCGATGCGCGGCTTCAAATCCAGCGCGGCGGCCAGCACTTCGTCCACGTTGTCCACCGCCGTAAACCGGAGGCACTGTTTGACCTCGGTGGGCAGTTCCGCGAGATCCTTCTCGTTCAGCTTCGGAATTATGACCTGCTTGATGCCGGCGCGCAGCGCCGCCAGTGACTTCTCCTTCAGCCCGCCAATCGGGAGCACGAGTCCGCGCAGGGTGATCTCACCGGTCATCGCCACCGTCGCCCGCACCGGGGTGTTGGTGAAGAGCGAGGCGAGCGCCGTGAACATGGTCACCCCGGCAGAGGGGCCGTCCTTGGGAACAGCGCCGCTCGGGACGTGGACGTGAATATCCGTGCCTTTGAAGCTTTCCGGGGCCAATCCCAGCTCCCGGGCGCGGGTGCGCACCAGGCTCAACGCGGCCTGCACCGATTCCGCCATCACGTCACCGAGTTGACCGGTCAGGGTAATGTTGCCCTTGCCGGGATAGCGGGTGGCCTCCACGTGCAGGACTTCGCCACCGGTCGCGGTGTAGGCCAGGCCGGTCGCCACTCCCGGGCGGTCCGTCTTGAGCCGCGTTTCGCGAATGTATTTGGCCGGGCCGAGATGTTCCCGCACCCGCGCCAACCCGACGCCGACGTGGCGACGGTCGCCGCGGGCAATCTGCGCCGCGACGGCGCGGCACACCGCACCAATTTGCCGCTCCAGTTCCCGAACGCCGGCTTCCCGGGTGTAGTCTTCAATGACTTTTTCCAAGGCCGCCGTGGACCATTTGCATTGCTCCGGGCGCAGGCCGTTTTCCTTGAGCTGGCGTTTCAACAGAAAATCCCGGGCGATGACGCGCTTCTCGCGGTCGGTGTAGCCGGGCAGTTCGATCACCTCCATGCGGTCGCGCAACGCGGGCGGCACCGGGTCCATGATATTGGCCGTGGTGATGAAAATAACCTGCGACAGGTCGAACGGCACATCGAGGTAATGGTCCACGAACGCGTTGTTTTGTTGGGGATCGAGCACCTCGAGCAGGGCGCTGGCGGGGTCGCCGCGAAAATCCGTCCCCAGCTTGTCGATCTCGTCGAGCATGACAACCGGGTTGCGCGTGCCGAGCCGGCGCAGGTGCTGGATCAGCTGGCCGGGCATCGAACCGATGTAGGTCCGGCGATGGCCGCGAATCTCCGCCTCGTCGCGCATGCCGCCCAGACTCAACCGGGCAAATTTGCGGCCCAGCGCGTCGGCGATCGACCGGCCGAGGCTGGTTTTGCCGACGCCGGGCGGCCCGAGAAAACAGAGAATCGGTCCGTGGCCGGCCGGGTTGAGTTTGCGCACGGCGAGATATTCGATCAGCCGCCGCTTCACTTTTTCCAGATCGTGATGATCGCGATCGAGAATGCGCTGCGCGCGCCGGAGGTCCAGATTGTCCTCGCTGACCTTGCTCCACGGCAATTCCACGAGCGTCTCGATGTAGCTGACAATGACGGAAAACTCCGCGCTCGCCGGGGGCACATAGTTGAGGCGTTTCAACTCCCGCTCGGCCTGCTCCACCACGGCGGCGGGCGGCCGGGCTTCGGTCAGGCGCCGGCGCAGTTGTTCGACCTGCTGCTCGACGCCTTCCGCGCCTTCGCCCAGTTCGCGCTGGATGGCCCGGATCTGTTCGTGCAAATAGGCGCGCCGTTGCAGGTCGCTGAATTGCGACGACACATCCTGCTGCAAGCGCTGCTGGATTTTGACGATTTCAAGCTGGGCCGTGACCCGCTGTTGCACGGCGCGCACGCGGCGAACGACGTCGGTCTCTTCAAGCAACTGCTGGCGGGCCGGCCCGTCCAGATTGAGATTCGCGGCGACGAGGTCGGATAATTGGCCGGGGTCTTCGAGGTTCATGAGCAGGGCTTCGACCCCTTCGGGCACTTCCGGGGAGGCGGCCGCGAGTTTGGCCCCGGATTCCCGGAGGTTTTTCAGTTCGGCTTCCCACTCCTGCGCATTCCCGGGTCGGAGCGCGGCGGGCAGCAAATCGATCTCGGCGCGCAACCAGGGCTGGGTTTGGACAAACTTGCGGATCCGAAAGCGATGCAGTCCCTGCACCAACACGACGGCGCCCTCCTCGGTGTGCCGCAACATTTTCAACACGATGGCCGCCGTGCCCACTTGGAAAACATCGTCCGGCCCCGGGTCATCTTTTTTGGCTTCGCGTTGCGCCACCACCCCGATGATTTTGCTGTGCGGCAGGGAGGCGCCCAGCATCTTGACCGAAGCCGGACGGCCGATGCTCAAGGGCGAGACCATCCCGGGAAACAGGACCATGTTGCGCAGCGGCAGCAACGGCAGCACTTCGGGGATGGTTGGTCCGTCATTGGATTCCCCGGCACCACCCCCACCGGTTTCCGGGTTTGCCGCGATGACCTCCGGTGCGGATGACGCCGGGGTGCGGATGCTGATTTCCGCCAGTTTGCGGTTGGGTGCATCTGTTTTCATGGCCGTGATTCAGGGCGCCGGGCTGGCAGCGATCGGGAGATGAATCCAAAGCAGACCGTTGTGGAACTCCGCTTCGGCGCGTTGTGGCTCCACTTCCACGGGCAGCTTCATGATCCGCTCGAAGGGCCCGTGGTCGATCTCCAGCGTCAGGATCTCTTCAATCGGTTGATCGGCCGGCTTGGGTTCGGGCAGGGCGCGCTGGCCCGACAGCCGGACTTCGCGCGGGCGGACCGTGAGGCGGATGGATTTTTTCTCCACGCCGGCCAGCTCCGCGCAAATCGTGATCCGGTGGCGTTCCCAGTAGGCGTTGATGGCCGGCGCCCAAACCGTGCGCCGGGCGAACGGCGCAAATTGCCGGCCGCCAAATTCCTCCAGCAGTTCGCTCAATCGGTAGTGCAGCCGCTGCAACGTCCGGTTTGTGCTGTTATCCATGGAAATCCTTTCTCAAAGTTTGTAGCCCATCTGCCGCAGGAAACCTTTCCGCCACGCGATGTCGGGTTCGCCCTCGATTCCCTGGGGCGCGCATCCGTCCACCACCCCCAGAATGCCCCGGCCCTGATCGGTGGCCGCGACGATCACGTCCGTCGGATTCGCGGTCGCGCAGAAAATCCGGCAGATTTCCGGCACCGCCTTGAGCGCGTTGAGGACGTTCACGGGGAAGAATCCCTCGCCCAGAAACACAATGAAGCTGTGGCCCGCGCCGTTGGCTTGGGCGTTCTTGATTGCCAGTGCAATCATCGCCGGCTCCGTGCCGCTCCAGCGCACGAGGCACTTGCCGGAGGCCTCGCAGAAGGCGACGCCGAACTTGATGCCCGGCACCGCGCCGACCAGCGCTTCATGGATGTCCTCGACGCTCTTGATGAAATGCGTCTGGCCGAGGATGAAATTCACGGCCGCCGGTTTCTCGATCTTGAGGGTGGTGAGATTCATGGTCATTCCTTTCCCGGCCGGCCTTCATTCGCCCATTCCCGACTTCCCAGGCGCTCCCGCAGCATTTTCAGCAGGATGAACGACTCGCGTTCCCGCTCCTCCAGTGCGCCTGTGATATAGCTGATCGTCTCCCGGTAGTCCGGGAGGAACAGCTTCAAGAGGGCGTTGCAGCGGCGCTGGGTCTTGCGGAGCTCGCGGGCCAGCCGCAGCACGATGTTTTCCAACTCCGCCAACTCCGCCAGCAAGGGCAGCACGCCGACGAATTGGCGCATCGCTTCATCGGTGTTCGCGGACGTTCCGCCCACCCCGAACTGCGCCGTGAGCGGTGCGAGGCGAACCGTGACCCGCGGAAGTTTCAGCCCCATGAGCGGGGTGGCCGATAGCTTCACTTCATGGTTCATCCGTACGGCCAACGCGGCCCGGTCGAGGGCGGCGGAGCCGATGTCCAGCGTGGCCTCGCGCAAGGCGGCAAAGGCCTGGGGCAGGGCGCGGGCAATTTCCGCTTCCACGGCACGGGCGCGGTTCAGCCGCTTCATCAATTCGAAGACGAGGATCTGGCGTTTCTGTTCGAGCAGATCGTAGCCTTCCTCGGCGAACGCCAGCTGCTTCTTCAGGCTGAGCCAGTTCGATTTCGTCGGCGCGATGTTCAGCTTGGCCATGGCACAAAGTCCTTCGGTTTACCCGCCGGCGGCGGCTGGCCCACCCGGGTCGGCCCCCCCGGCGCGGTAGTGTTCCTGCAACAAACCATCGCTCACGCGATGCAATTCGTCACGCGGCAGCAGGGCGAGCAGTTCCCAGCCGCGTTCGAGGGTGGTGACCAGGGAGCGGTTCTCGAATTCACCCTGGTTCAGAAAACGGGTTTCGAAAGCGGCGCCAAATTTCAAGTATTGCTGGTCCAACGGCCCGAGCTCCGCCTCGCCGATCACATCCGCCAGCCCGCGCACGCGTTTGACGTAGGCGTAGCAGGCAAACAGCTGGCTCGCGAGCGGCGGATGATCCTCCCGCGTGTAGCCTTTTCCCACGCCGTCCTTCATCAGGCGCGACAAGCTTGGCAGCCCGGCGATCGGGGGATAGACGCCGCGCTGGAACAAATCCCGGTCCAGCACAATCTGCCCCTCGGTGATGTAGCCGGTCAGATCGGGGACCGGATGACTGATATCATCGGCCGGCATCGTCAGGATGGGGATTTGCGTGATCGACCCGGGCGAACCTTCAATCCGCCCGGCGCGTTCGTAGAGGCTGGCCAGGTCCGAGTAGAGATAGCCGGGGTAACCCTTGCGCCCGGGAATTTCGCCGCGCGCGGTGCCAACCTCCCGCAGACTCTCGCAATAGTTGGTCATGTCGGTCAGCAGCACCAGCACATGGTGGCCGCAGTCGAACGCGAGATGCTCGGCCAGCGTCAACGCGACGCGCGGCGTGAGCAGGCGCTCGACACTTGGCGCATCCGCCAGGGAGAAAAACATGACGGCACGCGCCAGCGCCCCGGACTCGCGGAAGTTGCGGATGAAAAACTCCGCCACGTCGTGCTTGATGCCCATGGCGGCAAACACGATCGAGAACTCGACCTGCGCTTCCAGCAAGCGCGCCTGCCGCACGATCTGGGCGGCGACGCGATCATGCGGCAGGCCGTTGCCGGAAAATATCGGCAGTTTCTGGCCCCGCACCAGCGCGTTCATGCCGTCGATCGCCGACAGCCCGGTCTGGATAAACTCGCGCGGATAGCGGCGCGCGAACGGATTGATCGGCAGGCCATTGACATCCCGCACGTCGGCGGACAGCGCCGGAGGGCCGCCATCGGCGGGCCGGCCCAAGCCATCAAACACACGGCCCAGCATCTGCCGCGAAACCGGCAGACGAAAACTCTCACCGAGGAACCGCGTCCGCAGGGTCTGGTTTGCCAGGCCGCTGGTGCCTTCCAAGATCTGCACCACGGCCTGCGTTTCCGAAACGTCGAGCACCCGCCCCAGCCGCGGCCGGCCCGCCGGATCGAGGATCTCCACCATCTCGTCGAAACCGACGTCGCGCACGCGCTCCACCACCACCAACGGACCTTCGATGCGCGCCGCGCCGACGTATTGCAAACCGCGGTCGGGCAGGTTGAAAGTCAAGCCGGTCATATCAGGTCGCAGGTTGGACGGCTTCCTTCGCCAGCGCATCGAGTTCCTCAAGGACGCGCCGGTGTAATTCCGCCAGCTTCCCAGTTTCACGATTACTGAAGGCGGATTTGGCGCGGAGCACCTGCGGGATGCAACCGAGTTCGCGCACGCGCGCCAACGGGACTCCCGATTGAATCAGCTCCCGGCCTTGGCGGTACAGCGTGAGGATCATTCGCAGCAGAGCGGTCTGCCGCTCCGGCGTGGCATACATGTCGTTCTCATCAAAGGCGCTTTGGGCCAGGAATCCATCCTTCAAGATTTCCGCGATGAACAGGATCAGGCGCTGGGCGTCGGGCAGAACATCCGGCCCGACCAGCTTCACGATTTGTTGAAGCCGTTCTTCCCGCTGCAACAAGGTCAGGGCTTCCGTGCGCAACTCGCTCCAATCCGGCGCCTGTTTTTCCCACCAGGCACTCACATCCTCCACGTACTCGGAATACGAGCGTAACCAGTGAATGGAAGGATAATGCCGGGCATTGGCCAGCTCGGTGTCGAGGGCCCAAAAACACCGGATAAAGCGCCGCGTGTGCTGGGTGACCGGCTCGGAAAAATCTCCGCCCGGTGGACTCACCGCGCCAACGATGCTGACCGAACCTCGCCCGCCTCCCAGCGTGGTGACCGCCCCGCCGCGTTCGTAAAACTGCGCAAGGCGCGTGGGCAGCGTGGCTGGGAAACCCTCCTCGGCGGGCATTTCCTCCAGCCGCGCGGCCAGTTCGCGCAGCGCTTCGGCCCACCGGCTGGTCGAGTCGGCGAACACGGCAACGTTCAGCCCCATGTCCCGGTAGTATTCCGCGAGCGTGATCCCGGTGTAGATGGAAACCTCGCGCGCGGCCACAGGCATGTTCGACGTGTTGGCGATCAGGATGGTCCGCTCCATCAGCGGCCGGCCGGAGCGCGGATCCTGTAATTTCGGAAACTCGCGCAGCACGTCGGTCATTTCGTTGCCGCGTTCGCCGCAACCGATGAACACAATGATTTCGGCGTCGGACCATTTCGCAAGTTGATGCTGCGTGATCGTCTTGCCGGTGCCGAATCCGCCCGGGATGGCCGCCGCGCCGCCTTTGCCGAGGGGGAAGAAAGTATCGATGATGCGCTGACCGGTGATCAGCGGCTCGGCGATCCGCAGCCGCTCGCGGATGGGTCGCGGGACGCGCACCGGCCACTGCTGGAGCATCGTGACCTGGCGCGGGCCAGCCGGGGTCTCAATCACGGCCACCGGATCGCGCAACCCGTAATCGCCTGGCGCGACGATGGAAATAACTTGGCCGGAAACGTCCGGTGGAAGCAGAACGCGATGATTGACGAGCGGGGTCTCGGTTACCTGGCCGATGGCCTGGCCGGCCGCCGCGGCCTCGCCGCGGCGAACGAGTGGCTCGAACTTCCAGCATTTCGCCCGGTCGAGCGGATCAACCTTTTCACCACGCCGAATCCAGGCGCCGCTGCGCGCCTGAATGCCCGGTAACGGCCGTTGGATGCCGTCGTAGATGTTGCCGACCAACCCCGGCCCCAGCCAGACCGACAACGGTGCGCCGGTGCGCCGGATCGGTGCGCCGGGCTTGAGCATGGTGGTGTCTTCGTAAACCTGAATCGTCGCGGAATCACCGATCAAGCGAACAACCTCGCCCACCAGACCCAGTTCGCCGACCTGCACGACCTCGTACATCTGGGCGCCGGACAAACCCACGGCCGTGATCGTCGGTCCGCTGATGCGCGTCACCTTTGGCGGCGTGGAATTGCCCGACGTCTTCATTCGCCACCTCCCGCGGCATTGTGCTCCCGGATGAGCGAGGTCTGGATGGCGATCTGGCGGCGCAGTTCCGGCCAGAGCCGCTCCAATCGTGCGGCCGGATTGTTGTCCCACCTCAGCCGTCCTTCGCCATCCTGGATGATCAAACAACCATCCGTTGCAGCGGAGTCGCCCTCCATGGTGACGTTCAAGGGGGAACGTCCAACTCGGCGGGCGATTTCCCCGGCCAGTTCGTCACCCCAGGCGCCGCGATCCGCCGCCGACACTTTCACGACGAAGTCAGAACCCGGCATCCGGATCATGGCAGCCGCCGCGAGTGCCACCATGGTTTCCCGGTAATCAAAACCCTCCCGGGCGGCCAGCCGGCGGCGAACTTCGTCATGCACCGATTCCAACAAGGCCTCGACACGCGCCGCGCGCAACCGGCCGGCCTCCACGGGGAGGGTGGCCCGCATCAAATCCCGACGGCGGATCGCTTCCTCTTGCGCGGCATCCAGCCGCGCCTGTTTCGCCTGGTCCGCTTCGGCGGCAGCGTTGAACAGCAGCACCTCCGCTTCCTGCTGCGCATGCTGGATGATCTCCGCACTCGCGCGCCGGGCGTCCGCGAGGATTTCCGCGCATAAGATTTCCGCGGGATTTTGCTTTGGCGTCGTCACGCAGATCCTTTCGTGTCATCCGACCCGGATCCCCACGGCCTCCTGAACAACTTCCCGCAGGGACTTGCGCCCGGACGCCGGTCCGGCGGGTCCGGGTATCTCGACGATCAACGGCTGGCTCCGGGTTGACCGGATCGCGTCCACCTGGTCGCGAATGCCGGCCGCCACGCCTTCGGTAAGAATGATGATCCCCGCATCAGCCCGGACCATGGCCGCCGCCAGCGCCTGCGCCGCCTGCGGCGCCGTGGCCGCAACCTGCCCCGTGATGCCGGCCAGGCGGAACCCCCGCACGGTGTCTTCATCCGCGATGCAATGAAACTTCACGGCCGGGTCCTAGATTTTTTGCAGCAGCATCATCGCAATGGCGAAACCCAGCACGGCCAGGCCTTCGGCCAGCGCCACCAGCAGGAGACTGCGCATGAGCAACTCCGGTTTCTCCGCGGCGGCACCCAGCGCCGCCGCCCCGATTCGGCCCACGGCGTAACCGGCGCCGAGAACGCTCACGGCAATGGCCAGGGCGGCCGCCGCGCCCAGACCGACGGCCCGGTAACTGGACCCGGTCTCGATTGGAGCATTGCCCGGTACGACCTCCGAAGCCATCGCCAAGGAACCGAGTGTGACCGCGGCGACGATTACCAGCCGGATTAACCAATGTGACAACTTCATCATATGAACCTCCGATCAGGCGGCCGGCCCGGCCGCCAGTTTGTTCCCGCCAACCACTCCGAAATCAAGACCGGCCGGAACCGGCTCGTACCCCGGCAGCCGAAACGGCGCGAAGGCCAGCCCGTTCCCCGAATAAAACTTGCTAAAGAACTCGTAGTATTCGAGCCGCAAGGCCTGGACGGACGCAATGACCGCTTCGAGAACCAATACGCCCAGGTTGCCCAGGAGGATGACCAGCACGCCCAGCACATCGCCGCCCGGGGAGAAGCCCTTTAACGCGGAGGCCATCGCAAAAACTGCCACCAAGAGCGCGGCGTGGCTCATGGCGTATGCGGCCAGCCGAACGAAACTGATCGTGTTGGCGAGGTAACTGAGGACAGCTTCAAATGCCCCCACAAGCGACTCCGCGAAGGCCACCATCAAACTGCCGTGGTGTGCAACCCGTGGACTGGCGGAACGCCCCAGAAAGAATTCGAGCGGTCCACGCAGCACCCAGCCCACCAAAGGCAATCCGAGGAGGAGCATCATTGCGAGATTGACCAGGCCGTGCGCCTCGATCGCCGTGCGGTTCAGGATCAGGGCGAGCGCGCCCCAATAGAATAAGCCTCCGACCAGACCAAATTTGTCCAGGATACCGGCGATCACTTCACCGCGCCGAAAGCAATTAATGATGTTCAGCACCAGACCAAGGCTGATCATGATGACGCCGATGCCCAGGGTGGTGGTGATCAACGCCAGCGGGTCCCCTTCCAGCGGGTCGCGCCAAAGCGCGTAAGGCTTGAAGCGCTCCAGACCAAAGCAACTGCCATAGACCCAACCGAAGCCGCTGGCTGAAATTCCGGCGAAGAGAACCAGCCAGCCCAGGTCGCGAGCCATCCCGGTGCGACCGGTGCGCAGCGCGATCAACCCGCCCAGCGCGAGAACCGCGCCGTGACCCACATCGCCAAACATGACACCAAACATCAGCAAATAGCTCAGCGCCACGAACAACGTGGGCTCCAACTCCGCGTAGTTCGGCAAACCGTAGGCGCGCACGAGCGCCGCAAACGGACGCAGCCACCACGGGTGGCGCAGCAGGACGGGAATTGTTTCCGGCGCCAATTTCGGGGCCGCCGCCAGGGTGATCACGCACCGGCCGCCGGTGATCTGGCGGAGGCGGCGCTCCAATGTGGAGGCGGCATCCGTCGGCACCCAGCCGCTGATGAGCACCGCGACTGCGGTTCGCAGAAAATGTTGATCGGCTTCCAGCAGGCAGCGTTCGAGCTGCGCCCGTTGCGCCAATGCCGCCAGCTCGGGGGCAAAGGCCACGGCGCACGCTTGCAGTTCGGCCTGCACGGCCGCGAGCTCGACCGACCAAGCGGCGTGCGCGCGCTGATTGGATTCGGCCAGGGTGTCGGCCGTGGCCCCGGGGACGACGGGCAGCGTGTCGGCTTGAAAGCCCGCCTCCCGCAACGCGCTATCCAAGGCGGCTTGCCCCTGGCGGATGGTCATGGCGATCAGCGGTTGGCGGCCCTGCTGTTCGGCCAAAGGCAGCAGGGCTACGTTAACGCCCACTTCCTGTTGCAGCGTTGCCAGCCTGGCCACCGGCAAACTGCCGCTCACAAAGTGAAGAAACGAAAACCGCCCGGTGGGATCGAGTGGCATGTCCAGTCCACGATAGGCCAACAGGCGTTCGCCGAGGGCGGTCGATTCGCTCAGCTTTTGAAGCAGCCCCTGGCGGCGGCGCAGAATGCCATCGGCCACCCCGGCCATGGCTCGCAGCCGTTCTTCGGTCTGCGTGAGGGAAGTCGCGGCGGGTTTTGGCGTTTCGGTACCCGGCAGGATATCCAACACTTGTTGGAGTTCGCTCACGCGGGCGTCCACCTCGTGCCAGCGGGCCAGTTCCGCGCCATGGTCGCGCCCGGCGAGTTGGGCGGTATCGGATACCGCTCGGTTGCGTGTCAGGTGCAACACCCCCAACCGGCCAAGCTCACCCAGGATGGTGCGTTCCTCCCGTTCGAGGACCAAGGCGCTGAATTGCATCATGGGCGCAGGCCTAAACATGATCCGCCTCCTGATGGTAACGTGGAATCAAGCGGGCGCGGACCACCTCAGGCGCGAGCCCGACGCGAATGCCTTCGGCCAGGGTGACGAGATTGGCCGCTTCCACGCGCCGGATGCCCGCGAAGCCAACGATGGCGCCCAAGCCCATGTGGCTGTGGCGAAAAGCGCGATTGGCCAAGTGCAGGTAGCGGCTCCAGGCGAGCGCTTCCATTTCCGCCGCGTAGCCGGCAGCCGATCCTCCACCGGACGCGGCTTCGGCGGGCAACCCATCAATCACGCGGCGCCGGACGAGCACCGCCATCGACGGACCGTCGGGCGCGGCGAGCAAGGCGCGGAAGCGTCCGAGCGGAATTCCCGGCGCCGGCAGATGAAACGGCAGCAACCACTCCGGCGCCAGGCCGTACAGGAGCCGACCGCGGACGGCCAGCATCATTTGAAAGGTGTTTGTCTCCTGAGCGCATAATGGCTCAATGACTTCCCGTTCCACGCGGGAGACAAACCTGGCGCGGGCCAGAAGCTCCTCGTAATAGCCCCGGTCCAGGGCGCATTCCAAGAGGAACGGCCGGGGGTGAACGCGATACTTGTCGAGCGCGGACTTCATGGCCCGGCCCAGAACGTCGCGCGGCAACCGGTCACAGAATTGTTCCAACGAATCCGCGGCCAGCAAAGCCCGGGTATCGAGCGCAAGTTTCGCCGGCAGCGAGACGAGATGGGCCTGCGCCACCTCAAACCGGATCTGTTCGAGAAAGGCGCGCAGCAGCACCTTCAGGTTTTCGACTTGGAAGCGCACCTGCATCCAGTCGAGCAGATCACTACCCGGCCCGTCCAAATGCCCGGGACACTCGCCGAGTTCCGCAACCAGCGCCTCCAGCGCACCGCGTTGGAATTCCGCGCTGGTCTGGAACCGGGCGTCGGGAAAAACCGCCCGGGTCAGTTCGGGAATGGTGCGCAGCCGGCACAATTCATCCAGCCGTTCGGCTTCCGCCAGTTCCCCGCGTCGCCCATGAAAGCGAGCGGCAAGGTAGTCGACATTGTTTTGCACCACGGGTGCCATCGTCGCATCCTCATTTCTGGCTTTCGCCGCACACGCAACGCATCGCCGCCACGATGACCGACTCCCGGATATCCGGCGGGATCTGCAACTGGATATCAAGTTCGGCGGCCACCCGCTCCCGGCCTTCTCGAAGTTCGCGTTCGGCCTGCTCGACGGCGGTGGCGACGATTCGTTCCGCCTCCGCCCTCGCCTCCGCCTGCACGCGCGCGACCAGATTCACTCGCTTCTGTCGGGCCTCGTTGGCGATGCGGTTCGCCTCGGTCCGCGCCGTCGCGACGATCTCGTTCGCCTCTGCTTCGGTCGCGATCACGCTTTGAATGACTTCGTGCATAGCCACTCCTGCCGTGGCTGGCCGGATCGTGGACGCAAACCGGCCCGGGACGGCTAAACTGCAACCGCGGCGTCGTAACGATCCAAGTGAAACCGTCGGATCACTTCGTCACCAATCAGCCGCGCGGCCGCTTCGCCTGGGAATCGATCGGTGTTGATTACCAGATGGTAAAGCAATGGATTATCAATATCCTCGTGGAGGTTTTCCTTGAGGTAGCGACGGCGTCCCTTGTCCTGCCGGTTGACAAACTCAATCGCGGTCGGCCGGTCAAAGGCATACGCCTGCTGCACCCGCTCCACTCTTTTTGCGATCGAACCCACCAACCGCACATGAAAGACGTTGTCCAACCGGCTGGTGATCACGCTGGCGCCCCGGCCGAGCAGGATCACGTTCCCCATCTGGGCCAGCCGCAAGATGGTCTCCGCGGTTTGATGAACCAGCGTCCAGGAGGAAGGGTGCAACCCGAGCAACTCCTCGAAAATGTCGGCCAGCATGGATTTGTGGTTTTCCGGCATGTAATCCGCCACGCGCTGGGAAAGTTGATGATCTTCCAACACCTGTTCCACGAGCTTGCGGTCGAAGACCGTCCACGGCACGGGTGGCGGGACTTTGCTTTGAAGGTATTCCGCCAGCTGTGCGGCCACGGTGCGCCCCCCGGCCCCCGCCATGCGGGAGAGGGTAATGGCCGGTTTGATGGGACTTTCGCCTCCGGCCCGTGGCCCCGAACTCAATTGGCAATTGATGAAGGCGAGACAATGTTCCAAGCCGATGTTCTTTCCCATAATCAGCCTCGGTTTTTGTTGGTTCGCCGCGGTGGAATCGAATAGCTGATTCCAATTCAACACTACGTCAAGACGCTGGAACCGCAACCGCAGGCCTGGCCTTCCAACTTTTAACCGCACCCATCGGGACTCCAGCGCCCATCGCCGGATGCGGTTTGGAAATGCGACGCCCCGCGAGGGAATGAGGGACGAAGACGGCGGCGGAGCGTTTCGTGGCGCGGGTTGAACCGGTGGTTGAATGAAAAGGATTTGTCTTATCGGGCACAAACCGCTAACTACTGCGAACTGCTGTGATGCAAGTGGCCCAGACTCTCCTGCGCACGCCGAATCGCCGAATTGCGGTCATGGCGGTCATGGTGTTTGCCCTGGACCAACTTACGAAGGGCATCGTGCTGCGGCTTCTTGGCCAGGGCCAGGAGCGGGTGATCATCGACGGCTTTTTCAAGTTCGTTCATTGGAGCAATACCGGTGCGGCGTGGAGCATGTTTCGGGGCAACAACGAACTGCTCGCCATCGTGGCGCTGCTCGCGCTCGTCGTCCTCTTTCTGGCGCGCAATCATTTCGACACCCGAACCCGCCTTGGCCAGCTCGCCTTCGGCATGATCCTCGGTGGCATCGCCGGCAACCTGACCGACCGGCTGCTGCCGAGCCGGCAGCAGGTGATTGACTTCATTTACTTTTATCTCAAGCGCCAGGGGGGGGAGGAGATCGGTTTCCCGGCCTTCAACGTCGCCGATAGCGGCATTTGCATTGGCGTGGCGCTGGTTTTTTGGGTGACCTGGCGGAGCGAACACAGCACGCCGGTCACGGCCACCCCCGAGACAAAGTGAAACCACCCGGCCCGCAAGCAGCGCGTCCCGCCCCGGTCAGAACCCGCCGCTTCCCTCCGCGAGCGGACAGCGTTGAAGCGGTGGCCGGCGTTGGGTTTCCACGACTGACGGTGGCCGGTTAATGGCGCTTCCCTTGATGCCGCTCCGCACGGAAAGCCTGACCATTGAACACTCCCGTCCCGGGGAGCGACTCGACACCTTTTTGCGCCGGCACTGGCCCGCCATGTCGCGTGGCGCCATTCAGCGGCTGATCAACGAGGGCCACATCACCGTCAATGGTCAACCCACCAAAGCCACCCACTCACCGCGCGCCGGGGAAGCCATTCACATTGTCTGGCCCGAAGCGCGAAGCGCCGAAGCGCTGCCGGAGGATATCCCGCTCGATGTGCTGTTCGAAGACGAAACCCTGCTGGTATTGAACAAGCCAGCCGGGTTGGTGGTGCATCCCGCCGCCGGGAACGAGGAGCATACGCTCGTCAATGCCCTCCTGCATCACTGCGCCGGTGAACTCAGTGGCATCGGGGGTGTGGCGCGGCCGGGCATCGTCCACCGGCTCGACAAGGAGACCAGCGGCTGCCTGGTCGTGGCCAAGAACGATGAAACTCATGTCGCACTCTCGAATCAATTTGCCGGGCGAACGGTGGAGAAGATCTACCTGGCGATCGTCTGTGGCGTCATGCCGCGGGACGCCGGCACCATCCGGGCCGCCATCGCGCGGCATCCATCGCACCGCAAGCGGATGGCCGTCCGGGATGAAAACATGGGGCGCCCCGCGCAGACCGGCTACCGGGTGATTGAACGCCTCCAGGAAGCCACGCTCGTCGAGGCGCAGTTACACACGGGCCGGACCCACCAGATTCGCGTGCACTTCCAGCACCTCGGACATCCGGTCGCGGGCGACGCGACTTATGGCCCCCGCCAGACGAAACGGCTGGCGGAACTGACCCGCTACCTCGCTCCGCGGGTTCTGCTGCATGCTTACAAACTTGGGTTCACCCATCCCACCACTGGGGAACGGCTCAATTTCACTGCGCCTTGGCCGTCGGATTTTGAGGAAGGGTTGAGGTGTTTGCGGGCCGGGCAAGGCGGAGCTCGTCGAGGGTTGGCGAGTCAGCCGCTGGGGCAGCGCCATTAATCCATCCGCTTGCGGCGCGGTTGCTATTCGGTCTCCGGCTGATCCAGTTGCCGGCCGGGCGGCAGGTCCGCGTACTTTTCCAGATGTTCCGGCCGGAGCGGACTGGTGATGGTGTGTTCCTCGGCGAACCATTTTCCCAAGTCGATGAGCCGACATCGCTGGGAACAAAAAGGACCAAACTCACCGGCAAACCAGTCGCCGGGTTTCCGGCAGGTGGGACATTTTACCGTGATGTGAGCGCTCATAGCCCGGGAGGTCCGGGCTTACCGCCGCACCTCAGCGCCCACGGATTTGAGATCGCCGGCGATACTCTCCGCCACGTTTCGCTTTACCCCAGCCACCTGCAGAATGGCCTGGACGTCGGCGATGACCGCCTCGTATTGCGCAGCCGGGAGCGGCTTGCTGTTAAAAACCGAGTTCAGATTTTGCGCCAACCGCTCCTGTTCTGGCGCCGCCATACTATTGGCCGCCAACGCAGCCGAAAGTGAATCCACAAACCGGGTCACGGCGGGCAGGGAAGGCTTGGTGGTGCGGGCCGCCACGGCAAGGTCCTTGATCAGCTGCTGCTTCTGTTCGAGCGTCACCGGCGAACCCGGCTTGAGCCCGGCAAGGTCCGCTTTGATTTTGGAAATATTCTGGGCCTGCAGATTGACAGCATTCGGCGCGGCCGGGGCGCCGGGCGTGGGCACGCCTGCAGGTCGAGGCGGCGGCGGAGCAGGCGGCGGCACGCCCTGTCGGACATTGTTCTGGTTGACGAGCTCCTTGGCGCGCTGCTTGATTTGCGCTCCTTGGGCGCCTTGCCCGAGGGCGGACGGGGTAAGCAAGGCGGTGGCGACAATCAGAATCAACGGCAAAAATGCAAGGTGCAGAGTGTCGCAACCTGCGGCGGGAATTGGCCGCTTCTCGATTTCTGATGGGAGTGTTTTCATTCCCAGACGGGGTGCCCCTTCAATTCTTAACTGGTAATTTTTCAGTGACCGCGGCCACACCTTTTTGGTCGAGCAAGCTGACGTAATCCCGGAGAATCTGGCTGGCTTCTTCAAGGGTCGCATCCGTCACCGGCGCAGCTTCGGATTCGAGGTCGCTGCCAGCGTCGTGGCCCACAGAGGCCGACGGGCTGCTCCCGGAGTCGCCGGCGATTTTGGCGTTCAGGCTGTTGGTTTTGGCCACAGGGGGGGGAAGTCCGGGCAGCGCAACCTGTTTGAGGGTCAGTTCGTAGACGGTCGGCTCGGGGGCCTGACGGGCCAGGCGTTCCTGTTTGCGGGCTTTTTCGCGGGCTTCGTTGGCTTCGATTTCCTGGAGGCGCTCTTTTTCGTTGAGGGACACGGTCTTGTCGGCCTGCAATTTACGGAATTGCTCGATGTCTTCGCGGATGTAAACGAAGTCCTGATTGGTGGAGACGCGTTCGGTGGAACGGCGGAGCAGGTCGGTGAGATAGGGCTGGACCTGATTTAGTTTCTCGTACCGGGCGCTGGGAACGGTGTCCCAAGCAAGCGCATTGTCGATCGCCCCCTCGCCGATCTCCTTCACAACATTCAATTTGGACGGCAGCACAATGTCGGACAGGACGCCTTTGAGCTGGGTCGAGCCGCCGCTGACGCGATAGAATTTGCCCCGGGTGATCTTGAGCGTGCCGGGATCGTTGGTCGAAGAGGCACTGGGCCGCATCGCATAGCGAAGCGGGTTGAGGTTTTGAACCGTCCCTTTTCCGTGGGTGGCCATATCGCCGACGATTATGGCCCGGCCGTAGTCTTGCAAGGCACCGGCCAGAATTTCGGAGGCGGAAGCGCTGAACCGGCTGGTCAGGACGACGAGCGGACCGTCGTAAAGCACGGAGGGGTCCGGGTCCTCGGTGACTTGCGGCTCCCCGCTGGGTCCGTTGACCTGCACAATGGGACCGGACTTAAGAAACATCCCGGTGAGCTTGATGCATTCTTCGAGGGAACCACCGCCGTTGCGGCGCAGGTCGAGGATGACGCCCTGACATTGCTCAGCCTTGAGTTTGGTTAACAAACGGGCGACGTCCACGGAGGTGTAGTGTTGCGGGGCCGGGGGCTCCGCACCGGCAGGATCCGGCTTGCGCGGGGCACCGACGTCCATGGGCACATAAAAGGTGGGAAGGTCGATGACTCCGAGCCGGAAGGAGTGGCCGTCGGCAGTGGGAAGGTCGATGACTTTGGCCTTGGCCGCCTGGTCGTCGAGCTTGATTTCATCACGGATAAGCGTCACGACGCGACGCTCGGAGGCATCGGTGACGGGAATGACCGTCAGGCGAACCTCAGTCCCTTTGGGCCCCCGGATCATTTGGACGACCTTGTTGAGGCTCATCTCGACGCAGTCGACGGGAGGGGCGTTGCTTTGGGCGACGGCGACGATGCGGTCTTTTTCGCCAAGTTGCTTGGACTTCGCCGCGGGCCCGCCGGCCATGAGCTTGTTGATGGTGCAATAACCGTCTTCCGAGCGCAGTTCCGCACCGATGCCGAAGAGGGAGAGGTTCATCCCAATGGCAAAATTCTCCGCCTGACGAGGATTGAAGTAATCCGAATGCGGATCATAGACATGGGCGAGCGACGTGAGGTAGAGCTCGAGTACTTCATCCGCCTCCCATTCCCGAAAATAACGAAGGTTTCGCGCGTACCGCTGGTTGAGGGTCTCGACCACTTCCTCCTCGGGCGTTTTGATCTTAGATTCCGAGGTGGTCTCGGCGGGCTTGGCCGCCGGCCCGTTGGTGCTGGTTGTCCCCGCGCGCTGGGCGGCCTTTTTCTTGGCGGCGACTTTCGCGAGCTTTTCTTCCAAATATTCATAGCGCAATCGTTGCCGCCACAGTGACTTGGCTTCCTTTAGATCGCGCGGGTAGGGTGCATCTTTGCGATTGGTGGCAATGCGTTCGTCGGTGTCGAAGACAAATTTTTCCTCCTGCAGCAAGGTCCCGACATATTTCGCGCGCTGGCCCAGGCGTTCATAGAACCGGTTGAAAATCTGGTAAGCGGGCGTCGTATCCCCCACCCGCGTCAAGTCGTCCAGCCGGTCGCGATATTGCTCAAACTCGGCGATGTCTTCCTGCGTAAAATGCAAGTGCTGAGGGTCGAGGGTCTCGAGGTAACGATCCAGAAACTTGGCCGAGAATTCGTCGTCGAAGGGGTGTTGCAGGAAATGCTGTCGTTCAAGCAACCCGGCCGCCACGTAAGCGATCCGGGAATCGTCTGGGCCGGGGGCCGGCGGGTTTGTCCGGGCGATTTTGACCACTTCGGCGAGGGCTTCAGGCTTGAGCGTTTCGGCCTTCGCCTTGCCAGCGGCAAGCGTGGCCGCCTTTTGGGCGCTCCCGTCCCCCGCCGCCCCGCGGGCCGCACCCAGAACCCAAGCCGTTGGAAGCGCGCCGACCAACAACAGCCAGATCGCTATTACAAATCTTCGTGACATAATCTCTTATCGCGGTTAATCCGCGTGATTTAGACCCAGCATACAGCCATTCATTCAATGTGGCGAACAAAGTTTTCGGGGTGTTTCTTGGGGTGGATCGCCCCAACTCCTCGAAATCGCCACCAGAATGATGTTGAACTCCCCCGCAGCATTTTCTACCTTCCGCCGCATGAACATCAAAGTAATTAGCGGTACAATTTTCGCCTGCCTGCTGGCGGCCAAAGGGCTAAGCGCCGAGGAAGCCAAGACCTTCAAAGACGACAAAGAAAAGGTCAATTATGCCATCGGCATGAGCATTGGTAACAATTTCAGGCAGGGCAATTTTGAATATGACCCGGCGGCATTTAATAGCGGCATGCTGGATGCCTTGGCGAACAAACCGGGCCTCGCGCTAACGAACGCGCAGGAGATCATCCGGAAGTATCAGCAGGAGCGCCGGGTCTTGCTGGGTGAAAAGAACAAAGCCCAAGGGGCGGCTTTCCTCGCCGAGAACAAGGCCAAAGCGGGCATTGTCACCCTCCCGAGCGGCCTCCAGTATAAAATCGTCACCGAAGGTACCGGCGAAATCCCCAAGGCCGAGGATACCGTTTCGGTCAACTATCGGGGAACTTTTATCGACGGCACGGAGTTCGACAGTTCGGCCAGGACCGGGAAACCCGCGACTTTTCGCGTCGGCGGCGTCATCAAAGGCTGGACGGAAGCGTTAACTCAGATGAAAACCGGTTCGAAGTGGCAGCTGTTCATTCCTTATGACCTCGCTTACGGCGAAATGGGCCGTCCGCCGAGCATTCCCCCGGCCGCCACCCTGCTTTTTGATGTCGAATTGATTTCCATCCAGCCCCCGGCACCGCCGGCAACCCCCGCCGCGCCCCTGACCAGCGACATCATCAAGGTCCCGTCGCTGGAAGAAATGAAAAAAGGCGCCAAGATCGAAACGATCAAGGCGGACGAGGTTGAAAAGCTGCAAAAAACGCCGCCGGCCAATCCCGAAAAGAAGTAAGCCAGGACAGCTTGCAGCGCCCGCAAGCGCAACGATCTGATTTCGTGGTATCACTTGGAAGCCCTTTCTCCAGTTGCAGCTTCGGGGGTGACGCAGGTCAGCACTGGCGGTTCCCGCTCTGGCAGGACACCGCATTCCTCGAGACCATTGTATGGCAAATCCAAAAATTGATCTGACGAAAAACGCCCCCCGCAGTCCGCGGGTGCGCTTGGGAGGCTTTGTCATCTTGCCTCGTCTGCTGGACAAGGGCCGGGCGACACTGGCGGGTAGGAACGGTGATTATGTTTATGCCTGTCCACTCGATGAACGCTTTCTGGAGTTCGTCGGGATTGATGCCCAAGCGCTGAAAAAGCAACTCGCCACCGGCAAAGGCGACGGTGAAATCCTTGAATGGATCATGGCCCGCGCCCGACACCAGCGGACGGCTCCCGAAATCGAAGCCTGGTCGGCGTGGCAGGAGCGGCGCGCACCCGATAATCCCGATTCCCGCGAATACTTCAATAAACTCCACAAGGAAGTGGCCCCCGAACGCACCGACATCACCTCGTGGTTCGATCTCCTGGACGCCGACGATTACGGGAGCTACGGCGGGAAGGTGTAGCTCGGGCCGGCGGTGGGTGTGTTCTACCGGCCGAAGTCAATTCGCCGGCTTGAAGGCCTCAATCTTGTCTATGCGATGGCGGTGGCGCTCGCCATCAACCTCCGCTTCTACTTCGTCGCCCACCTTGCGATTCAGCAAGGCCTGACCTATCGGCGTCAGATAACTGATAATGCTCTTTTGGGCGTCGAAATCCCATGCGCCCAATATCGTAAAAATCTCGGGCGTGCTGGAATCCAGATTCGTGGCATGCACAATGGTGCCGATGCTGACCACGTCCGTCCGCGCCCCGGTAAAATCCGTGCCCCGCGAGCGGGTGAGTTGGGCTTCGAGTTCCTCCTTGCGGCGCATAAGGACCTTTTGCATTTCTTTCGCCGCTTTGTACTCGTGGTTTTCCCGGAGATCCCCATAGCTGCGCGCCACGGCGATTTCCTTCGAGTTGGCCGGAATCTTCTTCTGCACCAGTTCGGTGTATTCCGCCTTGCGCCGTTCCAGGCTTTCCCAGGAGACGTGCAGCACGGCGTCCTGCCGCGTTTGTTCGCCGCTGACCAGCGACTGGACGGAAGGATGGCGCTTGACGATGCGCGCGAGCAGGGAGCGCTTGTCCATGTCGTCAAACACCGTCGAAAGTTGCAATGCCCGCGTCAGATCTTTGATGACTTCCAAGTCGGCGCTGGCGGTGAGGTCGGCAATCAACTCCTGATCGGCGAGCATGAACTCCCGCAGCCGGCTGGAACGTTTCTCATTAAACTGATCGCGCTCCATCGCCGTGATCATGGCCCGGAACACTTGCGGCCCGAGGATGTCGGCGAATTCATCGCTGCGTTCCTTGCCCAGCCAGAGCAACAGTTCGCTGCTGGCACCATGCTGGCTAATGAGCCGCGCCATGGTTTCCTTCAACTCGTCCAGTTTCCCGGCGCTGGCCAGCATCGCGGCGAATTCCTTGCACAACTTGGCAGGCACCGTGTTCAGGGCGCTCCGCAACATCTCGGACCAGCGTTCCGGCTGCGCGGCCTTGAACGATTCCAGCATCCGCCGGTGTTTCGCGGCCGGCACGGCTTCCATCAACACGGCAAACCGCACGCCGTCCTGATTCCAGACCTGTGCCTCGGTGATTTCCCCCGGCGTGGGCGGCAATTTGGCCAACGCCGCCAGATCATCCCGGGCAAAGATCGCTTCGAGGGCAACTGCCGCCTGGGTGCGCATGTGCGAAGGCAGGTCCGCGTTGAGCTGAGCAATGATCTCCCGGGCGGCGGCTTCCTTGTTCTCCAGTTCGGCGTCGCTGCGGGTAAACTCCTGCGCAACTGTCAAGCGCGCTTTCAGCCCTTTGGCCGCCCGAAAATCCGCCAGCAACCGGTCCAACAGCGATTTTTCCTCCGCCTGATATTGAATCGGGGCGGTCTTTTTGGCGGGCACAACGAAGTGCCCGTCCTTCTTCATTTCGTGCTTGGCCGTCTCCCACCATTTCTTCCAGTCGTCGCGGATCACGTCCGGAACCAACACTTGCTGGATTTGCTCGAGGGTGGCCTGACCGCTGTAGCTGTTGATGACGAGCTTGATGAGATCCAGATGGTTCAACGCCGCCAGATGGCGCAACCCTTCGAGGTCGGCGGCTTTGCGGGCGAGGATGTGGTCCTTGGGAATGGGTTTGAGCGATTCCGCCGCGAAGGCGAGGTCCATGGCGTGGCCCGCCTTCCCCGGAAAGTCGATCGTGAACCGGGCGAAAACGGTGTCCACTGTCTTGATCCGCCCAAATCCCCAGCTGCGGTGCGTGCAGAAACCGCTGTTGGTGAGCTGGACGAGGGGCTCAATCTGGCGGCCTTCGATCTTGCCCGCCACCGCCAGTTTTTCAAATTCTTCTCTCATAAGGACCAATCCAAAACTAAACGAAAATTCAACGTCGAAACTGAATCAAAACTGCGCTGCACCCGGCCTTTTGCATTGCTAACCACCCAGCGGCCAGCGTAAACACCATCCTGCCCACCGCAAGCTGGGCACGGCTTTCCCCGGCTAAATGCGTTTGTAATTTTGCACTTTTAATTTTTAATTGAGTCCCGGACAAAAACCAAGAGAAATTGCGGTCCGTGTTCTGGCGCGCCGACGGTCCGGTGAAGAGTTTACCGAGAACCTGCTGGAACGCGCGTTAGCCGGGGCGGCATTATCGCCATCCGACCGCGGACTCTGCCACGAACTCGTATTCGGGGTCGTGCGCTGGCAGGCCACGCTCGACTGGCTCATTGCCAGGAAAACGCACGGCCGCCCGCAGAAGGCGGGCTTGCAGGATTTGTTGCGCCTCGGCCTCTACCAGATCTTCTGGCTCGACCGGATTCCCGACCATGCCGCCGTTCACGAAACCGTCGCGATGGCCAAGCGCGCCGGTTTCGGTCCCCAATCCGGTTTTGTAAACGCGGTCCTGCGCGGTTTCTTGCGCGAGGGCGACGCGACGAAACGCCGCCTCGCCGAACTCAAAACCAACGAGCCAGCCATCGGCTGGTCCCAACCCGATTGGCTGGTTTCTCGGTGGCGGGAGCGCTGGGGCAACGACCGCCTGCGCGCCCTGCTCGAATGGAACAATTCACCGGCAAAACTTTACGCCCGCGTCAACACCCTCCGGATTGATGCCGGTAAGCTCGTGCAGCTATGGCGCGCCGAAAACGTGGATTATGAATTCCTGACGCGCGATTGGACCGGCGAAAATCTGGTGTTCGAACTAAAATCGCCTCCGCCGCTGATGAGTCTGGAAAGTTTCCGGCAGGGCGGATTTTATGTTCAAGACCCCGGAACCCTCCTCGCCGTGCGGGAACTTGATCCGCGGGCGGGCGACCTGGTGCTCGACCTCTGTGCCGCCCCGGGTGGCAAGACGACGTTCATCGCCCAGCTGATGAACAACCAGGGCCGCATTGTCGCGTGTGATATCTCGACGGAGCGCTTGAAGCTCGTGGGGGAGAACTGCACCCGCCTCGGGGTGACTTGCGTTGAAACGACGACCAACCCGCCCCGCCTCCCGCCGGCGTCGCGCTTCGACAAAATCCTTGTGGATGCTCCGTGCTCCAACACCGGCGTTCTGCGTCGCCGCGTCGATTTGCGGTGGCGCATCCAACCGGACGAAATCAGCCGCCTGCGCTCAACCCAACTGGACCTGCTTCGTCAGGCGGCGGCCCTCCTCAAACCAGGAGGAACGCTGGTTTACAGCACGTGCAGCCTGGAAGCCGAGGAAAACCAGGAGGTGGTGACCCAATTCCTGAATGAATCCGCCAGTTTCCGGCTGGAACGGCAGCGGGAGTTGTTACCCTTTGTTGACGGGGTGGACGGGGCCTTTGTGGCGCGTCTGGTGAAATCCCTGTAAGCCTCGCCTCTCCCAGCATCGCTTCAATTTGCGACTTCAGTCTTTGATCTTGGTTGGGCATGCTTCACTGGCTGGACATGAAAAGCATTTACTTCGATCACAACGCCACCACACCTCTCGACCCGAAGGTGCGCGACGTGATGCTGCCCTACCTCGATGAAATCTGGGGAAATCCTTCCAGCGTCCACCAGATTGGCCAACGGGCGCGGGCGGCTTTGGATGATGCCCGTGATCGCGCGGCGCATCTGTTAAAATGCAGGCCGAGTGAGGTTGTTTTCACGAGTGGCGGCACTGAGGCCAACAACCTCGCCATTCTTGGAGTCGCAAGGTTGCGAAAAGGCCGCGGTCGTCACCTGATCACTTCCGCCATCGAGCACCATGCGGTGTTGCACTGTTTTGATTACCTGGCGCAAAAGGAAGGATTTGACGTCACCAGATTACCCGTGGATCGCAAAGGACACGTGTCGCCGGATGACCTGTCAAAAGCGATCCGGCCCGAGACCACGCTGGTTTCCATCCAGGCGGCGAACAACGAAATCGGGACGATTCAACCGGTAGCCCATCTGGGGGCGTTGTGCCGTCAGCGCGGCGTTCTGTTCCACACGGATGCGGTGCAATGGTTTGGCAAGGAGCCGGTGACTGATATTCATCAGTTCAACGCGGACCTAGTTTCGATTTGCGCCCATAAGTTTCATGGGCCGAAGGGGGCAGGTTTGTTGTTTATCAAATCACCCCTGCTTCCGGATCCGATCCTGTTCGGCGGCGGACACGAGAATGAACGCCGCGCGGGAACGGAAAACCTGCCGGCCATTGTCGGTTTGGTGGCTGCCTTGGAGTGGTTCGTTCCCGAGCCGGTTTTCCGCCGCCCGGCTTTGACCCCGCTGGCGGACGTGTTGCGGGCCGGCATCAAAAGCCTGCCGGGTACTTATTTGGTTGGTGACAGCGATCAAGGCCTCGCCAATACGGTCTCCTTCCTCGTGGACGGAGCGGAGAGCATTGCCCTCCTGGCGGGGTTGGACTTGGAGGGGATTTGCGCTTCGAGTGGCTCCGCCTGTTCAGCGGGTGCGTTGGGGTCATCGCATGTGATCGAGGCCATCGGTGTGGCGCCGCAACTCGCCAGGGCACTGGTGCGATTCTCCCTTGGCCGGCAGAATTCCCCGGCAGAAGTGGCGCGCGTGAGTGCCGCCCTGCCGGCGGTGATTCAACGGGCCCGCCACGTGAAGCAGCGGCGAACGGCCGGTTGATTGCGTGTGGATATTGTGAACAAGCCTGACATTTTTTTCTTTTGGGCTGGCCTTCGTTTTTTATTTAGAGTTCCCTTTTGCCTGTAAGTTGTTGGGGCAAATTTTACTGGCATGATTCGGTGTGTTATTCACCGCCCTTAATAAGAATAGTTTTTTTCTGAAAAGAAACAGATATTAGCCGGCCATGAACCTGACCATCACCAAGGAGCAACTCCTGATCGGACTCCAAGCCGTTCAGAATGTTGTGAGCACCCGAACCACCCTCCCCATCCTTTCCAATGTGTTGCTGCGAGCGGAGGGCAATTCCCTGGAATTGACCGCAACGGATCTCGACGTGACGGTGGTTTGCGGAGTGGAAGCCACGGTGAAAAAGATCGGTACCACGACTTTGCCGGTGAAGAAGCTCTTTGGCATCGCCCGGGAACTCAGTGGTGGCGAAATTGAAATCGAGGTGGATGAAAAGAATGTTTGCAGTGTCCGCTCCGGGCCGTCGTTCTACAAAATTCATGGCCTCTCGGCGGAGGAGTTTCCGCCGCTGCCAAAATTCAAAGAGGAAAAGAAGGTGGTGGTCAGCCAGGATAAGTTTCGCGGCATGCTGCGCAAAACCTCCTTTGCGATTTCCACGGATGAGGCCCGGTATGTCTTGAACGGTATTTTCATCAGCATGAAGGATCACAAGATGACGATCGTGGCCACGGATGGGCGCCGGCTGGCTTTAGTGGATGAAGAAGTGGAGGTCTCCGAGCAAAGCCAGGGTGAATTCATCATTCCTTCCAAGGCTGTCAACGAGCTGAACCGGCTTTTGCAGGAAACTGGGGAAACGACGATCAAGTATGGGGATAACCAGGCGGAGTTCGCCCTGTCGAATGATAAACAATTCTCCGTTAAGATCATCACCAAGTTGATCGAGGGGAACTATCCCAACTACCGGCAGGTCATCCCGGGAGAAACCAAGGAACGGGTTGGATTGCCGCGTGAAGAGTTCCTCCATGCGCTCAAACGGGCGGAAATCATGACCAGCGAGAAGGCCAATTCAGTCCGACTCGCCTTCACCCGGAACAACCTGGCCATCACCGCCAACAGTCCTGAAGTGGGCGAAGCTCGGGAAAGCATGGCGGTGAACTACAAAGGCCGGGAGATTGCCGTGGCGTTCAATCCGAAATACCTGATCGATCCCTTGAATGCGCTGACCGTGGACGAAGTATTCATCGAGATGATTGACGAGTTGAGTCCGGGCGTGCTGAAGATCAACGGACCGTTCCTCTACGTGGTCATGCCGATGCGGTTGAGTTAGGGGGTTCGGGCTGGGAATTTCGGGCGGCCGGGAAGGCAGAAAGT
>CAZIJO010000040.1:0-34109 GCA_964539515.1 uncultured Bifidobacterium sp. | reverse complement strand
GTCGACCAGTTCCGAAGTCTGCTCGACGGGCCCGCTTTTGTGCCGGCCAGCAATCCCAATTACTATTCGCCCGGTCAGCCGGCAGTTGGGGCCGATGTGCGGGCAGCACCCGTATTGCCGTGGTCAACCTGGTCGGCGCCCTCGACGACCGCCGCGACCCCCAGCCCGCGTGATTCATTTACCCAACGGGCAGGTTTGGTCGGCGCGCCAGCGCAAATCCAAAGCCTGCCAAACATCGCGGCCACGACGCCCAGTCTCAACCCGGCGCCGCCACCCATTGTGCCGCCCAAAGCGCCGGTTTCGTCCTTCAGTATTCCAAAGCGGCAATTCTGATTCGCCGCGGTGTTCACGCCCAGCGCAATACGGTTACTTTTGTTCCCGCCGCGAGCTGGGTCGCGGGTGGCAACTCCACCAAACCATCCGCTGCGGCGAGCGAAGCCAGCGCGTGCGAGGCCTGTTTGCCCGCGGAAAAAACATTCCCTTCCCGGTCCACCCGTACGCGCAGGAAGTGTCGGCGATCCCCCGAGTTGGCAAGCGCCTCGCCGAGCACGGCGGGATGCGCGGGCAGGGTCACCTCGCGCTCACCCAGCCAGCGCCGCAATGCCGGACGCACCAGCAACAGGAACGTGACGAACGCCGAAACCGGATTGCCGGGCAGGCCGAACAGAAACTTCTCCCCCAGCCGCCCGAACACGAATGGTTTGCCGGGTCGGATCGCCACCTTCCAGAACTGCATTTCGCCACCGAGCGCGGCAAACGCGGTCTTTACAAAATCCATTTCACCTACCGACACCCCGCCGGAAGTGATGACCAGATCGCAGTTGGAAAACGCCCGTTCCAATGCCGATTGGGTTGCCGCCAGGGTGTCGGGCACGAGCGGGAAAACCTCCGGCACTCCCCCCGCCCGGTCGACCAGGGCCGCGAGCATTGCCCGGTTGCTTTCATAGATCTGTCCGGGCGCCAGTGGTTGACCCGCTTCCCTCAACTCCGAGCCGGTGGCGAGCAAACCGACTCGCGGTCGGCGGCCCACACTGACTTGTGCCATGCCCGTGGCCGAGAGCAAACTGACGGCGCCAGGCGTCAAGACCGTCCCAGCTTCCACCAGCATCCCACCCTGCTGCACGTCTTCCCCTCGACGACGGACATATTCCCCCGCGACGACGGAATCGCCGATCAGAACTTCGTCGGGTTGCGACGGATCGGAGCGGGTGTCCTCCTGCATCACGACGGCATCCGCACCACGAGGCAGGGAGGAGCCGGTGAAAAGGCGCGCGCATTCACCCGGAGCCAGCTCATCCGGGAAATGTCCGCCAGCGGGTATTTTCGTCCGGACGCGCAGGCGGACCGGCGCGGCGGGTGTTGCTTCGCGCACCTCCGCCGCGCGCACGGCAAACCCGTCCATGGCGGAGTTGTCGAACGGGGGAAGATCCACCGGGGAGGAAACTGATTCCAGCAGCACCCGCTCCGCGGCTTCGCGCAGGGGGACGGCTTCCCGCTGCGGCGGTGGCAGCGCGGCGAGGATGCGGGCAATGGCGGATTCAAGGTCGAGCACGTGTTCAGTGTTCCGCACCGGGCTGAATTTGAAAAGCCGCTTTAAGCGGTTTGGCTCACCGCTGCCAGTGTCACCTTCCGCGTCCGGCGACGGGAAAAACTTCAGGCGCGGCGCAATTCGCCCTTCCCCTCAGGCGAGAAATTATGCTAAGGGCCCAAGATCGTGATGCAAATGAACCACCGACACGCGCCCCGGCACTGGGTCGGGTGGCTTGCCCTGGCTTTGGCTTTCACGTCGCCGGCTGCGGAGCGGACTTATGTGGTAAAGCCCAACGACACGCTGCTGGAAACCGCCCGCCGCCACGGGGTGACCGTCAACCAACTTGCCGAACGCAACCGCATTGCCCGGGATTCACACCTCTATGTCGGCCAGCGTCTGTTCATCCCGGAAGCCGACGATTTCGTCAATCCGGCGGCGGCCATAAAACTGAATTCGTCCGTGCAAAAAGCCATTGCGCGCGCGCCGATGGCTTCCGGGCGTTGGAAATCCATCGTCATCCATCATGCCGCAGTGGACAAGGGCACCGTGAAAAGCCTCGACCGCTATCACCGGGAGCAGCGCCACATGGAAAACGGGTTGGCCTATCACTTTCTCATCGGCAACGGGAACGGCATGGGTGACGGCGAAATCGCGGTGGGCAACCGCTGGAAAAAGCAATTGGACGGCGGCCATCTTCACAGCGAAGCGCAAAACAAAATTGCCCTCGGCATCTGCCTAATCGGAGATTTTAACAAACATCCGCCGACGGCCAGACAGTTGCGCAGCCTGGAGGATTTGGTGCGCGCATTGATGCGGCGCTGCCAACTGGACGCGGGAGCGGTGAAGACGCATCAACAGATCAACGTCGTTCACACCCAGTGTCCCGGGAGCAAATTCCCGACGCGCGCTTTCCTCGCCCGCCTGAGGTCGCCGGCCGGTTAGGCCGCACCCGGCTCAGACATTGAACTTGAACAACAGCACGTCGCCGTCCTTGACGACGTATTCCTTGCCTTCCATCCGATACAGCCCCTTTTCGCGGGCAGCCGCCACCGAGCCGCACTTGATCAAATCGTCGTAGGCCACCGTCTCCGCCTTGATGAAGCCGCGCTCGAAATCCGAATGGATCACGCCCGCCGCCTTGGGCGCGGTGTCGCCGGCGTGAATGGTCCAGGCGCGGACTTCCTTCTCGCCCGCCGTGAAATACGTCCGCAGGCCGAGCAAATGATACGTCGCGCGGATGAGCGCGCCGATGCCGCTTTCGTCCACGCCCAACTCCTTGAGGAAGGCCTTCGCTTCGTCGGGTGTGAGATCAATCAGGTCGCTCTCGATCTGGGCACTGATGACGACGGCTTCACACGCGAGATGGGTCTTTACGTATTCGCTCACCTTGAGGACGTAAGGATTGCTGGCCGCCGTCGCAAGGTCGGATTCTTTCACGTTGCACGCGAAGATCGTGGGCTTGTCGGTCAGCAGGAAGAAAGCTTTGGAAATGACTTTTTCCTCGGGCGTCAGTTTGACGGTGAGGGCGGGCTTGCCGGAGTCGAGCACGGGTTCGAGCTTTTTGAGCACTACTTCCTCGGCCTGAGCCGCCTTGTCGCCCCGCTTGGCGTCCTTGGCGACTTTTTCCAATCGCTTCTTGACGGTTTCGAGATCGGCGAGGACGAGCTCGGTATTGATGACCTCGATGTCGCGCACGGGATCAACCGAGCCCGTGACGTGATGAATGTCCGCGTCCTCGAAGCAGCGGACCACCTGCACGATGGCGTCCACTTCGCGAATGTGAGTAAGAAATTTGTTACCCAACCCCTCTCCTTGCGAGGCCCCTTTTACCAGCCCGGCAATATCCACAAACTCGATGGCCGCCGGAATGACGACATTTGTCTTGGCGATTTTTTGCAGCTCATACATCCGCGCATCCGGCACGGTGACGATGCCGACGTTGGGGTCGATGGTGCAAAACGGATAATTCGCCGCCTCCGCCTTGCGGGTGCGGGTGACGGCATTAAACAAAGTGGACTTGCCGACATTGGGCAGCCCGACGATTCCAGCTCTTAGCATAAAAAATAGCGGCATAGGAACGCAGAGAATGCCCGCAATTGAAAGCAAATCTTCCAGGCGCCTCCCGGCAAGGAGAGTTGCCGGACGGCGCACCAGGATTTGCGTGCCCTTGAAGTTGACTAAACTCTCGCAATGTCTAATTTAAGCGAGAATCCACGTCGTTTTGACGGATGGTCTGCTTGTTAGTTTTATCGTATGATAACCGGCAAAATGAATAGGTTGTTGCGCTGCACGTTCCCGTTCGTTGCGGGGTTGAGCTTCGTGTCCTCATCCCCGGCCGCGATTCCGTCGGGGAAAATCGATTTCAATCGCGACATCCGTCCGATGCTCTCCGACAATTGCTACGCCTGCCACGGACCGGACGCCGGCAAACGCAAAGCCGGCCTGCGGCTCGATCTCAAGGACGGCGCCCTGGCGACCCTTAAATCGGGGGAGGCGGCCATCGTTCCCGGCGATCTCGCCCAGAGCGAACTGATCGCCCGCATCACCACCAAGGATGAGGACGAACTGATGCCGCCCGTAAAATCGGGCAAACGGCTCACGGCGAACCAGGTTGATTTACTGAAGCGCTGGATTGCGCAGGGGGCCGAATGGAAAGAGCACTGGTCGTTCATCAAGCCGGAACGCCCGCCCGTGCCCGCCGTAAAAAACCAACGTTGGCCGCGCAATCCCATCGACGCCTTTATTCTGGCTCGACTCGACAAGGAAAAGTTGCGCCCGGCCAAGGAAGCGGACAAGGCCATGCTCATCCGTCGGGTGACGTTTGACCTTACCGGACTGCCCCCAACGCTTGAAGAAGTGGATGCTTTTTTGGCCGATACCAAGCCGGAGGCCTACGAACGGCTGGTTGAGCGCTTGCTGCAATCGCCCCGTTATGGGGAACACGAAGCGCGCTACTGGCTCGACGTCGCGCGGTACGGCGACACCCACGGGCTGCACCTTGATAACGAACGCTCCCTGTGGCCGTATCGCGACTGGGTGGTCGGAGCGTTCAATCGCAACCAACCGTTCGACGAGTTCACGATCGAACAACTGGCGGGTGATCTGTTGCCAACACCCACCCGGGATCAAAAAATCGCCAGCGGATTCAATCGTTGCAACGTCAGCACCAGCGAAGGCGGTGCGATTGACGAGGAATTTTACGTGCGCTATGCGGTGGACCGCACCGAAACGACCGGCGTGGTCTGGATGGGGCTGACGCTGGGTTGCGCCTCCTGCCACGATCACAAGTTCGACCCCGTATCGCAGAAGGAGTTTTACCAGCTCTCGGCGTTCTTCAATAACTTCAACGAGAAGGCGATGGACGGAAATGCCTTGCTGCCGCCGCCGACGATGAAACTACCGACCCCGGAGCAGGAGGCGAAACTTGCCGAACTCAGCAGTTCCATCACGGCCACGGAAAAGCAGATTCGCGCGGAGGCGGCCAAGATCACCTACACCGAGCCGGAGCGCATCGCCCGCCCGGCGACGAATCCACCGGCCGATTTTGTCTGGGTGGAGGATGATTTTCCGAAGGGGGCCAAGGCGGAAGCGAGCGGCACAGCGGGAGCATTGAAATGGGTTGAAGCCGAGAAAGTTCACAGCGGCAAACGGGCATTTACGCGGACGGACAAAGGGCTGGCCCAGGACTTTTTCACCCAGGCAGCGCCCCCGCTGCTGGTCGGCGCGGGCGACACCCTGTTCGCTTACGTTTATCTCGATCCGGCGGACCCGCCCAAGGCAATCATGCTTCAATTCCACACGAGCGAATGGTTGCATCGGGCCAACTGGGGCGACGAGGACGCGATCGGTTTCGGCGCCAAGGGCACATCACAAAAACTGCTCATGGGTGCGCTGCCCAAACTCGGGGAATGGGTGCGGCTCGAAATTGATGCCAGCAAACTGGATCTGCCGGCCGGGGCGAGGATTGACGGCATTGCGTTCACGCAATTCGGCGGGACGGTTTACTGGGATCGAGCAGGCATTTTCACTGGTACCACCCAGGAGGATTGGTCGGCGGTCTCGCTCCTGGCGTGGGAACAGCAGGAGAAGGCCAGGATGACCAAGGATTTGCCCAAGGAAGTCGCCGAGGCACTCAAAGCGGACGCGGACAAGCGAACCGACGCACAGAAAAATGCTTTGCGCGAACATTACCTTGTTAATGTTTACACGCCGACGCGCCCCACCTTTGACCCATTGCTAACGGCCTTGAAAGAGGCTCGTAAGCAACGGGAAGATTTGGACAAGTCCCTGCCCGCGACCATGATTTCGGAGGAAATGGAAAAACCGCGAGGCACTTTTGTGCTCAAACGCGGCCAATACGATCAACGCGGCGAACCAGTGTCCCCGTCGGTCCCGGCGGTGCTCCCCCCATTGGCGGCAAGTCCCGCGACCAACCGCCTTGCGTTCGCCCGGTGGCTCGTCAGCCCTGACCATCCCCTCACCGCCCGGGTGACCGTGAATCGTTTCTGGCAGCAATTCTTCGGCGTGGGACTGGTGAGAACTTCCGGCGACCTCGGCGCCCAGGGGGAATGGCCCTCGCACCCCGAATTGCTGGATTGGCTGGCGACGGAATTCATCCGGAGCGGCTGGGATGTGAAGCACATGGTCCGGCTCATGGTGACGAGTGCGACGTACCGGCAAAGCTCCGCGGTGACCCCGGCGGTGCTGCAAAAAGACCCGCAAAACCGGCTGCTGGCACGCGGACCGCGATTCCGGCTCGACGCAGAAATGATTCGCGACAACGCCCTGTTTGTGAGCGGGCTGCTGGTGGAGAAAATGGGCGGTCGCGGCGTGCGCCCCTACCAGCCGGCCGGCATCTGGGAGGCGGTCGGCTACACGTCAAGCAACACGGCCAAGTTCGAGCAGGACCACGGCGAGGCCCTGTATCGCCGCAGCCTGTACACCTTCTGGAAACGCACGGCGCCGCCGCCGTATCTGACGACGTTCGACGCGCCGTCGCGCGAGAAATATTGCACCCGGCGCGAGCGCACGGACACGCCGCTGCAGGCGCTGGTGACGATGAATGATCCGGCCTACGTCGAAGCCGCGCGCCACTTGAGCGCGCGGATGCTCCAGCACGCGCCCAAGCCGGAAGAGCGTCTGAGTTTTGGCTTTCGCCTCGTGACCGCGCGGCAACCCCAGGCGGGGGAGAAATCCGTTTTGCAGGGGACGCTCACGAAATATCTCGCCAAATATCAAGCCGACCCGGAGGCCGCCAGGAAACTTATCTCCGTTGGCGAATCACCGGTGGATGAAAAACTGAATCCGTCGGAACTTGCGGCCTACACCATGGTTGCCAGCCTGCTCCTCAATCTGGACGAGACTTTGAACAAGAACTGAGCCTATGAATCCCCCGCCCGAACACCAGCACCGGCTCAGCCGCCGTCACTTTTTCAAGTCCACCGGCCTCGCCGCCGGCCGCATCGCGCTGGGCGGCTTGATGTTTCCCGAACTCCTGCGCGCCGCGACCAAAGATACGGTGCGCGCTCACCCGGCGCTGCCCGGCCTGCCCCATTTTGCCCCCAAGGCCAAGCGGTTGATCTACCTCTTCATGAACGGGGGGCCGTCCCAGATGGATTTGCTCGATTACAAGCCGGGCCTGGAGAAGATCTACGATACCGACCTGCCGGACTCCATCCGGCAAGGCCAGCGCCTGACCACGATGACAAGCGGCCAGACGCGATTCCCGATCGCGCCCTCGAAATACTCGTTCAAGCAATACGGCCAGTCGGGCATCTGGTTCAGCGAGCTGTTGCCGCACACGGCCAAGATTGCGGATGAAATTGCGGTCATCAAATCCGTCCACACCGAGGCCATCAATCACGACCCCGCCGTCACCTACATCCAAACCGGGGCTCAGATTCCCGGAAAACCCAGCCTCGGCTCGTGGCTTTCGTACGGCCTCGGTAGCGAATGCGACAATCTGCCCGCCTTCGTGGTCATGACCCCAAGCTGGTCCGCCAAACGCGACGCGCAGGCCCTCTATCAACGCCTGTGGGAAGCGGGCTTCTTGCCCACCAAACACTCCGGGGTTTCCTTGCGAGCGAAGGGCGACCCGGTGCTTTACCTCAATGACCCACCCGGTGTGGACCGCGAAACCCGTCGCGAAATGCTCGATGCGCTGGGGAAACTCAATACGACCTCGTTCCAACGGCTGGGCGATCCCGAGATCAACACCCGCATCGCACAATACGAAATGGCGTTCCGCATGCAGTCGTCGGTGCCGGAGCTCACGAATATTTCCGGTGAATCAAAAGCCACCCTCGAGCTGTACGGACCGGAAGTGACCGTGCCCGGTACGTTCGCGCACAGTGCGCTGTTGGCGCGCCGGCTCGCCGAACGCGGCGTCCGGTGCATCGAACTTTTTCACCGCGAATGGGATCATCACGGCGACCTGCCCCGGGATCTGCCGCTGCAATGCCGCGATGTGGACCAGGCATGCTACGGACTGATCACCGACCTCAAGAGCCGCGGCATGTTGGACGACACCCTGGTGGTGTGGGGTGGCGAGTTCGGCCGCACGGTCTATTGCCAGGGAAAGTTGACCAAGACCGACTACGGTCGTGATCATCATCCGCGATGTTTTACCATGTGGATGGCGGGCGGCGGCATCAAAGGGGGCACCGTTTATGGCGAGACCGACGACTTCAGTTACAACATCGTCAAGGACCCGGTGCACATTCGCGACATCAACGCCACCATCCTGCATTGCCTCGGGATCGACCACCACCGGCTCACCTTCAAGTTCCAGGGACTGGACCAACGCCTGACCGGAGTCGAGGAAGCCAATCCGGTGAAAGGCATTCTTGCGTAAGCCGGAGGTCTGCCGCCCCGGAGATTCGGTTCTTCCGCCACGGGCCGGCCGTTGAATTGATGCCGCATGGTGGCGAGGTCGCCATCGCCTGTTTGAGCACATCGGCGCGTTCCTGATCGGTGGATGGACGTGGCGCAGGCCCGTGGCCGGTTCGCGCGGGAGCGCCGGGCACTCACCCCTCGACTCGCGCCTTCCGACCCTTTACCGTTCCACGCCATGCAGCTCAAACTCATCAGCCTGCTGGGCCTGGTGGTGTTCGTCGGCGTGGCGTGGACATTGTCATCGCACCGTAAATTATTTCCCTGGCGCACGGTGCTGTGGGGCCTCGCCCTGCAGTTCATTTTCGCCGCCCTGATTCTCCACACCCGGTTCGGGCATGACGTGTTCGACTTTACCGGGCGCGCCATCAACAATCTTATCATGTTTTCCAACGAAGGCAGCCAGTTCGTCTTCGGGCCGCTGGCCGTGGACAACCTGATGGAAAAGGCGTTTCCCGGCCGCTCGCTGGTGTTCGGCATCCTCGTCACCGGCACGATCATCCTCGTCGCCGCGCTGTCATCGTTGCTTTATCACTGGGGCATTTTGCAGAAAGTGGTTCATGGCGTCGCCTGGGTGATGCGCAAGGCCATGCGGACAAGCGGCAGTGAAACCCTGGCCGCCGCCGCGAACATTTTCATGGGCCAGACGGAAGCGCCGCTGGTCATCAAGCCGTACGTCGCCCGCATGACGCGGAGCGAACTCTTGTGCCTGATGACGGGCGGCATGGCGACCATCGCCGGCGGTGTGGCGGCGGTTTACGTCAAGCTGGGCATGGACGCGGGGCACCCGGAGATCGCCGGACACCTGCTCACCGCTTCCGTATTGAGCGCCCCCGCCGCGTTGTTGATTTCCAAAGTCATGCTGCCGGAGACGGAAATCAGTGAAACCGCCGCCACCGCCCCCGCCGATGTGCCGCGCACCACGGTGAACAGCATCGATGCGCTCTGCCGCGGGGCCAGCGAAGGCATGACCCTGGCGATCAATGTCATCGCGATGCTGATTGCGTTCATCGCGGTCGTGGCGCTGGCGAATTTCCTGTTCACCTATGCACAGACCCGGCTCGGGGTCGCCACCCCAGTCACCTTGCAAGTTCTCTTTGGCTGGGTGAACGCGCCGTTTGCCTGGCTCATGGGCGTGCCGGCGCAGGATTGCCTGGCGATTGGCGGCATCCTCGGGGAGCGCATCGTCCTCAACGAGTTCATTGGTTACCTCTCGCTCACCAACCCGAAAACCGTCGTGGACGAACGGAGCTTTGTTCTGGCGACGTATGCTTTGTGTGGCTTCGCCAATTTCTCCAGCATCGCCATCCAGGTGGGCGGGATCGGCACCCTCGCCCCGGAACGCCGCGGTGACATGGCCAAGCTCGGCGTGCGCGCCATGATCGGCGGTTTGCTGGCAAGTTACCTGACGGCGACCATTGCGGGGATTTTGATTTGAAACGCTAGGAGTGCGGCACGGCGCAGGGTGAGCCGAACCCAAGTTTCGTTTGCGCTTGCCGCACCTCGGGAGCAACAGGCGGCGATGAGGGTGCGCGGGGGTCCGGCCATAGTTTTTTCAAAGGATTTGCTGTTTCAAGTTGTCTTACCGGTTAAAAGGAAACCGTGACGGACGACGATCAGGGCTGGATCGAGCAGAGTCGGCGAGGCGATCAAGAGGCATTCGCATCGTTGGTCCGACGGTATCAACGCATGATTCACTCCTTGACCTATCGCATGACCGGGTCGCCCGCCGAGGCCGAAGACCTCGCGCAAGAGACTTTTCTCCGCGCATGGCAACACCTGGATTCCTTTCAGAATGAAGCGAAGTTTTCGACGTGGCTCTGTCGCATCGCTATGAATGCCTGCCTCAACTGGCGCCGTCGCGAGGGTCGCCGGAATGAGGTGCATCAAACTTGGGCCAACGACGCATTGGTGGACGACTCGCTCCCCGCCAAAACAAAGTCCCCCGGCGACCTAAACCAGCGTGTGCAAGCCGCCTTGAACCGACTGCCGGCCAAACAACGCGCCGCCATCGTGTTAACCGTCCACGAAGAAATGACCCATGTGGAGGCGGCGCACGTGCTGGGCTGCACGGAGGCGACCGTGTCGTGGCGGCTGTTTGCGGCGCGCACCAAACTGAAGCGGTGGTTAAGAACCGAGGTTGCCCATGAATGACGTCGAACTGAATCGGATTTTGAAAGCTGCCGAATCCCCTCGGCCTCCGGAAGGTTACTGGCAGGACTTTCCGGATCGATTGGTGCGGCAGTTGAACCGTCCTTGGCCAACGGAACGTCGCGCGGTTCGCTGGGTGCCACGGCTCGCTTGGGCGGGGGGGGTGGCGGTGGTGTGCATGATTGCCGGTTTCATCTTCAGCCAAAGATTTGCACCGCCCGAGTTTGCCAAGGGCAACGGCCAGTTGCTCCAGAGCGAAAAGCTCATCCGCGAAGTTCTGGCGATGTTCCCGCAGCGTGTCCGCGCCATCGTAAAGGACGAATCTGGAATGCAACTCGTGTTGTCTGACGAAGCCAATGTGCCCGACTCGACACCGCTTTGGGTCAGGATCTGCCAGGGCAAGCACTGCACGACGTTGGTCACGTTCAGCGGACAGGAACTGCAAATCGCCGGTCAGAATCTGACCGTGCTTTCGGACGCAAACGGCAGTGTGATTCTGATGGGCGACCGATTTGCCTGGGCCAGCGATGATCCGAAGCCAGGCATGCAGAATATGAAGATTCAGGCCCGGGCTTTGCAGTTCGCGTCGCGATGAGTAACGTTCGGCACAAATAAACCAAAGGTTTCGCCAGGTTGCATTGTCTGAACATCTGGAAATGAGAACGCTCGCAACATTTAGAATGGCCGGACTGATCGGCCTATTCGGCAGATCAGCCATGGGTGAGTTGCAAGTGGTTCCTGCTGGCGAACCGCTGCGCGCTTTTGCCGGGGCGCTGCGACCGCTCGCCGTCATGTGGCGGAATTCCGGCGATGTCCCGATTAGCGCCGATGTCAGAATCCACTTGCTGCAAACTACCTCGGCGACAACCACGACCTTTGGCGAGTGGCCGTGGAAGAAGTTGCAGGTGCTGCCGGGCCAGACCATTACCGAAGTCGCCACGCTGGATTTCCCGGCTGTCCAAGCCGAAACGCGTTTTCTCATCAAGTGGCTGGAAGACGGCCATCGCGTGCTCGGCACGACCGAGGTGCTGGTTTATCCAACAAACATTCTGGCGGAATTGAAATCGCTTGCGGGTGTGAGGCAGGCGGTTGGCGTTTTCGATCCGGGCAATGTGCTTAAGTCACTCCTCAAGTTCGCGGGGGTTGAGTTCGAGGACTTGGAAGCTTGTGGCATCTCAACTTTTTGCGGTCCACTGGCAATCATTGGTCCCTTCGCATCGCGCCAACCGATGGCCGGCGACCTGGCCGAGCGCATCGAAAAGCTGGCACGCAAAGGCGCGGGTGTGGTCTGGCTTTACCCGCCGCCCGGTCCGCACGACAAGTTGCAGCCCTCGATCCAAACCGTGCTGCTTGGCGCTGGAGCGGTGGTCATTGGGCAGGCGCAGTTGGTCGTTGATCTGGCGAACCGCCCGCAGGCGCAATTGAATCTCGTCGATTTCTGCCGGCGGGCGCGCAATCCTCAGCCGCCCCGGCTCCCGAACCTGAATCCGCACGCGTAAACCAAACTGCATTATGAAACGTGCCCTCAAACTCACGCTGGCCGCGCTGACCTTCGCTGGCCTCACGACGATTTGCGCCGCTGACGAGGTGCTCACCATTGCCGTGTTCGACTTCGAATCGAAGGACGAAGCCGTGCGTGATCTCGGGCCGAAGGTCGCCACGCTCATCAACGCCACGCTCTCGGCCGAGGTGAATTTAATCACCGTGGAACGCGCGGAACTGGAAAAAGTTCTGGGCGAACAGGAACTCGGGTTGTCCGGTACGGTCAGCGCCGACACGGCAGCCAAGGTCGGCCACCTGACCGGCGCGAAAGTTCTGGTGACGGGCCGCGTGTTCAAGGTGGACAAGGAGACGATCATCGTCGCCAAGGTCATCGGCACGGAAACCAGCCGCGTTTATGGCGAGATGGTGAAAGGCCTGCCTGCGGTTTCGATCACCGATTTGGCGGCCGAACTGGCGAAAAAGATCGCTGCAACCGTCAGTCAGAAATGCGAAACGCTCGTGGCAAAGGTTGAAACCCACGAGCAACGCGTTGAGAGAATCAAGAAGGCGCTTGGTGGCAAAACGCTGCCGAGCGTGTCGGTGAAACTGGCGGAACGGCATTTTGGCGGTCCGGTGATTGATCCGGCGGCGGAAACCGAACTGGGGAAAATCCTGCAGGAGTGCGGCCACAGATTGGTGGACGACAGATCTACTGAGAAGCCGGAGGTGGAGATCACGGGCGAAGCGTTTAGCGCGTTCGGCCTGCGCAAGGGTAATCTGATTTCCTGCAAGGCGCGGGTGGAACTCAAGGCGCGCAAAGCCAATGGTGAGGTCCTGACTGTGGACCGCCAGACCAGCGTGGCTGTGGACGTCGTGGAGCAAACGGCGGCGAAGACGGCGCTGCAAAACGCCGCAATGGAGATTGCGGAGCGGGTGTTGCCGAAAGTCGCGCAGTGAAATGATTCTTAATGTGGGCAAACCAAAAAGGACGCAAATCATGAGGATGACTAAACTGCGCTTGATCAGCCTGGCGTTAGGCCTCGGCTCGTTCACCGCAACGGCGGCCGACACGAACATCATTGGCTGGGGCTGGTCGAGCTCTGCTGCGCTGGAAACCAATGTGCCCCCCATGGGAACCAACGTAATCGCACTGGCTGGGAGCGACATTCACTGTGTCGCCCTGCTGGCGGATCGTACGGTGCGGGCTTGGGGTCAGAACTACTCTTTCTCCGGGCAAACTAACGTGCCGCCGGACGTCACAAACGCCATGGCGATTTCGGCGGGCAACTACAACAGTCTTGCCGCCCAGGCCGACGGTGCTGTTCGGATGTGGGGTCGGATGGGGAACTTTGGCGCACTCTATGTGCCCGTCGCCGCCACGAATGTAGTTGCCTTGGGCGTCGGGCGCGGAGCTTTGCACGCGCTCGCCCTGCGCGCCGACGGCGTTGTGGTCGACTGGGGCTATAACTCGACAACCAACATTCCTGCTTCGGCGTTCAACATCGTCAGCGTCGCGGCAGGCTCCTTTCATAGCCTTGCCGTGCGTGCGGACGGACGAGTGATCGCTTGGGGTGACAACACTTCCGGCCAGACAACCGTGCCCGCCAGTGCGACGAACATCGTAGCGGTGGCTGCTGGCGAACAGAACAGCCTGGCGGTGCGGGCCGATGGAACCCTGCTGCGTTGGGGAAGCATTGCGACGCCGCCGGCCTCGGCCACGAATGTCGTCGAAGTGGGCTGCTGCAAGTCGGGCGAAGCTCTCGCGCTCCGCCGGGACGGAACGGTGGTGGGCTGGGGTGCTCCCAAAACCATCAGTGCCACGAACGTCATGGTGATCGGGGCAGATAGTTATGGCGCGCTTGCGGTCAGGGCTGCTGGCCCACCGATCTTCCCGTTCCCTGCCATCCGGCGCACGGTTGCTTCCGGTCAAACGGCCTACCTGCGGTTGCGCGCGGTGGGGGCGCAGCCACTGACCCATCAGTGGCAATTCTACGGAACCAACCTGCCCGGAGCGAACAAGGAACTGTTAGTCGTGACAAATGCCTTGCCGTCTTCCGCCGGCCTTTATTCGGTGGTGGCCAGCAACGCGCTGGGAGTAATCACAAACTCTGACATGGAGTTGGTGGTAATGCCTTTCATCATGGCCGCGCAGCCGACCAACCAGGCGGTTTATGTGGGTGCGAACCCGACATTGAACGTCAGTGTTTTTGGCCAATCACCGAGCTACCAATGGTCATGCAATGGAACGAACATCACGTGGGCTACGAACAGTTCCATGACGCTGACGAATATTCAACTGACCGACGCGGGACTGTATTCCGTGAGCGTGAGCAATGAGTTTGGCGGCATCGTCAGCTCCAACGCCAGCCTCGTGGTGTGGCCGATTCTGGTCACTAGCCCGCCGCAGGATCAGGTCAGTTTTCGGGGCGCGACGACTACTTTCAGCATTGCGGCGCAAGCCGGCTCGCCGTTGAGTTATCAATGGCAATTCAACGGCGCGGTCCGGCTGGAGCCCACCACCAGCACGTTGACCTTAACCAACACTCGCTATGAACAGGCCGGCGTTTACACCGTCATCGCGAGCACCGCCAATGCAGTTGTGACCAATGAGGCCAAGCTGTCCGTCGTGCCGGTCGCGGCGTGGGGTTCGAGTAGTTACGGAAAAACCAATGTTCCGCCAGACTTGACCAATGTGGTCGCCATTGCCGCAGGTCAAATTCATAGTTTGGCGCTCAAGAACGATGGAACGGTGTTTGCCTGGAACTACGATAGTATCAGAACCAACGTGCCCTTGGATCTGACCAACGCCGTGGCGATCAGTGCCGGAGACTCGGGTAGCCTGGCGCTCAGGGCGAACGGCACGATTGCCGCGTGGGGATACAACAATCAGGGCCAAACGAACATACCGCCGGACCTGACCAACGTTGTGGCGGTTGCGGCCGGAAGTTATCACAACCTGGCCCTCAAAGCGGACGGAACGGTCGGTGCTTGGGGGCAGAACGATTCTGGTCAGACGAATGTGCCGGCCGACTTGGCAAACGTTGTGGCCGTTGAGGCTGGTGATTATTCCAGCTTGGCATTAACCGCCGATGGTCGGGTGGTCGCTTGGGGATACAATGGCAATGGCCAGACCAACGTGCCGGGCAATTTGTCGGACGTTGTCGCCATCGCAGCCGGGCGCATTCACTGCATCGCGCTCAAGTCGGGCGGTACCGTGGCTGTCTGGGGAGGCACCAACAGCTACGGTTTGGGCAACATTCCGGCAACGGCCACAAATATCGTGGCGGTTGACGCTGGCTTTGGTCATTGCCTGGTCCTCAAGGACGACGGCACCGTCATCGCGTGGGGTTATCCCTATAACGGGGAGACGGCTATTCCAACCGGTCTCCAAAATGTGACCACCATCGCTTGTGGTTCGTCTCACAACCTGGCGTTGGTCGAAGGCTCGCCATTTGATTCCCCGGTCTTGGCTACGAATCCGACTTGGAGCACCAACGGTTTCAAACTTACGGTGCCGACACGGAGCGGACGAGTTTACCGGCTGGAATACAAGACCGACCTGTCAGACAGCAACTGGATTGCGCTGCCTCTGGTGGCCGGCACCGGTGGGGTAATCACTCTGACCGATCCCACCGCCACTGCCACCCAACGCTTCTACCGTGTCCGACAATGGTGAAAACCCCGCCAACCTCATGGCGCTTGTCCAAGCCGCCGCACTGAACCAACCAATGCAAAGATTATGAGCAAACGATTCCTGTTAACCGTAGCAGCGTTGCTGGCGATTGGTGGTTTGGGAGTGTGGATGGCTTTCATATACGTAAATTCGGACGCAAGGTTGCCCGTTCCGTCTGATGACGAAATTGCTCGGCACACGGCAAAAATCCATGGCACCGCTCCCGAGGTGCAGCCGGTACAAGGGGTGTCGGATATCAAACGCCCGGTGCGTTTGGCGATTGCCAGCCTTGGTTTTGCCGATGAAGAGACAAACCGAAAAGTCGCGGACCTGACTCTGGCAGACCTGACCAACGCAAAGGGGCTGGAACTGGTTGAGAGACAGTCCCTCGAAAAGCTGCTGCAGGAAATGAATCTGAGCCTTTCGGGTCTCGTCCGCGCGCGGGATGCCGTCCGCGTCGGGAAACTCCTCCGCGCCGACTGGTTTCTGCTGGGCAGCCCGGTGAGTCTGAATGGAACCAACTACCTCGTGGTCAGGGTGGTGGATGGGCACACGGGAGTGTTGCGTGATGCTGGCGTTTTTGACATCAAACCGGCATTGACAAAAGTTGCGACCAACTTGGCGGCATTTGTTCGTCAATGCCGTCAAAATGCAGCGGAAGCAAAGCCACGGATGTATCTCGCCATTGGAAGTTTTGAAGACCTGAGTCTGAACAGCCGCCAAGCTGCGCTCCCGACCCAGTTGCGTTCCTATCTTACCTCTGCCTACCAAGGTGCGAACGTGACGCTTTTGGAACGCGAATTCGCGAACACTTTGCTTCAGGAAGTGAGGCTGGATCTCGCCGGCCTAACCGACGAGGCGGGAGCCGACGCGCCCGTCATGCAGTCCGCCTACTGGATGGTGGACGGCTACTATCAATCATACGAAACCACGGAGTTCGAGGTGGAATTGGTCCTCAGCGTCCAGCGGCTGTTCGGACAACGACAACGACTCCTGCTGAAGGAAAAGCCGGGCGAGCTTTTGTTCCGGCGTGTTAAACAAACCATCGACACCGCCATGCTGAAGGACAGGGCGGCTTTGACCCTGACGCGCGTGACAGAATTGCGCGTGCAATTGGGGGTCGGCAGGGAACTGATTGAATCCGTCAAAAGCACTCCGGGGTTCAATCCCGGCATGGACTGGATCACTTTTTATACCGGCACATTAGGCGACAGTGAGGTGGCTCGCCTCCGGCGGAACACCCAAGAGGCCATCCTGGCATTTGAGACGGCGTTGCTGCTTGATCCAGGTAATCGCGAAGCAAAATCAGGGCTGGCGGATTGCTTGAAAAAGGGGTTCATGAATCGCGCTGAAGAGGCGCGTGACTTGTATCGCGAACTCATTGATGCGCCCGTGAACGACCGATGGTCGAGTATCGCGCAGAAAGCTCTGTTGGACTCGTTCCGCTGGGTACGGCCCGAGGAGAAACGCCGCTGGTTTGAAACCGCCTTAACGGGCAGCGGTAACACAGCGGCGACCGAGTACTTTCAAGCCCAAGTGAAAGCCGCCATCGAGGAAGCCATCCTAGCCACGCCGGGGACATCAGAAGCGGAACGGGTTGCCGAAGAGCGGCTGCTCCGCGACATCCGAGCCTGGGAAAGCCAAGTGCGAGGGCGCGTTTTTGGGGTGGACTTTTACAACACCGGTTTGGGGAAATACGCGGAAGCGTTCGGCACGAATGCGCCGCTGGCCGCCCGGAAAATGGTTGCCTTGCTTCCGCAGCTCCAAGCCACTTCCACGAACCTCGCCCCCCATATTTTCGCTGGTGTGGTCACATTCCAAACGGACACGAACGCTGCGATCATCGCGGAGTTTGAACGATTGCTCGAGGCGTTCCCCGAACAATCACTACAGTACTTCGAGCCTCGTTACTTTGTCCAATTGTTGGCAAGTCCTGTTTATCGCTGGGCCGAAGAGCACCAACTTTACGCTCTGGCGGCAAAAACCAAGGAGATCCACTTTCAAATGGCAGTTCGGGATCGTGGTTTGCGGGTCGACGCCGAGGATAGGATGGGTCTGGCTTTTAACTATCTCCGCGCGGAAGCGTGGCAAAAGGCCCTGGAGGTTTTTCAAAGTTATTCAAATCAGCCCGTGCTGATGGGGAACAGTGGGCTTTGGGGTAAAGCATTCACGACAGTCCTCACGAGCAAGAAAGTCGCCTTTTGCCGACAGAAACTCGGGCTTTTACCTTTGATTGACCCGCGCGAGTTTGAAATGGGGGATGAGTGTCTTTGCCTGCACGAAGCGTCGGCGTTCACCGCCGATGCCGACGGTTTGTGGATTGGCATCGGTGGTCAGTTGCTGCATGTCACTTTTGACCTGAAAACCAATCTGTCGGTCGTGTTGCCGATCAGCGGAACGGTACCCATCACCAGTCTTTGTCTCGGCTCGAATAGCATTTGGGTCGGGACCGCCGGCGAGGGACTGGTCGAAGTCGAAAAAGACACGCGGCGAGGCCGTCGCTTCACGGAGAAGGATGGTTTGATGATGGATTCCGTTACGGCACTCCATCTGGTAAACGACATATTGTGGATTGGCTACGGCCACCAGGCTGGCGGCGGGCTTGGGAAACTTGACGTGGCTTCGCGGCGTGTCACGTCATTCACAGCCTCGCTTTCGAATGAATCGGCGGCTACGAAGCCCCCACGCCAGCGTGTCACCGAAATCCGAGGCAGACCAGCGGGCGACTTATGGTACATCGCGAGGTCCACTCTCTCACGATATCAACCCGCCAATAACGCCTGGGAGGAACAGCCGAACAAAAATGGGGTTTTCGTCCCTTGTTTTGCGTTGGACAGCGAACGATTAATCAAAGCCCTGGAGATTGCGCAGGTAGAGCTTACGATTGAAACCAAACCCAGCGTCAAAGGCGCAACGAATCAGCCGCCGAAAATTACACGGGTCGTCTCGTTCGAAGAATCCGCCAGACTGCAGGCGATCTTGAAAACCAATCGCAGCGGTCAACGAATCAGCGGTTCGACCGTCGGCGGCAGTCCACCCAGGGGTGGCCTGGAGTTGCACACGCTGAGCGACGCCCACCAGCAACCTCTCGTTGAGGCCGAAGGGCTACCTAGTCCTCCCAGCACGCTGATGCTGCAGGGTCGCGAACTTTGGGTAGGCGGGCAAGGGTTCATCGCGTTGGTGGATGTGGACGAAAACAGAATCAAGAAGCTCGCGTACGTGCCGACGCGCGCGGTGGACCAAATTCAAATCGGCGGTGGTTATGTGTGGGCCAAGTACGACAAACATCTTCATCGCGTCTCGCTGAGCGATGTGCAATAAGCTTCTTGAACGAGTCAAAATGGATTTCCATTTCGTGTCATTCGAGTATTTCGGGGTTCCCCAAGTTTGGTTTTCGGTTGTGCCGCATTTCTCCAGCCGCTAAAACTTCGCCATGCTCAAGTCTGGCATCCTGAATCCCCGGCTGCTCGCACTCCTGGCGCATGTGCGCCATACCAACACCCTCGTCATTGCGGACCGTGGCTTTCCGTTCTGGCCACAGCTCGATACGGTGGATCTCTCGATCGTGGACGACTTGCCCACCGTCCTCCAAGTTCTGGCCGCCGTGCGCGGCAGTTGTGTCATCGGCAAGGCGTGGATGGCCAAGGAATTCCTCCGCGTGAACGACCGTCGGACGCAGACACGTTTCGTAGCCGCCCTCAAGGGCGCCTCGGTCAAGTTCGAACCGCATGTGGATTTCAAAAAGCGCGTGCCCGCCGCCATCGGGCTGATTCGCACCGGCGACACCACGCAATATGCGAACATGATTTTGGAATCGGCGTGATCGCGTGCTTCGGCCCGGGGGCTATTTCAGGAAATCCACCTTCGCGCTCAATTCGGGCGTGAGGAACTTGTCCGGGTTGAGAATCTGCACCTTGATCTGCAACGTGCCCTTCGCGCGATTGGCCTCCGGCGCAATCTCGGCTACGTAACCGGCATAGGTCTTGTCGAGATAGGCCTCCGGGCTGACGCGGCATTTTTGGTTCAGCGAAATCTTCGAAAGGTCGGCCTCGTTCAAATCGATTTCCACCTGCAAGTCCTTGGTATCAGCGAGCGCTATCAGCGCGGTGCTGGGACCGCGCCCGCCCCCGAAACTCTGCGGCACCACCAGTTCATTCGGGTCCACCAGCTTCTCGAGGACAACACCATTGATGGGAGAGCGAATCGTGCACCAGTTCACATAAGTCTGCGCCAGGGCGTACGCGCCTTCGACTTCCTTCAGCGTGGCGCGGGCCGCGTCCAAACCGAGGCGGGCATTATCCTGGGCTTCCTTAGAGGCAATGTCGGTCTTGGCCAGCTGGCTGACGCGCTCCGAATCCAGTTCCGCCTTGGCCAGATTGACTTTGGCGTTGGCGACGGCGCCTTCCGCCTGCGCCAGCCGCGCCTTGTATTCGGTGTCATCAAGGAGCACCACCACCTGGCCGTTCGTGACGGCATCCCCCTTTTTCACGCCGATCCATTGCACCACGCCCATGAAGCGGGGGCTGATTTCAATGCGCTCGCGGTTGACAATGTAGCCGCTGACCGTCAGGGCCACGTTGCCAGCCGATGATTCCCGTGTGGGATTATGGGCGGTCACGACCGGCACGGCTCCGGTGGCCGCTCCCGCCGAGGTCGGCGAAGCAGGCGGATTGCCCACCGCTTTCGCCTCGAGTTTCAGCCGGCGAACGTCGTCTCCGGCCTTGGGGCGGGCGAGATACACCGCCCCCAACGTCGCCGCGATGACGACGCTAAAGATAATCCACAGCGTTCCAGTCGGACGCTGCTTGTGCGCCCGGTCAATTTGCAAGGCGCTCAACTTTTCCGCATTCATGGTTTTGTTGCTGGGAGCAACGGACGCAAGTTAGCAGAGCCAGGCCGGAGCGCCAGTTGAAGCTGACGGGGAGGGCCGACGTGTACCGAAAGTCCGCGCGCCCATTGCCACCAAGCCCGCCTTGACCCGATTGCCCGGATGGCCACACTCGTTCCGATGCGTGAACGGCAAACCCAAGTCTTTCGAGCGGTCGCCCTTGCTATGCTTCTCGTTGGAGCGGGACTCCTGGCCGGAGCCGGCTGCCGGCTAATGCCGACGTCGGAAGCCGACTCGCGGTTGGACCACTCCTCGCTGGTGATTGTGCTGGACGGCCTGCGTCCGGATTACGTAACGCCGGAGCTGATGCCGAACCTGCATGCCCTCGGTCAGCGGGGAGTCGTCAGCCGTCATCATCACTCGGTCTTTCCCACTGTCACGCGGGTCAATGCCGCCTCGATTGCGACCGGCAGTTATCCGACGCGCCATGGGCTGATGGGCAATGCCGTCTATTTCCCAGAAATCTCGAACACCACGAAATTCAACACGGGCGATGCTGCGCACTTGCAGCGGATCGAAGCGGCCACGGGCGGCCGGTTGCTCACGACCCCTTCGCTGGGTGAGGTTTTGCAGCAAGCGGGGCGCAAACTGCTGGCGGTCAGTTCCGGATCGAGTGGTTCGGCCTTTTTGCTGAATCACAAGGCGAGCGGCGGCGGCTTGATCCACACCGAACTGGTCCTGCCCGCATCGCTTCGGCCGGTAGTCGCCGAAAGCCTGGGACCGATCCCGCCCGACGCCAGTCCGAACACGCAGCGCAATCGCCGGGCAGTGGATGCATATTTGCAGATCGGTCTGGACCAAGTCCGGCCGGACGTCACGTTGATGTGGCTGTCCGATCCCGACCACACGCAACACGAGCAAGGAGTCGGTGCCCCGGCGACGCTTGAGGCCATCCGGCAGGTGGACGCCGAGATCGGCCGCATCGTCGCAGTACTGGCGGCCAGAGGCCTGCAGGACCAAGTGAACATTTTTGTCACGTCTGATCATGGGTTTTCCACCCACACCGGCCAACTGGGGCTCGCAGAATTGCTCAAGGCGGAGGTTGCGGCCGGAAGCGTCTTTATCGTCGAGGGCGCGATCTATGTGAAGAATCGCGACGCCGAAAAAATCCGCCAGCTCGTGGCCCGGTTGCAAGCGACAGATTGGGTGGGCGCCATTTTCACCCGCCCCGGCCAACCCGGCCAACCCGAAGGTTCGGTGCCTGGCACGCTCGCGTTTGACCTCGCGCATTGGAGCCACCCGCGGGCCGCCGACATTCTGGTGGCCCCCAACTGGACGGACGAGGCGAACCAATATGGCTACCGGGGAACTTCGACCGAGAAAGATGAGGAGCCCGCCGGGCACGGCAACAGCAGTCCGTACGATGTGCACAACACGCTCATCGCCGCCGGACCGGACATAAAATCAGGCGTCGTGAGTGACGTCCCGAGCGGCAACGTGGATTTTGCCCCAACGTTGTGTTTCTTGAACGGCATTCAGCCCCCGGACTCGATGGACGGACGCGTGCTAAAGGAGTTGCTCCGCGGCGGGCCATCGCCGGGATCGGTCAAGGTGCAAAATCGCGGCTATCGGACGCGGACCCGCGGGGCCGCTGGCCAGTATGAACTGGAGCTCTCCGAATCCAGCGTGAACGACACGGATTATCTGAACTTCACGCGGGTGAAGCGGGAATCGTCGCCCGCCGGCCATAACTGAGCGGAAGGAAAGGGCCTGGCCGCCGGGTCGTTCAGGGCGTCGCGGAAAGGCATTTGCCAACGACACGAATTTTTGGTTAGCGTCGAACCACAACACATGAAGCCCAACCACCCGCGCACTCTTTCCTCGGCCCTGCCGGTCGCTACGCCCAGCCCGCTCCTGATTGCCGCCACGCTCCTGCTGTGTCCGCTGGTCGGTTGGAGCGCCCCGGCCCAGGCGATCCCCGACAAACTGGTCGTGCTCACCTTTGACGACGCGGTCAAATCGCATCGCACCTTCGTCGCGCCGCTACTGAAGGAGCTGGGATTCGGCGCCACGTTTTTCGTCACGCATAAGTGGATGGATGACCGGACGAATTTCATGACTTGGGAGGAGATTGGCGAGATCCATGACCTGGGTTTCGAGATCGGCAACCACAGCTGGACGCACGACGATTTTTCCCAGCCCAAGAACGCCGCGCGCCTCGCCGGAGAACTGGCGCTGGTGGATCGCGAGCTGGCCCAAACCAAGGCCAAGGTACCGCGCCCGATCAGCTTCGCCTATTGCGGCAACACCTTCGGGCCGGAAGCGGTGCAACGGCTGGTCGATCGCGGTTTCAAATTCGCCCGCCGCGGTGAAATGCCGGAAGCCCGTTATGGCACTCTGGAAATCGGCGCGACCTACGATCCGAAGCGGCACCATCCATTGCTCATTCCCACCACCGGCGACGCGTACCCGAATTGGTCGCTTGATCATTTGAAAGCGGTGGTGGCCCGCGCGACCAACGGCCAGGCGGTGGTATTGCAGTTTCATGGCGTGCCGGATGTGGCCCATCCCTGGGTGCATACGCCCCCCGAGCGATTCCGCGAATACATGGCCTATCTCAAGGAAAACAATTTCCGCTGCATCGCCGTGCGCGATCTCGAGCCGTTCATTGATCGGGAACAACTCCCGCGCGATCCGCTGTTGGGGTCGCGGCATCCCCATCGTCCCCCCGAACGACTTGTGCTGCCCGTGGAAATGGTTGCGTCCCGTAAAGAGCCCAAGTACTGGCTGGAAAATATGCTGGCCTATCACCGGTTCAGCCTGGTTGAAGCGGGACGCGTCATGGGCTGGTCGCCGGATGAGGTGCAAAAGCAGGTCGCTGCGCTCGATCTCAACCTCAACGCCGGCTCCGAGCCTCCCACCGACGGCAAAGTGCGTGTGCTGCCATATCCGGGCGGGCGTGAAGTACGGCGGGGGTTTACCGATGGGAACATTGACTTTCAGCGCGGCATGAAGGCGAGCGTGTTTCTGCCGTGGGATCCGACCAGCTACGTCGTGGTGGATTTGCCGGAAGCGATCTTCAGCGAAAAGCGCTTAATATATCTCGCGCACACCCACATCCCGACCATCTGGGACGAACAAAACGTGATCATTGACAATATCGACTGGACGCGCGAGTCGGATGGTCGCCTGCGGCATGAGCGCGTGCTGCCCAACAAAGTGGCCTTCGGGGCAACTATACAGCCGGAAGTTGGCGGGGTGGCCATGGAATTGTGGCTGCGCAATGGCTCGGATCAGCCGCTGCTCGGACTGCGGACGCAGATCTGCGACCACCTGAAGGGGGCCCCGGAGTTCAACGAGCAGACGACGACCAACAAACTTTTTCGCGTGCCGTCGGTAGCGGTGCGCTCGGTGGGGGGCGACCGTTGGATTTTGACCACTTGGGAGCGCTGCGGCCGCGCGTGGGGTAATCCCCAGGTGCCGTGCCTCCACGCCGACCCGGTCCTGCCCGATTGCGCGCCGGGCGAAACGGTTCGCGTGCGCGGCCGGCTCTGGTTCTACGCGGGCAAGGAAATCGACCAGGAACTGGAACGCGCCCAAGCGCGTTTCCAATAATCCGCCGTGGCGGATTCTGGTTGCATCCTCCAATCGGACCGGTGCGGGAAGGTCGCCACCCCAAAAAACCCACTACGCGCACAGAACACCGTTAGCCGGTAGCCGCCGACATGAGGAGGCGGAACCGTTGCAACCCGCGCTCCCTCACCCTTTCGCGTCGGCGGCTGCGATGGTTGTAAACCGTCCGGCTTGGAGTCTGTTTGAAAACTTGGCGGGCCGCATTCAGCCGTAGCAGCGGGCGGCAGCTTGCTGCCCGGAATCGCGGCTCAAGTTTTCCTAGGACGCAGAGATTTCCAATCCCGATCGGCGACTGGGACGTTTTCTCCGCCGGGCGGGACGCGCCGGCTCTACGGCAGGCGGGACGCCCGCCGCTACCAGTTGGCAAACCGGCGCTTAGTGATTCAGCACCTGGATCAGGTGGGGAGTGAAGAGGCGCGGCTCCAAGAGAAATGAATCGTGGCCTTTTTCGGAGTGGACGGTGATCCACATTACCGGCACGCGGGCGTCTTTGAGCAGATGGACCATTTTGGATTGCTCCTGCGGATGAAAGGAAACGTCCGAATCCATGCTGAAGACCAGAAACTCCTGCTGCCGGCAACGCCCGAAGAGTTCGCGAAAATCCCGCGCGCCGGCTTCGGCGACCAGATCGAACCATTGCCAGGCATCCACGATGCGCAGGTAGGTGTTGGCGTCGAAGCGCTGCACGAATTTCTCCCCCTGGTGAAGCATGTAGGATTCAACCGGATGGTTCATCTCATACCAGCCGTGCGGCGGCTTGTGGCTCACCAACACGCCACGGGCCCGTTCGCGCAGGGTGTCCGGCGATACAAAGGTCTTGTGGGCAATGCGCCGCGCCAGCGCCAGCCCGACATCCGGACGCGGACCGTCGTAGTAATCACCGCCCCGAAAATTGAGATCGCTTTCGATGGCGGTGATCTGCTCGAAATTCAGGATGCGATGACCGATGGTCGTCTCAACGCTGGTCCCAATCGGCACCACAATTTTAACGCGTTCGGGGTAGCGCGTAGCCAGCAGGAGGGAGAGATAACCGCCCAAGGAACCACCAATGACCGCGTGAAGTTTTTTCACGCCGAGCGCATCGAGCAGCTTCAACTGGGATTCCACGATGTCAATGATGCGCAACACCGGAAAGGTTGGTCCCCAGGGTTTGCCGGTTTGCGGGTTGATCGAGGCCGGACCGGTGGAGCCGTAACAGCCGCCCAGGTAATTTGCGCAGATGACACAAAACTTGCGCGTGTCGAGCGCCTTGCCCGGCCCAATAAACGCGTCCCACCAGCCTTCATGCAATTCCTCTGTCCAGCGTCCGTTGAGGCCAGGCACGTTGCGGTTCAGGCCGGCGGCGTGCTGGCTGCCGGTCATCGCGTGGAAGAGCAGAATGACGTTCGACTTGTCCGCGTTCATCCGGCCGTACATTTCGTAGGCCAGGGCAAAACGGGAGAGCTTGCCGCCCACGCGCAGCTGCAACGGGTTCCGCGGGTTGTGGAACTCGAAGAAACGCGTGGCGACCTTGCCGATGGAACGACTCATCGTCGGCGGGATTGACGGTTCAGCCGGCGGCGCTGAGCGCTTGATCGAGGTCGGCGCAAAGGTCGTCAATGTTTTCCAGGCCGACGCTGAGGCGGACCAGTTCGGGCGTAATCCCGCCCGCACGCTGCTGGGTCTCGTTGAGTTGCGAGTGAGTCGTCGTCGCCGGATGAATTGCGAGGCTCTTGGCGTCGCCCACGTTGGCCAGGTGCGAGAAGAGCTTGAGGGCATCGATGAACTTGCTGCCCGCCGCGCCGCCGCCTTTGATGCCGAAGATGACCATCGACCCGCCTTTGCCGCGCAGATATTTCTCGTTAAGCTTGAACATGGGATCGTCCTTAAGTCCCGGGAAACGGACCCACTCGACCTTGGGATGCTGTTTGAGATGCCGGGCCACCGCCAGGGCGTTCGCACAATGCCGCTCGATGCGCAACGGCAGCGTCTCGATGCCTTGCAGAAAAAACCAGGCGTTATCCGGTGCGATGCAGGCGCCGAGGTTGCGCAGCGGCACCGTTCGCATGCGAAGGATATAGGCCAGCGGCTTGAGCGGCTCGGGCAGGTCAAGGCCCCAACGCAGGCCGTGATAGCTGTTGTCCGGGTCGGTAAAGAGCGGGTGTTTACCGGCCGCCCAATTGAAGCGCCCGCTGTCCACCACCACGCCGCCAATGCCGGTGCCATGCCCGCCAAACCATTTGGTGAGGGAATGCACGACGATGTCCGCGCCGTGCGCCAGCGGTTGGGTCAGGTAAGGGGTGGAAAACGTCGAGTCCACAATGAGCGGCAGGCCATGGGCATGGGCGATCTTCGCCACGGCTTCCAGGTCGGTAATCTCCAGCGCGGGATTCGACACTGATTCGCAGAACAGCGCCCGGGTCTTTTTGTCAATGGCTTGGGCGAAGTTTTGCGGATCGTTCGAATCCACGAACTTCACCGTGATCCCGAACTTGGGCAGGATGTCATTAAACTGCGTGTACGTGCCGCCATAGAGATTGCGGGCCGAGACGATGTTGTCGCCCGCCTCGGCAAGATTGATCAGGGAATAAAACACCCCGCTGGTGCCGGACGCCACGCCGAGACCGCCCATTTCCGGCGCGCCTTCAAGCAAGGCGACCCGTTTCTCCAGCACGTCGGTCGTTGGGTTCATCAGGCGGGTGTAGATATTGCCCAATTCCCGCAGTGCAAACAGATTGGCCGCATGCTCAGTGTTGCGGAACACGAAGGAACTCGTGCGATAAACTGGCACCGCGCGCGAAAAGGTGGTCGGGTCAGGCTGGGTGCCACCGTGAAGACAGAGGGTTTCAAATTTCATGGGTCATACTTTCAGCGGAACGGCCGGATTTTGACAAGCGATTTTCAGTTCGCCGCCAAAGGCAAAGCCGCTGCGCTCGCGGCCACGTGGCTGTGAGCCTCCCACCGCAACCGCGGCGTGCTCACCGATACCTTTGCCCAACCCGCACCGTTAGAGGCCACACAATCCTCCGTGGGACCGCCGGCTCAGCCCAGGCGCGCCGCAGGTCCGCCGCCAGCGGTTCGAGGGGATTGCGACCCGTGGCTTGCATGAAGCGGTTTGTTGCGGACCAGGTGCTGAAATAGCCGAGCAATTGTTCCAACGTCCAATGCGCTTCCATCTGAAATGTCGGCGGGGTCATTTCCGCGAACGGAAACGGAATGGTTCGGTAACCTTCCTCCACCATCTTGCGCTGCGGCGGCCAGTAGGGACCGACCGTGTCCGCGTAGAAGGCTTGGACCAGTTGATTGGCAGGTTCTCCCTCCACGGCATTGAGGCCATAGGCCCAAATGGCGATGATGCCATTGGGACGCAAAACCCGCTGCACCTCCGCGTAAAATCGGTCAAAGTCAAACCAGTGTACTGCCTGCGCCACGGTAACGAGGCCGACGGAATGGTCCGGCAAGCCGCTGACCTCGGCGGGAGCGACGCGATACGCAATCTTGGGATGCGGCGCCGCCGAAGCAATTTGTTCCCGGCTGGCATCGGTGGCGATGACCTTTTCAAAGCGGGCGGCCAGATCAAGTGTCGCCTGACCATTGCCGCAGGCGCAGTCCCAGACAACGACATCCGCTGGTGCCAGCATTGCCAGGTAATCGAACAACGCCGCCGGATACCGGGGCCGGAAATCTGCGTAACGACTGGCCACGCCGGAAAAATGATCGTGAAATGCCGGACTCATAAGTACCGGATATTGCCGCCAGGAACGGCCAAATCCAAGTGACAGTTGGTTTGGTGCCCGGGACTCAGCCAAAACGCGATTCTAACAAGATGTCGCAGGTGCAATTGCCGGGCGCGACACGCGTTTCCCGACCCTCGCATCTTTCGAGTTGTATAACCACAGACACTCCATCAGGCAACGCCTTGGGAGACCTCGCATCATCAATCCTCAAGTTCTGAGGTGATCTCCGGCGTGAGGAGGCTGGCAGGCCTTGCGCGCGAAGGCCATCCGGTTTGGAGCTTCAATAAACCGTGGTGCTCTCTTCCTCTTCCACGGGCGATCTCAGCTCCTCGCAGGTGAGGGTGATCTTGTTGCGGGAGTCGCCGACACTGCTCCCCTTGACCGAAATTTTGTAGGTTTGGCTGTGCTTGGCCGCAAGCGAGGCAACAGCGGGAAACTCCACGAGCTTGCCGGTGATGCGGCCTTGCGCGGTATTGAAGGGCGTTACTTGATCGCCAAAGCGGGCCGTGACCTTCAGGTTGTGAATATCCGCGGAGCCCTGGTTCAACACGCGGATGGTGTAGCTGGTGCTTTCGCCCACCTGGATGGGATCGGGATCGTCCACCACTTCGAGCATCACGGCCGCCATCCCCTTCCAAAGGGTGCAAATCTTGGCCTCATCGCGCAAACCGCCGCCGCTGACGGTAACCGTGTTGCAATGCGTTCCGGCGACCTTGGACGTTAGCTTGATGGTGACGGAGTGCTTTGCGCCAGGTTTCAGTTCGGCAATTTTCCAGGTGGCCTTATTCCCGGTGAGGGCCGCACCGGGTGCGGCCACGATGGAGCTTTCCGTCGCGGCCAAGTCGCTCACGACCAGATCGCGGAGCGTGGTGTCCCCCAGGTTGGAAACCACGATCTCATAATCTGCGTTCCGACCGAGGATCTGCTCCTTCGTGCCGGAGTTCTCCACCTTCAGGCTCGGCGCGAGAATCACAGTGCAGGCGTTCTTGCTGACCTTGCCGGCGTTGCTGCTGCTCGCGGTGGCGGTATTGCACACTTGCCCCCGCTGAATGGCTTTAAATGTCGCAGCCAACGTTTTGCTTTGCCCTGGCGCCAGATCGCCCACGGCGAAAGTCAGTTCGCTCTTGCCGCTGGCGTGGCTCAGGCCGGTCGGGACCGGATCCGTAACAACGACATTGCGCACCGTTCCCGTGCCGGTGTTCTTGACGACGATGTCGTACGTAACGTCCGCGCCCAGCACGGCGGTTTCCGGACCCGACTTGTCGATGGCGAGGATCGGCTTGCCCACTACGGTCGTGGCGCACACCCGGGGATTGGCGGTTACGGTTGCGCAGTTTACGATCGTGCCTTCCTGTTCCGCTTTGAACCAAATCCTGGCCCGGAGGATTTGTCCGGCATCCAAGTTACCCAGTTCCCAGACAAGTTGAACCCCTTCCACCTTGGCGGGTGGTTCGCTGCGAACGTAAATGGCGTTCGTGGGTATGATGTCGCGCAGAACAACGTTTGCCGCGCTCCCTTGAGCCGTAAGGCTGAGGTCAACGGCGAATTCTCCCCCGAGCGTGGCTTCGGCCGGCATCGTCTCGGTCAAACGGATTAATCCCCAGGTACGGTCCTCCGCAATCGCTTCCTTCAGAGGAGGTTTCGCCCCTCCCTCGGCGGACGAGGTCAGCTTCGGAGCCTGGGCGGGTGCCGGCACCGGCCATTTTGGCCTGCTCCGCATGTAGGGCGAGCGCCCCGTGTAGATTTTACTAACCGGGACTTCAAGTTCCGAACGATATTGCTCATTCCATTCCGTTTGGGGCCCGGATTGCTCACGCATCGCTGTGGCGCAAGAAATTGCGGTCACCGCCAACGCCAGCACGCCAGTGAAAATGAATAATGTTCGCATACGGTTATTACGGTTTTAGCTGTAAAGTGGTTGAGTTTGGGTTGCGGTCAACAAGGACCTTTCCAGTTTGTGGACCGGGGACAATCCGGAGGTCCCAAAAACCGGCTCCCCAGGCCTTGCCGACCGGACTTTTGCACACCCAAATCAAATACCATCCGCGCCCCCACCGGGTGCCGTTGGCCAATAACCCGGCAAATCGGTTCCGGTACCTTGAAATGAACATCGTATCAAAGAAACTGCCCAGCGCAAGATCATGCGGCGACACAGCGACTCCGTGACGCTGCAAGGCGGGCCGCCCGGTGGCATGCTAGTTCCCGCGACGTTTCTGCGCGCGCCGTTTGGCTTCAAGCAAGCGGCTGGTAGTGCCGGGAGCCTCCGGAGTGGCAGCTGATCCCGCCGGCGTTGCTGGCGGGAGTTCTGCGGGTTGCGGCGTTTCTCCAAGGTTCGCCCCGGGCAATTCCGCGGACGTGATCTTTGCTTGCGGCTCGAATAGTTCCGGGCGCGATTCGCTGCCGGCCGCAGTCCGGGTCAAGCGCACCTCACCGCGCCGGGCGAGCAGGGTGGCCAGTGATTCATCGGCTTCCACCGGGCGCGGCAAACCCTTCCAAAACAACACCCGTTTCCTCACCACCGCCTTGAGCTTTAGCCATTCGCTCCGGTCGAGATCAATTCGCCGCACTCCCACATCGAGCACAAACAGGATCACCGCCAGTTTCATCAGCCATTCCCATAAATCCAGCGGCCGCGCGGTCTTGATCCGGTCGTGGGTGAAGGGATTGTTGTCCGGTTTGCCCGGATCGAGCAATCGCCCGCCCGCGGCGTCAGCAATCCGGCGCAGCAAATTAAGATTTGGCTCGCCAGTCGCAAACTCGGGCGAAAAATTTACGCTCGCGCCCACGACCTGGCCGGCGACGGCCTGTCCGTTTTCCACCTGCATCAGATTCAAAAGGTACCCGCCGACTTCCTTCGTCGGAAACCTGGCTTCGTAATGGCCCGGGCCGGTTTGTTCCAGCCGCACCGTCACCCGCTCCCCCTTCGGACTGACCACGGCGGCCTGAAGATTCAGAAAATTCCGGTAGTCCCCTTTCTCATCGAGTGCCTCGACATTGATCACCCCCTCGCCTTTGTCCACCACCACTTCACTGGTAAAGTCGGCATTCTCCAGGCGGCGCAAACTCCACTGGGCGATTTGCGACCAGAACTGGCGGTACTGTCCCCAACCCAGCCAGTTTTTTCCCCACTTGGCCCGCGCATCCGAGGTGAAAGCCACCGCGCGGCCCAGGCCGTACTGCCAGTGCGCCAGCAAAGGATCGCCCTTGTGCGTGAGCAACGGCGTCTCCGCCCGCGGCTTGAGCGACGTCGCCACATAGCCCAGCAATGGCGGATAATCGGCAATGGCGATCCCCCGGGTGACTTCGGAGGCAGATCGCAACTGCGGTTTGAACGGCTCCTCGTAGATCGCCGTCTTCAAGATCACGGCCGTCTCCTTGATGAAAATCTGCGGCAGCATGGCCGGTGAAGTGACGTTGTAGAACCGGCCCCGGCCCTGTTCTGCTATCGAAATCATCGTCTGCGGCCCGACATGGCCGGCAATGAGCACCGTGCTCACCGTGATTCGGTCGCCGACAATCTTCTGCATCAGCTCGGCCGTCGGCGCGGCCGGATCGCCATCGCTGAAAACGATGATGTGCTTCAAGCTGGCCTTGGATTTCTGCAACGCCGCGTGGGACTCCTCCAACACCCCCTGAAAACTCCCGAGGTCGCCCTGGTTCATGCCGGCAATCGCCCGCCCCGCCGCGTTCTTGTTGCCGACCTTTTGCAATTCATACACCCACTGCTCGGTGCCATCCCAAAGGATCACCCCCATTTCGTCGGCCGGTCCGAGCGCACCCAGCACGCCGAGCGCACAATCCCGCGCCACCTGATTGCCGTTCGCAAACTCCATCCCGTGCATCACCAACACCACGGCGCCTGGCGGCAGCACCTTCTTGCTGTCCAACTCCATGCTCACCGGCAGCGTGTTCTCCAATGGCGTGTTGCGATAACCGCCCGCCGCGTAACTGTTCTCGCCCCCCACGCACACCAGGCCGACGCCGAAATCGCGCACCGCAGCCTCCAACCAGGACATGGTGTCGCGCCCCAAATCCCCCGCGCTCAAATTGCTCAAGAAGATCGAGTCGTAACTGTCCATTTCCGCCAGCGAGTTCGGCAGCCCGTTCAGTCCGACCATTTTCACTTCCAGGCGCGCCGAGCGCAGCGCCGCCGCCAGCGTCTCGTCCTGATCCGGCTCCCCCGAAATCAACAGCACGCGCGGATCGCCTTTTACACTAGCGAAGCCAGTGGCGCGATTGTTCTGCGGCAGCGAATCACCGGGCGCGTCCACGCGCACGTCGTAATTGTAGAACCCTTGGTCGGGCAGGGTCTGCGGAAAGGAAAAAAGGTTCTTACCCGTGTCCAACTGCACCTTCTGTTCGCCCAAAAACTGTTCATTGCGATACAGCCGCACCGTCGCCGCCTGGGCCTGATCCGCTTGCACAAAAATCTTGGCCTCGAACGGCTGGCCTTTCTTCAATTTCGTTGGCACCTGGACCTTTTGCACCAGCACGTCATTCCCTCGCGTCACTCCCAGCGGGACGACGTCAATCGTCGCCCCTTGCGAACGGGCGCCCGTCACCGCCGCCATGGCGTCGCCCAGGTTTTCATTGCCGTCGGACATCAACACCATGCGCTTTTGCCCGGTCTCCGCAAACGCCGCTGTTGCCAGCCGGATCGCCGAGGCAAGGTCCGACCGCTGGGTGTCCACGACCGCCTCGACTTTTTCCAGATCAATCGCCGCATTCGGCATCCGGTCGATGCTCGCGTCCGTGCCGAAAATGATCACCCCCGCTTTGTCCTCGCTTTTCTTTTGCCCCGCCATCCGATTAACCAGCGCTTTCGCCGCGTCTTGTTGATTGGAGGGAATGCTGTCGGACCGATCCAGCAGAAAGAACACGTTCATCCCTTCGACCGGCAGTAGCCATTGCAGTCCGGCCAGCGCCAGCACCAGCGCGAGACAGACGATGGTACGCAGCGCCAGCGCCGTCCACCGTCGCCAGGGCGTGATCTGAACATCGGTCTTCCAAGCCAGCCAGCCAATCCACGCCAGCGCCGGCAGCGCGAGCAGCAACCAGTATGGATGGCTGAATTGCATTCTTAGTGTGTAGCCGACGTGAAGAGGCGGGCACTCTCGGTTGCGGCGGCGCTCCGCCTCGTTATCTCGGCGGCTACGGGCGTGTGGCGCACCAGCTTCTGCAAACGGTGATTCAACGCGTCCGCGACGTAAAGATTTCCGCGGTCATCCAGTGCGATGGCCCACGGATTGTTAAACTGACCCGGCCCGCCGCCCGCGCCGCCGATGATTTCCACGGGCGCGCAATCCGCGTCAAACACCTGGATGCGGCTGTTCCCAAACTCGCAGACGAAAATGTTTCCTGCCCGATCCACTGCCACGTCATAGGGATAACTCAACTCGCCCAACCGCGTCCCCGCGCGGCCGAACTCGCGCAGAAATGTCCCGTCCGCGGCGAACACTTCAATTCGATGATTGCAGGAATCCGCTACATAGAGCCGGTCCTGTGTATCCACGTAGATGCCTTCCGCGCGATTGAACTCACCCGGCCCCGTGCCTGGGCGCCCAATCACTTGAAGCAACGCCGCCTCGCGCCCCGGAGCACCGGTCTCCGATCCGGCGTTTTGCCGTGGCTGCGAGGCCAGTGGCGCATCCAGGCGTGCATACGGCCAGTTCGTATTCCCCCTCTCCCCTTCCAAAGGGGAGAGGGCCGGGGTGAGGGGCTGTTTCGCAACTTGGAACTTGGAACTTGGAACCTGAAACTTCTGAACTCTTTCCGCGCCCATGTATTCACTCACGAAAAAGTCCCCGCGCGAATTCTCGGCGATCCCGCGGGGCAACATGAAGCAACCTTCATTCGTCCCGGGGCAGCCCCATTGCGCCACCAATTTTCCGTCCGGCGAGAAATGATTCACCCTTTGATAATGCGGTTCGATCACCAAAATGTTCCCCGCGCGATCCCGGCCCATGCCCTTGGGTTTGCCAAGCTCCGTCGCGGGCATTTGCCAGTTCAAGAGATATTTTCCCTCCGGCGAGAATTTTTGCACGCGACCGGTCATGTCCACCGCGTAAACATTTCCATTGGTGTCGCACGCCACGGAGCGTGGCTTGTTGAACTCTCCGATGCCCACCCCGCGCGATCCGATGACGACGGCGCGCTCGAAGAATTTGCTTTCCACCCTCGCCTCACGTTTTCCGTCCCCCGGCG
>CAZIJO010000039.1:836-34743 GCA_964539515.1 uncultured Bifidobacterium sp. | reverse complement strand
GCCGCATTGGCACCCGCTACGAGAAACGCGATCTGTATTTCCTGAGCTTCGTTCACCTCATCGCCATCTTGGATTGGCTCAAATAGCATTTTGAAAACACGACCTAACAATCCCAGCGAAAGAAACCAAAATGAAAGCACCGGCCGCCAGCACTCATTGGTTCTATGCCGAGAAACCATTTAACCTGAACTCGAACTCGTGACGCCGCGAGATCACGCAGTTGTCAATACCAAGAACCCCTTTATGGACCAGCGTCAGTTCCTGTTCCTTGACGCCCACCATGATCGTCAATCGTTCCCGTTCTTTCCGACTCATTGTTAATGTCTCCATGTTGCGGCCGGATTGCTACCGCAACCCGGCTGCAAAGGGGACATTCTTATCGAGTTATCATGGGGACATTCTCATGGAGTTCCGACAGACAGTGGCCGCTTCTTGACAGCGGCCGAGGGGCCCGCTATTGTCCGCCCGTGCCGATCTTCCACGAGTGCCAACGCTGCACGGCCTAGCCGGCTCGTCCATGCGCCCTCTTTCCAAACGCTGGGGAATTGTTTTTGCGGTTATCACAATTCTTGTGGCCGCGTTCCTGATGTTGAGTCGCCATACGCCGGCGACCGCGAACGCCATCGAAATGACGTTTGTGGGATACACGAACGCTCCCAACAATAACAGTCGCTTCGCCTTGTTTTCGCTTTCAAACATCGCCGGATACGACGTTCGATGTTGGGGTGATTGGGTTGAAGTCGAAGGAGATTCCAATCTGAGGGCGGAAGTGGTCAACCCGGCGCTGCCCGGATTTACAAGAGGGCCGGTGTTGAAAGCGGGTGGCAGCCTCGTGCTTGCGGTGGGTGTTCCATTCTACGCTCCTGAAACCGGGCGATGGAGGTTTTCGACGTCGTTTACGCGATATTCGGTTGGATTGAGGTGGCTCGATTTCTCATCCCGACACCACTTGCCTTTGAAAGTTGGGCCGATTGCAATAGTTGATGACCAACGCATACTGGACAAAACGAATCAAGTGATTGTCAGCTCGATATGGCTTACCGATTGAAAGAGCCGGCTAACCTGCAGGCAACCCGCGATTACGTCGTTGTTGCATGCTGGGCGCCTGTGGCGCGGGTGCCTGAGGTGCGCCGTTAGCCGTCATGCGAGCACTTGCCGTTATAATCGCCTTAATGGCTTTGTGGTTCGCTGGATGTTCCACCAAGCGTGGGACTGTCGGTCAGCGCGTGATGAGCCCGCTCGCCGTACGTTCCTCAGACGCACGGCAAATAGCCATCGCAGTAACGAATGGGCCGCCTGAGTTCAGGCAGTACGACCATGAATTCGTCGGCATAGTTCAGAATCGTTGGTATGATCTACTAGATGCCGTCGCGTTCGACCGCTGTCGAGCCGGCGAGGTGATCGTTGCTTTCAAGCTTCACGTTGATGGACGCATTACCGATATTGTGGTCAAGAAGAATAGCGCCAGCCCAGAGCTCGGAGTAGTTTGCGAGAAAGCCATACTTGACCCGCAGCCATACAAACCTTGGTCGCCAGAGATGCGACTTGCGGTTGGAGAAAATTGTCGGCCCTTTACGTTTTCATTTTATTACCTCTGCGATTGACGATGACGGACAACTTGTGAACGGGTCATGAACGGGTCTTGGTTTTGATCACTCATAGGTTTTCAGTTTGGCTTCCCCTGCGGCACCGAGGACAATCCACCGACTGGCCACGAAGAAAAACCTTCCAGCAGCAATGTCCCTCCACGATCCGAATCGGCTTGAGACTGCCGCTGACGGGGGCGGAGGGCATCGGTGAGCTCCGCAACTGGCGGTTCGGGCAGACGGCTGACTGGGTGGTGGTCATGCGGAGCGTGCCGTTGTTGGTGTCGGCAGTCTTCTTCACGGGCGGGCTGTTGGCAAGAAGCGAAAATCCGGAGTCGGATGAGTCGGAGGGGGCAAGAGTTCAGGGTCAAGGTCGGAGATCGGAAAGGGATGACAGTGGCCGCTTCTTGGCAGGGGCCGAGGGTCCCGCTATTGTCCGCCCGTGCCGATCTTCCACGAATGTCAACGCTGCACGGCCTGCTGTCGCTGGCCGGGGCAGGTGCGCTTGACGGATGCCGAGATTGCGCGGCTTGCGGACTTCCTGGAACTGGACGAATACAAGTTCATCCAGCGCTTCACCTGCTTGGCGGAGGATCGCCGGGGGCTGGCCTTGCAGGAAAAGCCCAGCGGCGCCTGTGTTTTTCTCGTCGGCAACGATTGCTCCGTTCAATCCGTTAAACCGCAACAATGCCGTGATTTTCCGAACCTCTGGCGGCATCCCGAGGCGGAGACCCAGTGCCGGGCGATTCCGCGTCTGGTCGGTGACGAGGAATACGTTCAACGCGTGGCGCAGGCAACGGGCCGCACAGCCGAGGCAGTGCAGGAACTCCTACGAAGTCGGCAGTGACGGGAATTTTCCTTTTGTGACTTGGGTCGGAACGATGTCGTCGGAAATCAAAGCCAAGGCATATCGCGTTTGAGGCCGCAATCGAATCAACTCCCTCACTGCCATCGAATAGGGGAGGGACGGGGACGCCCGGGAGTGGAGGGGCTCATCGAGCGGCTGCGACGTCTTGCCAGCACCGCATCGTGCAGACCGTTTCAGAAATCTGTGCGTGCTTCTTTCAAGTCCAGCTCCTTGATCCACGCGTTGCGGTAACGCACATCATGACCTTCGGCCTGCAGCTTGAGGCCGCCCGGCGTGTCGGTGATTCCCTTGCCGTCGTCGTTCCCGCCGTCGAGACCGGAGTTCGGTCCGCCCCAAACCTGGTTGATGGTCTGGTTGGTGTGAACCTTGATCCCGTTGAAATACATGGATACCTGGGGTTTCTCGACCAGCTTGCCGTCCTTGAAGCGCGCCGCCCGGAACACGATGTCGTAGGCGTTCCACTTCCCAACGCCATTGTAGGCATGATACGGCGACTCGGTTTCATTGATCACCGCCCCCATGCCGTGCTTGGTCTTGTCGCCATCGAGGACCTGGATTTCGTAACGGTTCTGGAGGTAAACCCCGCTGTTTCCGCCGGGCTGCATGATCAGAAATTCGATGTGCAGCCGGAAATCGCGATAGGCCTTCTTGGTGACGATATCCGCGGCGCCGTATTTGCCTCCATCCGCCGCGCGATCGTCGGTCATGATCACCGTGCCTTGGTCCACGGGATCGTCCACGATTTTCCATTTGATGGGCAGGGCGGATTTGAAGCCCGGCCCCATCCAATAGGTCCATTTGGCATCGAGCAAAGCCCGTGAACCGTCCAGGAGTTGCTCGGCCCCGGGCAGGGGTTTCGCCCCGACACCGATATTTTGATCGGCCGCCAATGTCGTCAGCGCGGCGGCGAGGAGGATGGAGGTCACGGTTGCGTGTCGGCGGTGCGATTTTTTCATGGTGAGTTGCGGGTTGGGAAAATTGCGGTTATGCGGGGTGGAATTAAACTTTCCGGCCGGTTTAGGCAAACCGAATCGCCCAACATTCGAGCATCGCCAACTCCGGGGTTGCCGGCTGGAGCCGCGAAATTTGCCGAGCGCATCGCCGCGTCATCCCCCATTCGGGTCTGTTCTAGTTTTCTCCGTGTACCCGAAGCATCAATGCTTCGGTGGCTTTATACAGTTCGGGGGTATTAAGTTTCGGATCCCGCTGCGACGCCTTGCGGGTTTGAATGATGAGCGCGTCCACCGCTTGTTTCTGCGCCGCGTCGATGGGTTGCATTTGCACCACCCGGTCCATGACGGTGATCGCTCGCGTGTAGTCGCCGGCCTGGAAGGCCGAACTGACCTGGGAAATCTCCTGTTTGGTGGTGGGGTCGGCCTTTTCGAAGCTCTGCTGCAACTGTTCGGCGGCCGGCCGGTCAGACTTTCTACCGCACCCAGTCATTCCCGCGGCGGCGATCGCCCCGGCCAGCAGACAGGCGATTTGGATTCGATTCCGGACAGTTTTCATACGGCCTTCGTTCGCGGTTTCGAACTTTAAAATGCCGGGAACCAGTTTTTGCCGGTCTGCGCGGTGGTAGGCTGATAAAGCTCATCGGGCGTCAAACCAAAATCGCCGCTTCGCAGCTTCCGGTATTTCTTGTATTCGGCATGACCATCCACAAAGACCAGGTTGCCCCCCTCGTCATGAACATTGGAGAGATTCTCGCGCAGATAAGGAGTGATGAAGGATTCATGGGTGCTCATGCTGGCCCACATGTGCCATTCATGATAGGTGGTCGGTCGAATCCCTTCCAGCGATTGCTCATCCCGTTGGTTTGGCTCGGGCTGATTCCACAGGTTGTGGGAGAGGGACCAAGCCTCCTGCATGAGGATGATGGCAGCCGGACGGGGAACGGCTGTTATTGGCCGACCCAAGGGTACCGTGTTCGCCGACAGACCGGTGCTGCTGTAAAGGGTCGGGGCATAAACCGGATTTGGATGTGGTTTGAGGGACGGACAATTATACACCGCCGGCGAAAACAGGCCGGACTTGGTCCCGAGATAGGGAATCAACACGTTCAAGACGTTCTTTTCGTTGTTCGGGATGGCCGGGTTGTTGAAGTCCCCCACCGGATGGCGCTTGGGTGGAAGTTTTCGCGTGTCCTGCTCATACATCTGGAGCGCCAGGCCAACCTGGCGCATGTTGCTCAGGCAGGCCGTGCGCCGGCCTTTCTCTTTTGCCTTGGACAGGGCGGGCAGCAGCATGGCGGCCAGGATCGCAATGATGGCGATGACGACCAGCAGTTCGATCAAAGTGAAGCCGCGCTGGGTCACTGACGGCACAGGGCTCGGACGGAGCTTTGTCGCAAATGAACTTTTCATAAATGGCTTGCGCTAACTTAGGCCGGGCATCTCAATCGTCAATCGCGATTTCCGGGATCCCCTCAGATCCATCACCCACTCGCTTCCCGCTCAAACCCGCCGGTGTCGAGCTTTGACAGGCTACCGGGTCGGCAAGCCCATCGCCTTGGCTAGGGCTTCCATAATGAACTCGCCCGTCATCGGCGTCACCCAGCAATAATCGTCGGCGTAACCGTCGCGCCAGCAGCGGTCAGTGGGAAGGTAGCCGGGCGCCCCGTCGCCGAAGCCGGCGACCATCACAAAGGCTTCGGCCCGAAGCCGCTGGGCGGCCAGTTGGAAGCCGACGAAACTTTCCGCCGGCAAAACCGCAAACTGGGTGGCCCCGGAGTTGAGATCAACGCAGGGCACATCGATCGGCCGGCCGGCGGCCACGCGTTGCCGCCAGCTCAATCCGAGCGCAGCCGAGATGCGTTTCCACCGCGTGGCGTTCGTGTTTGCCAGGGTGGACTGCATCGCGGCGACCGTGAAATCACCGCTGTCGCGGGCGGGGAGATGCAATTTCGCGACCCGGTAATCAATCTGGCGCAGGGGTTGCCTTTTTGTGGCCTGCCATGCCGCCACCATTCCCTGATAGAGCCGGTCCGCGAGCACGGGTCGGTTGGTTGGCGCACCGGTGTTGTACTTGCCGGCGGTGGTGTCGCCCCCGCAACCCGTAAAGTAAATTTGAAACACTTGCCGATCGTCCTTTTGCCGTCGGTCCCGTGCCATCCCGGGAAAATCTGCCGAGACCGCGCCCTTCCCGTAGTAGCTCATGGGATGTATCGCGTAACAACTCCAGGCGAGCACCGGCTGGTCGCCATCCCAAAAGCTGATGGTCTTGAGCCAGGGATCAATTTCGCCTTCCGGTGCCCCGAAAATATCACCGCTGGCGCTTCCGCGTTCCCAGGTGATTTTGCCATCGGGCCGCACCACCCGCCGGTTGGAAGCCAGTTGTTCAACGCGGCCCTGACCGGTGCCGACGTGGGTCACGCGGCGGGGGGATTTTAGCGCGCGAGCCAGCGCCGCCGCGGTCCGCTGCACCGCCTGCTCATGGAAGCCGGGATCGCAATTCCAGCCTTGAAGCCCATGCTCATCGAGTAATCGTTGCGCAGTGAGATCGCAAATGGGCGCATCGTGCTGATGCACGGTGGCGAGCATGACGCGATCGGCGCGCGTGCCCGCCGCACCGGCCAGCCCGGCCCGCCACCGATCGTAGGAATCGTTATTGCACTGGCACCAGTCCAGGGCCACAACCACGATGGGATCGCCGGCCCCCAAAAGCACAAAGCCTTTGGCGAAGAGCGGATCCAGGATCTGCTTTGCATCGGCCACCCCGCCGCCCATGCAAGCATGGCCGATCGGAATCGTGATGTCCGCCTCGAACGGCGCGACCCGGAACTCGGCCGCGGCGGCTGGGGCCTTTTGCACAAAGCAAAGCATCAATCCCGGCAAAGCCGCCCAGATGAAAGTCCTCCAGCCGGTCCGGTGCGCCGGGTTCCTTCTCCGAAGCTTGGTAGCGACGATCATGGTCATGGGGTTTCTCCTACTTCGTTTGGCTGCCGAATGGAATCTTTTTCAGTCTTCGTGGGAGATGATTCTCAATCGGGGGATGGGCGGGCAGGGGAAACTGAAATCAGGATGGCGCTTTGGGCTGCGATAAAATGTTCTTTGGCAAAGTCCGTAAACAGGCTTGCCAAATCAAAGCCGGCGGGCTACCGATTAATCAAGAATTTCACTTGAAGCAGACGTGCCGTGGATGTCCGGCCTTTGGCAGATCTATGAAGCTATTAAACCAACCGCGTGCGACCGGGAAACCGGCGGGATTCACGTTGATTGAATTGCTGGTGGTCATCGCCATCATTGCCATCCTGGCGGCCATGCTGTTGCCCGCCTTGAGCAAAGCCAAGGAAAAGGCCCGGGGCATCAATTGCCAGGGCAACATCAAACAGCTGGCTTTGGGTTACGATATGTATTCGTCCGACAACAATGACGACATGGTCGCCTTATATTTGTTTGCGAATGCCCCGGCTGGTTCATTCATTCCATCAGATGGCGTCACTTGGTGGGTGGATTTGCTTCGACCCTATGTTCAAACGACCAACGTCATGAAATGCCCAAGCGCACAGCAAGCTACTTTCGGCATTGCAGGGGGGCATCCTGAACTCACCTGGTGGGCGGCGGACCCGAGGTCTCATCCGCCCACTAAACTGTCCAAAATCAAACGGCCGGTTGAGACGCTTCCTTTCGTCGATTTCGGACTGATTGCCAATTGGATTGAAAAGGACCCTGACAAATGGGTCGCCACGCCAGGTGATTTGCGGCCTTATTGGCGCACACCGATCAACCAAGGCTATTACGACAGTTCTCCCCAACGCCCGGTAAATCGTCACAATGGAAGGTGCAACACGGGTTATGTAGATGGCCATGCGCAGGCAATCAAAGTAAGTGCCATAGGATTACAGCACTACCCCGGCAAAACCGCAGCCGGCGGCACCGCGACCGGCTCCAGCAGTTTTGGCGGCAACGGGAGGAATGATCCACGATGGATGTGGGATCTTGAATGAGCGATCCGAATCGGGAAGTTTGGGCTCCGGTCTCCGGCCAGAAGGCTTAACCCGGCATGACAAAAGATAAGCTGTTCGCGGTGCTGGCAATTCTGGTGATTGCCGGGGCGGTCGCATGGATTTATCGCGGGCAGTCCGGCGGCCAGAACTTCGATCTGAGCCCTTACCGGGCGCTGGGTGCCGGAACGGCGGAGGAGACCACCAAGCTGCTCGGAAACGCGGGTTCGGTGTTGGTGATCAGTCCCGACACCAGTGATGCCCAAAACACCGCGGTCGAGGGACAACTCCGGTCCTTCCAAGACACCCTTAAGAAAAACAAGGCGATGTCGATCGCGGCCACGGTGAATTTCAAACTGACTCCCATGGAACGCATGGCCACCGGTGGCGCGGTGCCGGTGGATCAATTCCTCCAAGCTCTGAAAAGCCACTCGAATGCCGGCGCGGTGGTTTTATTTTGTGCATTTCCCCAGCTGTCTCCCCAAGATTACGCCACGCTGAAGCAGAGTGGTGTCAAAGTTATCGTCGCTTCCGCCTGCGTTCCAGGTTACCGCAAGCTCGTGGAATCGCAGGTGATTCATCTCGCGATTGTTCCTCAGAGTGAACGCTCGCTCCCGGCCGGCAAATCGCCGACGACATTGCGGGGATGGTTTGAGCAGGAATTCCTGGTGGTCTCAGCGGCCAATGCCGCGGCGTTGCCTTATTGAACCGCCGTTGAATGCCGTTCTTCCGAGCCTGCGGTCCGACGTGCGTCTCGGGCAGTTTGTATGGCTGGGCTCAAACTGGCCGGACCATTGACCCCGCAAAAACGAAAGACCGGCAAAGGCCGTGGGAATTCGCCGTTGCCTGCCCCGCAGGGCTCGCCTAGACTCGCGTTGCATGAAACATCAGCTCGATTTCGAGAAACCGATCTTCGAACTGCAACACAAGTTGGACGAGCTTCGTCAGCACCCCGAAACGCACGCCATGGGGATCAGCCTGGAAGAGGAAATCCGCCAGATTGAGGCCAAGCTCGAGGAGACGCGCCGGCAGGTTTATGCCAACCTCACGCCCTGGCAGCGCATTCAGCTCGCCCGTCACCCCAAACGCCCTTACACGCTCGACTATCTCCAATCCACGTTCACCGGCTTCCAGGAGTTGCACGGCGACCGGTTGTTTGCGGAAGATCGTGCCATGGTTGGCGGCTTCGCCCGGCTCGGCGAACACCGCGTCGTCGTCCTCGGCACACAGAAGGGCCGCGATACAAAGGAAAACATCCTCCGCAATTTCGGCTCGGCCCATCCCGAGGGCTACCGCAAGGCGCTGCGATTGATGCGGCTCGCCGACAAATTCGGCCTGCCCATCATCACGCTCATTGACACCGCTGGAGCCTACCCCGGGGTGGGCGCCGAGGAACGCCACATCGCCGAAGCCATCGCGGTAAATCTGCGCGAGATGACGATGTTGGACGTGCCGATCATCGCCATCGTGATCGGCGAAGGCGGCTCGGGCGGCGCGCTGGGCATTGGCGTGGCCGATCGCGTATTGATACTGGAGAACTCGTATTACTCGGTGATCAGCCCCGAAGGCTGCGCCGCGATTTTGTGGAAGGACCGCGCCGCGTCCGCGAAGGCCGCCGCCGCCCTGAAGATCACGGCGAATGAATTGCTCGGCTTCAAGCTGGTGGACGAAATTGTCCCGGAACCGCTCGGGGGCGCCCACACGGACCCCGCCGCCACTGCCGCCGCCGTGAAGGCGGCACTCATCCGCAACCTCAATGAACTGCTCGCCCTGCCGGGCCCGGCGCGGCTCAAGCAGCGTTACGAAAAATTTCGTGCCCACGGTCATTACCTTGAGAAAGCCCCGCCGCCCGTCGAAAAGCATGCCACGCGCAAAACTCCCCGTCGCGCCGCCCACGCTGCGCCGGCCGGATGACATCGCCGCGCACCCGCGGTTGGGACATAAAGAGCCGCTTCGGTTGCGGATCGGACGTTTGATTGGAAATCAGCCATGCCGCCGCTTTACCCGCTGACATTTCACCCGATCTTCAAGGAGCGCGTCTGGGGCGGACGCAGCCTGGCGCGGCTCTACGGCAAAGCGCTCCCCAGTGACGTGCCGATCGGCGAATCGTGGGAGATCTGCGATCGTCCGGGGGACGCCAGCGTGGTTGCGCACGGTCCGCTCGCGGGCAAGGATCTGCACTGGCTGGTGGAGAATCGCCACACCGAATTGCTCGGCGATGCACGGCTGGAAGGCGGACGGTTTCCCCTGCTCATCAAGCTGCTCGACGCGCAAGACAAACTCTCGCTTCAGGTGCACCCACCCGCGTCCCGGAGCGTGGAGCTTCACGGGGAGCCGAAAACGGAGATGTGGTTCATCGCCGAGGCCGCTCCCGGCGCGGAACTCTACGTCGGTTTGAAATCAGGTGTCACCCGCGCGGATTTCGAACGCCGCATCCAGGACGGGCGGGTGGCCGAGTGCTTTCACCGCCTGCCGGTGCAGGCGGGCGACGCCATGTTCCTGCCGAGCGGCCGGGTGCATGCCATCGGGGCCGGATTGGTGATTTTTGAGATCCAACAGAACTCCGACACCACCTATCGCGTCTTCGACTGGAACCGCGCCGGGCTCGATGGACGGCCGCGCGAGTTGCACGTGGCGCAATCACTCGCGAGCATTGACTTCAACGACTTTGAACCCACCCTGGCCGGCGGCGCGGAAGTCCGCGTGGCCAATTGCCTCGTTCGTCAACTGGTCTGTGACCCCCTTTTCAAAGTGGAATTGTTTCGCGCGCAAGGGGACGACCGCATTTCCTTGGCGGCGTCGCGCATGCAGCTCATCGGTGTAGTCGCCGGAGAGGTGCGGATCCAGGATGGCTCAACCCCGGTCTTGCGGGCCGGGGATTTTTGCCTGTTGCCGGCGTCCCTCCCGCAGGTCGAGCTGATCGTGACGGCGGGAACTCAATTTCTCCGCACGGAAACGAATTGAAAGGACTGGAAATCAAGCTGCAATAGGCGGAAACGCAAAATGCAGCAGGCAAGGGGCGGCCTGGAATTTCCAATCTGTCATGTGGCCTTTTTAGTTTTGCACCCGCCGGGCAATGAGGAAGCGCTCGCGTTGGGTATAATCGGACTGCACTGCTTCTACGTCCCAGTCTTGAGTGGCAAAAAGTTTCTGGATCGCCGCCGCTTGCCCGTCGCCGAATTCGAGCATGATCTTGCCGCCCGGTCGGAGCCAGGCGGCCGCTTGCGCCGCGAACAGGCGATAGAAGTCCAGTCCGTCCGGACCGCCATCCAGCGCGGCGCGCGGGTCGAAGTCGCGCACCTCGGTTTGCAGGGTCGCAATCTCGGCGCTGGGAATATACGGCGGATTGCTGACGATGAGATCGAACTTCCGGTCGGCCGGATGCGGCGCGACCCCCGGCGAACCGCCGGGGCATGGCGGTTTTGGCTTACCGGGATGCCCAGCCCATCCCTGGGGCTCAGGACCAGAGAGCGCCGCAAAACCATCGCCCGGCCGAAACTCGATGCGTTCGCTCACGCCATGGTGTTTGGCATTTTGGGTTGCCACCAAGAGGGCCTCGTTCGAAGCATCCAACGCCACGATGTGCGCCGCCGGACACTTGACCGCGAGGGCAATGGCAATGCACCCGCTGCCCGTGCCGAAGTCCAGTGCGGTTGACGGTTGAGAGCTGAGCGACGCGAGGAACTTCCAACCCGCTTCGGCGAGCAGTTCGGTTTCCGGGCGCGGCACGAGGACATTGCGATTGACGGCCATTTCCAGTCCGCAAAATGAAGTCGAGCCGACGATGTGCTGAAGCGGCTCGCGCTGGCCGCGCCGCTGGACCAGGGTGCGCACCGCGTCCAGCTCCGCCGGGGACAGGGTGCGATCAAAGTTCAGGTAAAGCTTCATGCGCGGCAGCTTGAGCACGTGCGCCAACAGCAATTCCGTCTGCAGGCGCGGCGCATCCACGTCTTTCCGGCCCAGGAACTCCGTACTTTTTTGAATGACCTCGAGCACTGTCACGCGCGCAGTTTAAGGTCGGGATGAATCTCACAAAAGCAAAACTCCGGCCGGCAGCGATAGCGTCGAGCGTCGGCTGGAGCACCCCTCGCTGCACGGCAGCTGGGACTTGGGAGGAGAGCCGTTCCTAGATGATGCAAGGGTGGCCGTGGTCGGGCCGACGGGAATGCGGGCCGGCGACCGCCGGAGCCTACTGGGTCGCTGGCGTTCGGTCCGCGGAATTCTTCCAAATGCCAAGACGCTTCGCTTGCGCTTCCGCCTCCAGCGCACGCAACCGCGCGGCAAAATCCTTGGAATTCTGTCCAGGTAGGGCCGCGGTGACGCCTTTGGTGCGCGCCCAGCCTTGAGCTACCAGCAGTGTCGCCAGGCTGTTCGTGCCGATCTCGACAAAGGAATAATAGCGCGGTTCGCGACCGCCACCGGCGCCGCTGGCCCAGCGGGTCCGGACGGTGAACGGCTCGCGCAGAAGATCCCGCGTCACATCGCGGGCTTTCACACCGGCCCGAACGGTTTCTTCGAGCGTGATACCGAAATGCTCCGCCTGTTCCCGGCTACGCTCGGCATAGCGCAGATTCGTCTCGGGAGCATCCACAAAGTAAAGCCGCACGGTGAACTCATTGGTGCCGGAACGAACCCGGAAGCTGTCTCCATCACAATCCTTGGTCGCGACGTACTGGCAATTGGTGAATGTGACCCACTCCCGGCGCTCAGCGGCGACGCTCGCGCCCGGTGCGAGCCACAAGGCAAGCGCAATCACCGCCGGACACCATGTGCATGTCACTCTCACGATGTGCGGATTGCGATGGCTTGATCAGAGGGTGGTGAGTCCCGCCGGCTTTGGAGATTCATAGGGTGAAACTATTCTTGGGGGAATGGCCTGTCGAGCCTGGTTTTTGGCGGGATTTTGATCCTGAATCATTTCAGCTAAGGGTGGATTCTGTCGCCGCTGCAGCATTCTGGCATTGGCGTTCCCCATCATCCGAATCTAAACTTGGCTCGGCATGAGCCTGCGACTTTACGACGCGCACAATCATCTGCAGGACGAACGCTTTGGGGGGCGGCAGGATGAATTGCTGACTGATTGCGCGCAATCGGGCGTGGTGGCCATGGTGGTGAACGGTTCGTGCGAAGCGGACTGGCCCCAGGTGCTGGCGCTTGCGAGGCGCGCGGCTCTCCCGGCCGCAGCGGGTGGGACGGCTGGTATCCAGATTATCCCCAGCTTTGGATATCATCCGTGGTACCTCCACGAACGTACGGCGGACTGGCGGAAAAACCTGGTGCATTTTCTCGACGAAGTCCCGTCCGCGGTGGGCGAGATCGGCTTGGATCGCTGGAAACCTGGTTTGTCATACGACGGTCAAGAGGAAGTGTTCATCGCCCAACTGCGGCTGGCCGCCGAGCGGAATCTGCCAGTGAGCATCCATTGCTTGCAGGCGTGGGGCCGGCTGTGGGAAATACTCCGGTCCGAGCCGAGACCGGCCCGTGGTTTCCTGCTGCACAGCTACGGTGGTTCGACGGAAATGGTCCGGTCATTTGCCGATCTGGGCGCATATTTTTCCCTGCCCGGGTATTTCGCGCACGAGCGGAAGGTCAGGCAGAGGCAGACCTTTCAGTGCGTTCCCGCCGAGCGGTTGTTGATCGAAACCGACGCGCCAGATCAGCTCCTGCCGGAAGGGTCGAGGACAGGCGAGCGCGATGTGATAGGCGCGGCGAGAATCTACCAGCTCACCGAGGCTGCGAGCGGTAAGGCGCTGAATCATCCCGCCAATCTTGCGGCCGTGTACGAATTCGGCGCGAGGCTGCGTGGAGTGGCCGTGGATCGGTTGGCCACCCAGGTAGAGGACAATTTCCTGCGCCTTTTCGGCGGGCGGTGAATCATCCCCGCGCGGGGTGAATCAGGCTTATTCCTTTTCCAGTCGGACCAGCCCGGCTTTGGCGTCGTAAATGATCTGCATTCCGGCGGGCGCGGGCGGGATCTCCGCGATGAACTGTTTGGCCACCACCTCATCCAGATCTTTTGGAAAACGCCCTTCCTGCACATAGAACATCTCGATGGCCTTGTTGAGCGCGACGGTGTCCACGGCTTTCACGGCGGTTTTCTGGGCCTTGGCGGCGGACTTCAAGTAATCGGTGGGGCCCGAGGCGGAATCGGTTTTGGCCGGCGCACCGGTCTTCTGGCCGCAGCCGGCGAGGAGCGCGACCAGCAGGGTAAGAAGGGGGAGGGTTGGTTTCACGGCGGCATTCTATTTTCGGCGGAAAAAAATCCAAGGAGAAGTTGCGAGCCGGGGTAGCGAAGGTGCCCCGGAAAAAGACAAACCGGGCCGAAGCCCGGTTTGCGTGATTACAACATTTTCGCGCGGCCGATTACGGCGCCGCTGGAGCATTTGTGGACGGAGGAACCGGGGCCGGTGGGGCTGACTCTTCCTGTTTGCAGCCGGTCACCAGAACCATGCCTACCAAGGCCAACATTGCGACGAATGAGAACAATTTCTTCATAGTGAGTTTAGTTTCGGTAACAATATTCCGGAGGACAAGTCTTTTTTTGGGGCGGCCGGGTGGCGAATTGGCTTTTGCCCAGCGGCAAATGCGGTTTAATGCGTTCATCGCGAACCACATGAAAACTACCGATCCCCGAATCACGGCGGCGCAGATTAAAAAGCTTTCCTCCATGCGTCCAGTGCTCGCGCTTCAACTGGGCAGCGGTTTTCATCACGCGGTGGCGGCGATGGCAATCGAACGGCGTATTCCCTACCCGAAACTGGCCGGCTTTCCCCCGGTTGGCGTCAGCGGGCACGCCGGTGAATTGATCCTCGGCCGGCTGGGTGGTACGCCCGTGGTCGTCGTGAGCGGACGGGCCCATTTTTATGAAGGGAATGCAATGGACCGCGTGACCTTTCCCATCCGGACGCTCGCGGAAATTGGCGTCCGTGCCCTGTTGCTTACCAATGCGGCCGGCGGAATAAACCCAAGTTTTCGTCCCGGTGATTTCATGGTGTTGACGGATCACATCAATTTCATGGGCGTCAATCCATTGCGCGGCGAATCCAGTTCCCACGGGCCTGCTTTTGTGGATTTGACGCAGGTTTATGATCCACAGCTGGGCGGGCTGCTGCGTCGGGCGGGCCGGGCTGCCAAAACCAGACTGCATTCCGGCGTTTATCTCGCCGTCAGCGGGCCAACTTATGAAACCCCCGCCGAGGTCCGCGCGTATGCCCGGCTCGGGGCGGATGCGGTGGGCATGAGCACGGTGCCGGAGGCGATTGTGGCGCGCCAGTGCGGCCTGCGGGTCGCGGCGGTGTCGTGCATCACCAATCCCGCCGCCGGCATCAGCCCGGCGCCGCTCGCGCATGCCGAGGTGCTGGCGGTGGCCGGGCGTGTGAAAGCGAAAGCCGCGAACTTGCTTGCCACGTTTGCCAGGTTTTATGGACAGACCGATTGGAACGAAGGAGGGGCAAAATGACCGCTAAACGGAAAGTCCGGACCGGGTGGCCGGGGTTGCCCGCCGCTCGTTTGATGGCGGCGGCGCTGCGGGCGCGCGAGCGGGCGGTCGCCCCGTATTCAAAATTCAAGGTGGGCGCTGCTTTCCTGACGCGGTCCGGCAAGATCATCGCTGGGGCCAACGTGGAAAGCGTGAGCTATGGTTTGACCTGTTGCGCCGAGCGCGTGGCGCTATTCAAGGCATTGACCGCCGGGGAGAACGATTTTGTTGCCGTGGCGGTCGTCGCCCGGGCTGACGGCGGCGCCATGCCCTGCGGCGCGTGCCGGCAATTGTTGGCGGAGTATGCGGCGCGGGCGAAGGTCCTGGTTGCCGACAGCCGGCGGCCCCAGGTGATCCGGGAGTTTTCCGTTTCCGAATTATTGCCCGGGGCGTTTCTGGCCGGGCCGTGATTGTCAGGCGCCGAACCGCACGGCCGATCAGCGAAAACTCGTCGCCAGCCAGAAGCCGCCCACGCCCATCGCGGCAACCGCGCTGACACCCATCAAGCCGCGATAAACATGAACGCCCCGGACGGCAAAGCGGGCGGTGAGCCAGCCGATGCCCCACGAGAACGCGGCCATAGCGAACACCGTGCCCACGCCGAAGGCGAGGAGATATGCGGTTGCTTGTGACTTGGTAGGAAATGCGAGGGCCGGCAGCACGCCGAGAAAATGGGAGCTGCCGGCCAACCCGTGCAACGTACCGATGCCGAAGGCAGCGTGGGTATGCAGATGCGCCTCCGGCGCCTGATGTTCGGCCGGCGCGTGGTGGAGGTGAATGTGAACATGACTTTCGCCCCCATGCTCATGTTCGTGCTCGTGAACATTCTGCCGCAGCGCGATCCGCATCGCCCACAGGCCGATGCCGAACAGCACCACCCCTACGAGCCGTTCGCCCCAGGAGGAAAGCCACGCGACGGGGATCAGGTCCCGCAGCCAGAGCGAGAGCAGTCCCACGCAGGCCACCCCGGCCGAATGGCCCAGGCCCCAGCGCAGGCCGGGCTGCCAGGAACGGTGCGGTCGTCGCACTGCCAGAGGGGCCACCGCCGTCAGGTGATCGGGCCCGCTCAATACGTGCAGCGCGCCTGCCGCGAGGCCGGTCAATACAGCCAACATGGTTTAGGTTCTCCCATCTGGACGAGACTTTGCGAGATTCCGGCGCCAAGCGCAAAGAAATCCGCTCACCAATTCGCGCGGGCGGTTTACCGTGCCACCGGCTCCGGGGCCGCAGTTCGTCCTCGAATCAGGTGCATCACGGCTTTGACCGCCAGTTCGATGGGAAAAATCGGCTTGGCGATCAGGTCGTTCCCGCCCGCAAGAATGCTCTTCGAACGGCTCTCAAAATCACTGTGGGCGGTAATGTAAATAACCGGCGTTGTTTCGTAGCCTGGCAGGCAACGGATCTTGCGACACAGTTCGTACCCGTTGAGGTGCGGCATTTCGATGTCCAACAGGAACAGTTCGAAGCGGGTCTGATTCACCAGCTCCAGCGCCTCCAGGGGATTCTCCGTAGTGATGGCGCGGAGTTTGGCTCGACTCAGTGCCGCTTGGGCATTGCGATTGGCGAGCGGGTCATCGTCCACAATGAGCACCGCCCCCGTCAGGCTCTGCGGGCGCCGGGTGGTGCGGGCGTCCCGGAACAGCCGGGCAAGATATTCCACCGCCGAGCCAACCGTGCGCGCGGTGGACGAGTTGATCAGCTGGGGTTTTTCAACCAACTCGAACAGCATCGCCTCCAGCGCGCCGCCCATCAGCGCCAGGTCGTAGCAGCCGGCCAGACCGGCCGCCGCGGTCAGGTAATGCGTCTGACCGTAAAGTTCAGTGAGGTTGCCGGAGTGCACTGCGGATTCTGGCCCCATTTGGAACTCCCGGCAGAGTTCGAGCAGTTCACGGATCCGACTCTCGGTGTGCACCAGAAAATGCCCCTGGGCGGCGCTCGGCGCTTCGGCGGAAGGCGGGCGTTCGCCGGCCGTCTGGGAGCCGGCCGACGGCAACGTCACTCCGAGGATCTGGCTGACGGTTTTCAGCATCTTCTCCGGGGTGCACTCGGCCTTGATGATGGCGCGCTCGACTCCGAGGTTGCTGACCACCCGTGCCTGTTCACTCATGTAGGCATTGGTTAGAATGACGACCGGCAAGCGGGCCAGTCGGGGGTGGGAGCGGATAAAACGGAGCACGCTTTCGCCGGAGAGCTTGGGCATCATCAGGTCCAGCAACACCAGATCGGGGGTAAACGTGTCGAGCAACTGGATCGCCTGCAAACCGTTCTCCACGAGGAACACCTCGAAGCCGGCTTGTTCGAGCTTGCGATGGTAAAGCGCCCGAACCAGCGCATCGTCGTCCACCAGAATAATCTTCTTCATGCCGGCAGGCGGGATTAGTTGGCCAGGGGGGCGCCGGGTAGAAACACGTTGAAAGTGGTCCCCGTTCCCGGCTTCGTGACGACCTGGAGGGCCCCGCCGCCTTCCCGGACGAGTCGCTGGACGATGTTCAACCCCAGGCCCGTTCCATGGCGCGCGTCCTTGGTGGTGTAGTAGGCCTCAAAAATCTTGGGCAGGACATCCAAAGGAATCCCGGGTCCGTCGTCCCCTACGCTCAACCGCACCAGCGGAGCGGTGTTCAGAAAATTCTCGACGTTGAGCAACCGGGTTTCCGGTCCGTCCTTGAAACGGGTCAGGTCGATCGGTTCGGAAAGCAATTCCCCGGTGATGTCCACCCGATGCGGTTGCGCCGAGGCCTGGAAGCCGTTGACGGCCAGGTTCAACAACATCTGGATGAGATCGGTCCCGTTCATTTTTACGCCGATGTCCTGGCTCAGCGGTTGAATTGCGAACTGGTTGTTCTGCAAACTCGGATGTAACCGCAGCAAATGGCCGAGGTCGGTCAGCAACTGGTTGACGCCTACGCGCGCCACATCCGCGGGCTGCTTCCGCAGGAAACCCAGGTAACGGCGTGAAATCTCGATGCAGTTCGTGACCTGCCGCGTCATCGTGCGCAGCCGGTCCTTGACGAAGTCCACGTCCTCCTCGCCCAGCGTGGTGGCCTTGCCGATCCGCTGGTTGAGGAGTTGGAGAAACCCGGAGATGACGGTGAGCGGGCCGTTGATGTCGTGAATGATGCTGGCGTAGATGTCGCTGCGGGTTCGCGCCAGCTGGCCTTCCATTTTTTGCTCCTGCAATTCCTTCAGCAGCGCCTGGAGTTTCTCGGTATTGGTGAGGATTTCCGTGTCGAACGACCGCCGTTGCATGGCATTGGCCACGGCCGCGCGCATGTCGGCGACCTCAAACGGCTTGTTAAGATAATCACACGCCCGCAGGCGCAGCGCCTTCCGGATCGTCTCCGTGGTCTCGAACGCGGTCATCATGACCGCCTCAATCGAGGAATCGATGTATTTGATGCGCTCCAGCACATCCACGCCGGACATGCCCGCCATGCGGATGTCCAGGACGGCGACATCCACCTTGTTCCGCTGCACGAGTTCAATCGCGCTGGCACCGTCCGCGGCCATCAGGAGTTCGTAATCATCCTTGAAAATCGCGCGCAGCGATTCCCGGGGGCCATCTTCGTCATCCACAATCAGCAACGTTCCACGCCGATGGGCCGGCGGCGGGGAGGTGATGATAGACCGGTCAGTCATAGTTGTAGCTCGCCGAAATCGTCTCCCCATCAGTTGGCGATAGGGACGATTAGTTCGGGGAGGAATCCTATCCCAGTGGAAGTCGCGAACAAGCGAAAACCGACAGCCGTGGATGGCGGCTTGATTCCACAGGACACAGCGGCCTTCAGCCGGCGTGTTTAATCAACGGTTCCGTTCTGCCCCCGCCAGCCTACTCAGGCCCCCATTCCATCCTCAAAGGATCCGGCGGCCAGCGGGAAGCACAGATGATCGCGCACGTATTGGATGCCATTGGCACTGGTGGCGTCGAGCTCGCGGTAGGCACTTTCGGCTTCGACGATCAGCGGGGCGGTCTGGGTGCCCATCACGTCGCAATAGCGTTGCGGATAGCCCACATTAACCAGCAGCTCGACGTAGCGCGTCATGTTCAAGTCCCCCGACGGGATGTCCACGAATTGCATTGCGCGATCCGGCCAGTTCGGGGACATCAACCGCAGCGGCAGCCCCCGGCGGATGACATAGTTCTTTACGTGACATGCGTAAATGCGTGGCCCCACTTTGCGGAAACGGGTTTCCCAATCCTCCCCTTCCCAGCAATGCGAAGGATCGGCATTCACGGCCAGGCATTTGTCGCCGCCGCAAATTTGCACCAGCATGTTGAATTCGTCGGCACACATCGCGGCCGTGCCGGGATGGATTTCGTGGGCGAGGTAGAGGCCAAGCTTGCGCGCGTGGGTGCGGAGCTTGCCCGTCTTTTTCACGAACCGGTCCTGGCCTTCCTTTAGCAGGTCAAAATCGCCGCCTTTCCAGAAACCCCACGGGTATCCCGTGGCCAGTTCCCAGCCAAACGCCACCCCCCAAAACATGGGCATGATCTTGACCCCCAGCTCGGCACACAGATCCATGAGACGCAGGCAATAGTCCTCCGCCCAGCGTTCGATGTCGGCGGGTGATTTCTTGGCCACGTCCGCCGGAATGAACGGCCGGATGGTCGGGCTGCCTGTCCAGGCCGTGGTGTGCACCCAAAAGGCCGTGTGGGAGGAAACCCCGTCCAGCTTGAGCTTGGCCTTCGCGAAGGTGTCCTTGATTTCTTTCGCGGACTTGAAGCCGGCGCCATCCTGCAACATGTAGTTGGACGGCTGGGCGCCGGCTGCCCCGGATTTGCGGGCGTAGTCGAGGAATTGCGCGAGGGACTTGGCGCCATGCTGCGCGCCTTCGACACTGGAGTGATAGCAAGGTTGGCTCATAAGTTAGGAGGTTATTCCATTCGCCGGCAGCATAAGGGCGGCGAAGATTAATACAACGGAAATTCTTCCGCCCCGCGCCCCGTCCGGACCAGTCACTTCACACTGACAAATTTGTGGAGGTGACCAAATTTGCTCCACTCGGAAACAATGAGGTCGCCGTGTTTGTCGATCGAAGCCCCATGCGGGGAATTGCAGATGCCATCCTTCCATTGGTCGGGGGGGAGGCCGAAATTGGCACGTTGCTTCTCATCGGGGTTGTCGCCGACTTGGGCGACGATATTGCCGGCCTTGTCGAGCACCGTGACGCGTCCTTGGAGTTCGGGAAACACCGCGTATTCCCCCCGGATGTGGACCGCCGCCGGCATGCGCAAATCCTTTTGGATGATCTTCACAAAGTTGCCGTCGAGATCCCAATATTCCACCCGGTTGTTGTTGCGATTGCAGACCAGCAAGAGCGGTTTGCCTTGCCGGGTGTCCAAACCGATGCCGTGGCAGGTCTGAAACTTTCCTTCGGCCGTCCCCGGTCCGCCGAAGGCTTTTACGAACTTGCGATCTTTATCAAACTTCAGGACAAAATTGGACCCATAGCCATCCGCGACGAAGATCGAGCCGTCCGGGGCGACCGTAACGGCGCAGGGATTGAAGCCTTTTTCGTCTTTGTAGAGGCCCGACTCTTTGGGGTATTGGAGTGTCCACTCCGGCTCGCCGTTGAGTTTGAGTTTGACCACCTCGTGGTCGGAGGGCCGTGCGGCATAGATGTACTCCACACCTTTTTCCTCGCGGATTTCCAACGCGTGAATCCGGGTCGGTCCGAGGGCGCGCAAGAACTTGCCCGCGGATGAATAGACCACGATGCCCCGCTCGGTGTCGGTGGTGACGTATATGTTGCCCGCCTTGTCCAAGATCACGCCGCCGTGGCAGGGGCCCAAAGGCAGGTTGCCTGGATTCGGCTCAAAGAAATTGGGCGCCAGCGTATATTTCAACTCTGCGGCAAAAGCGGCAGACGTGACGAGGGTGATCATTCCGAGGAGGGTCAGGGCAAAACGCTTCATAGTTAGGTCAATATTTGGCCGTAGTTTTCGATGTGTTGCGGCGATGGTAAAACTCACGGTCGCGGTTGGCAACAGCGGAAACGCTGGTGCGGTTTCGGTTCAGTACACCACCAGGGAACGAATCGAAATGCCCGGCAGCTTTTCCCGGCCGCGAAGGAACTTGAGTTCGATGAGGAAGCCGGCCTCCAGAATTTGTGCACCCAGCTTGGTGACCAACGCAGCCGCAGCCGCAGCCGTCCCGCCCGTCGCGAGCAGATCGTCAATCAAGAGTACCCGGCTGCCAGGCTTGAGGGCGTCCACATGGATGGCAATCGTTGCGGAGCCGTATTCGAGCGCGTATTCCTGTTCGTGGGTCTGGTAGGGCAGCTTGCCTTTCTTCCGCACGGGCACGAATCCCGCCTGGAGTTGGACCGCCGCCGCCGCCGCAAAAATGAACCCCCGCGCGTCGATACCCACCACCGCGTCCACGCTCCCGGGTTTGAATTTCTCCGTCAGCAATGAAATGGCGCCGGCGAAAAGCCGGGCGTCAGCGAGCACCGGCGTGATGTCTTTGAATTGAATGCCCGGCTGCGGAAAATCGGGGATATTCCGAATGGCGCGCTCGATGTCGGCCACGGTGGGGCGGGGTGAACTCATGGGGCTCAACATCCGGAACAGGGTCAGCGTTGCATGGCTTCCAGTTTCTCGATCATCTTGCGCATCTTGCGGAGGGCGATGTTCTGAATCTGGCGGACCCGCTCACGGGTGACGTTGAATTTTTCGCCCACCTCTTCGAGCGTCCGCTCCGTGCCGCCGTCCAGGCCAAAACGATAACGGAGAATCGTGGCTTCGCGCGGGTCGAGTCTGGTGACCATTTCCGCCAGCATGCCAGTGACGGTCTTGTCCTCCAGCATTTCATAGGGGGTTTCGGCGTTTTCGTCCTGCACCACCTCCGAGTAGCTGTTCGACTCGTCGTCGCCAATGGGCGCATCCAGCGACGTGGGGCGAACCGAGGCCATGCGCATTTGGGCAATGCGCGCGGGGGTGGTTTGGAGGGATTCGGCCAGCTCGTCATCCGTCGGCTCCCGCCCAAGTTCTTCCTGTAACTGCATCGCAGTGCGCCGCATCTTGGCTATCTTGTCCACCAGATGAACCGGCAGGCGGATGGTCTTGGACTGATTGGCCAGCGCGCGTTTGATGGCTTGTTTGATCCACCATGAGCCATAGGTGGAGAGTTTGCCGCCCTTGGCCGGATCGAAGCGTTCCACCGCCTTCATCAACCCGATATTGCCTTCGCTGATCAGATCCAGGAGCGGGAGGCCGATGCCCTCGTAATCGCGGGCGATCTTGACCACGAGCCGCAGGTTGGCCTTGATCATGTGTTCGCGCGCGCGCTTGTCACCCTTCTTGATGCGGGCGGCGAGCTGGATTTCCTCCTCCGGCGTCAGCAGTTTCACCTGACCGATTTCGCGGAGGTACAGCTTGATGGCGGTGTCCGCATCGTAGCTGCCCCGCTCGCGCTCCGGCAGGGCCGCGGTCGTTTCCGCTTTTTTGAAAAACGCGGTGTCGAGTTCGCTGCTGGGTTTCGGGAGGAAAGCAGTGTCCGGACCGGGCTTGCCCCGGCGCAGGATCTCCGTGTCCGAAGCACCGGCCATTTTTCGCAGGAAGGCGGTGTCGAACTCGTCTTTCCCCTTGCGCATGAAAGTGGTGTCGGTGTCAGCCTCTTGCTTCCCCTTCTTCGGACCGGGGGCCTTCGAATCATGGGCGGGCGATTGCAGTATCACCCCGGATTTCCGTCCGCGCGTCGGATGGCTGTGGTCCCGGGTCTTTGCAGCTTTGAGCTTTTTGGTTTTGGCCGGCATGAACGGGCAAGACGTTAAAGCCTGGCCGTTGCTCGGCAAGCAAATTTACCACGGGAATCGGTCGAGCGGCTCCGCCCTGTTGGATGGTCCGGGTGTTTCATTGCGTCCGGCAACGCCTTTCACGGCGAGGCTTGGCGGAAGCGGGCTGGGAGCGGGCCGCCGCGCTGGTCTTTGTTTCGGGATTGAAACTCACCGGAAATCTGCTTGGCTATACGGATGAATGCTCGTCCCCACAATCCAGCCAGAATATTGCCGTGTGTCTTCGCGCTGATCCAGGTACTGGTGGTCGCCATGTTGGGGAGCGGTTGCACCACGGTGCCGGTGACGGGCCGCTCCCAGTTGAATCTGATGTCGCCCGGCCAGGAGATGCAGCTCGGTCTGACGAGTTTCGAAGAGACCAAGAAACAAGTGCCGATCAGCCAGGATGCCGCGGCGAAGGCGCTGGTGCAAAAAGTCGGCCAGCGCATTGCGGCGGTCGCGGCGGCTGACATGCCCAGTGCGCAATGGGAATTCGTCCTGTTCGAGAGCAAGGATGCCAACGCGTTTTGTTTGCCGGGCGGCAAAGTGGGAGTCTATACCGGCATCTTGCCCGTCACAAAGGATGAAGCCGGCCTGGCCGCGGTGCTGGGCCACGAGATCGCGCATGCCGTGGCGCGGCATGGGGGCGAGCGCATGAGCGAGGCGATGGTGATTCAGACGGGCGGTAGTCTGTTGGGAACCGGGCTGGCGAATTCGGATCCGCGGCTCCAAGCCGCCGCGCAGATGGCCTATGGCGTCACCACGAAGTTGGGCGCGGAACTGCCGCACAGTCGTGCCCAGGAATCCGAGGCGGACCACATCGGGTTATTTTACATGGCGCGGGCGGGTTACGACCCGGAGCAGGCCGTGAAATTCTGGGAACGATTTGCGGCGTTCAATCAGCAACAGGGCGGCGAAACGCCCTGGTTCTTGCGCACGCATCCCCTGGACGAAGTCCGCATCCGGCAACTCAAGGAACTGATGCCGGCGGCGCGCGCACAAGTTCCGGGCGCCGGGGGCAAATGACCTGCCGTCCGCCGCTCACAACTCCAGTGTCTTCTCGAACTGCGTTAGATTGCGCGCCCCGTTTTTGGTGACCAGCGCCACATCTTCGAGCCGCACTCCACCCAGATCGGGGTAATACAGCCCGGGTTCGACCGTTACCACCTGGCCGGCCACGAGTTTGCCTGTCGAGTGTTGACCCATCCGCGGCGCCTCGTGGATTTCCAGCCCCAGACCGTGCCCTGTTCCGTGGAAGAAACCTTCCATGCGGCCATTGCGGCGGCCGGTTTTGTACCCGGCCTGTTCGAAGAAACCGAGCACCGCGTGATGGACCTCGGTCGTTGGCACGCCCGCCTGAATCTTGTCGAATCCGAGCTTCTGACCCTGCCGCACGGTGTCGTACAAGCGCCGCACTCCATCGCTGGCCCGGCCCCGCACCACCGTGCGGGTGATGTCGCCAAAATAGCCGGTGCTCTGGGATCGCGGAAAAATGTCGATGATGATCGGCTCCTGCGCCCGTAACGGCCCGAAGCCACGTTCGTGCGGATCGCAGCCCTGCTTGCCCCCGGCGACGATGGTGTTGGCCGCCAGACCACCGGCCTGGAGAATGGCCGTGTCAATCACCGCCCGCAGTTTTTCCGAGGTCAGCAGGTTGTTGTGATAAACCAGGCGCCGGTCCCGACCGATCTTCGCGGCGCGCAATACTTGCATGGCCTCCGACATCCCCACTTCCGCCATCATGAGCGCCGCGCTGATTTTCTTGATTTCGGCCGGCTGCTTCAGTTCGCGCTGGGGAAAGCAACTCCCGTGCGTCGGCCGCACGCGAACACGCAACCGCTGCAATTCACCGGCCAGTCCGAGGGGGAAATTCGGCGGCACCCAGACCTGGCGGATACCGCGTTCACGCAAAAGCGTGGCGATGACGTGGGCCGGCCCGGGCGATTTCACACCTGCCCGGCGCAATTTATCCTGGTAACTACTCAAGGAGAGCGCGCGGCAGTGCGGGGCGTCCCGCCGGGCGCGGTCAATCTCCAGATCGCTCATCACGATGGTGCTACGCCCGCGCAATCGCAGGTAAATGAATGGGTCGGGGACAAACATCCCCACGGCGTACAGCATGTTTGCGTCATGTTCGCTGTCGGCGAACATCAGGAGATTGTCGTCGGGTTTCATGGCGCTGGATAATGCAGGGTTGGTTTCTGATCGGCTATTCTCACGGGACCTCATTCCGGCGCTTTCCCCCGGCGGCCGGAACGTCGTCGCCGGGTGGAAGGCGAAACCGGCTTGGGGGTGAACTCGTCCGGCCTGCCGGTCGTTGCGGGCTTGCCCATGGTGCGAGAGAGGGCCAAGGGGAGGGCGAATGCTTGCATAATGATGGTTGAGAGACTTCAGACGCCGAACAAGCGGTCGCCCGCGTCGCCCAGGCCGGGGACGATGAAACCGCGCCGGTCCAGCCGGTCGTCAATCGCTGCTGTAAAGATCCGGAGCGTGGGGCAATGCCGCAGCACATGGCGGATGCCCTCCGGGGCGGCGACAAGATTCACCAGGCGCACCCGGCGCGCACCGCGTTCCTTGAGCATCGCCATCGCCGCCACGGTGCTGCCGCCGGTCGCGAGCATGGGATCGATGAGGATGACTTCGTGCCGGCCTAAATCCCGGGGCAGGCTCTGGTGATAGACCTGCGCCGCCAGCGTTGCCTCTTCCCGCTTCAAACCGAGGAAGCCGACGCGGGCCTTCGGGATGAGTTGCAGAATGGAATCCAGCATCCCCAATCCCGCGCGGAGGATTGGGACTAAAACTACTTCGCGACTGAGCTTCCGTCCGCGCGTGGCTGCCAGCGGGGTGCGGACGGGCACGGCTTCGGTGGCGAACGTGCGGGTGGCCTCGTAGATCATCAGCGCCGCGACTTCGCTGAGGACGCGGCGAAATTCCTGCGGTTCGGTGCGCTCATCGCGCAGCCGCGTGAGGTTGTGCTGCACCAGCGGGTGCGTGATGACGATCACGCCTTTCACTTCAGTGCAAGAAAAGGGGTGACAGAAAATACATGCGGCCGGCCTGAAGCTTGGGCAGGTCGAGGCCCAGATCCACCTTCAACGCCCGGGACTCGGTTTGCCCGAACAGGCTGAACAACTCGGCGAAATCATTGCGCTGCCGATACTCGATCAAGTTGGCCTGTTCCTTGATTTTGCCGAGTTCCTCGGCTTTCCCCACGGCGTCGTCGAAGGTGCCCAGTTGATCCACGAATCCCAACCGGAACGCCTCCTTGCCCGACAGCACGCGGCCATCGGCATAATCGGCCCAGTCCGCGGCGAGCGCCTGACCGCCCTGGTTGCTATCGTGCGCATTCTTGCGGCCCTCGGCGACCACGCTCTTGAACTTCGCGTAGGTCTCGTCAATCAGCCTTTGCACCATCGCCCGCTCCTCGGGGGTGACAGTGCCCGGCTCGCGCGAACCGCTCAACATGTCCTTGTATTTTCCGCTCTTGTAGACTTCCGGCACCAGCCCGACTTTGTCCATCAGGCCGCGGTAATTGAAGCCCTGCATGATCACGCCAATGCTGCCCGTGATGGTGAGCTCATTCGCCACGATCCATTCACAGGGCGCCGACACGTAGTAGCCCCCCGAGGCCGCGAGGCTTCCCATGGCGGCGATGACCGGCTTGCCCGCATGACTCTGGAACTCCGTTATCGCCCGGGCGATGTCATCCGAAGCCAGCACCTCGCCGCCGGGCGAATCCACTTTGAGAATGACCGCCTTCACCTTCTTGTCCTCCTCGGCGCGATCCAACTGCGCTTTCACCACGTCCACGAGGCTGTAACCGCCCCGTGAGCCCAAATCACCACTGATAATCCCCTGGATGGGAATGACCGCGATTTTTTCCGAGCCATCGTTGTCTTCGATCAGGACTTCATCGAGGCGCGGCCCCCCCGATCGCTGGTGGGTGGTGCTGATGTGCGTGAAGGGTTCGAACAGGCGGCCCAAATTGGCCAACATGCTGACCGCCAGCAGCAGGAACAGGATGATTGAAATGATCATCCAGGCCCGACTTTTGCGCGGCGGCGTGGGCGGCGGCGGCACAATGATGGGCGGCGGCGATGGCGGCGGCGGGGGCGCGGCGAAAGGCGGTGGCGTGTTGCTTTCCATAACGATTGCACCCTAGCCAATGCCTCCGGGCCGGGCAAGCGGGATTGCGCAGGTTTCAGGATTGGGGTTCAATTGTTTGGCGCCGGTTTGACGCCAGTGCGGAACATTAATGCCCGACGACTCGTTCAAGGAATTTGTGCTGGATCAATTGCGCGCGCTGCCAGAGTTGCGCGCCAAGGCAATGTTCGGCGGGTACGGTCTGTACTCCGGCGCACGCTTTTTTGCGATCTTGGCCGAGGGCCAGCTTTATTTCAAGGTGGATGCCGCTGGCCGCGCGGCATTCATCGAACGCGGCATGAAGCCGTTTACTTATGGCCGGGCCAATAAGTTGATGACGATGAGTTATTACGAAGTGCCGGCTGAAGTCCTCGAAAATCCCGTAATGGCGGTGGCCTGGGCGCAACAATCCATTTTGCTGGCGGCGGCAAACCACCGTCCGCAAAGGTTGGGGCCGAAGCCAAAGCGCCACTGAACTGCATGCGGTGCCGAGCCATCAAGGCTTATGCAGCCGGTAGAATTTAGTTGGCAAGGCCGCGGGCACGGTAATGGGATTGGTCGCGCCGCTCGGAGAATTGCTCCAGTTCGCCGGCGACATCACCCACGTCTCCTGCAACACGAAACCCGGTGTGTTCGGCGTCCACGAAATCGTGGCGTTGCCAGGCGCGGCCGGAACGATCAGAAGCGTCGGGGCGTTGGTCTCCTGGACGGCGAGTGGCAAAACCCAGAAACCACCGGTGACGGAATATTGTCCGTTGGTCATTGGGCCGCCGGCATCCGGCTGGCCGATTGTGCCGCTCACGGAGTAAACACCGCCCGTGCTCGTGCCGCCCCCGCAGTCAATGGTGTGCCAGTCAATGAAGTAGGACTGGGCGAGAACCGAAACCGTCAGCAACAAGGCCATCCCCCCGGTGATGATCAGAGTTTTCTTCATAAATAGTTTTGTTTTTGTGGGCACGGGCGATCAATTTGCCGGCCCCGCGGCCACCGGTTGTTGGTGGTCAGCCGGGACATCGCCTGTCGGCAGCGGATCCCCCAGCGGACCGGCCAGCCGGGCGCGGAAGTCGCTCCCGGTCCGCGCCCAGAAGCCCGGCGTCAGTGTGATACCGGTACCGGCCCGGAATTGCACGCGCGAACCGGCATTAGCCGTAAACGTCCCAACCGTCAGGGTGCCGGTTACCAGCTTGTCCGCCCCTTCGTCACTGTTAAACGTGTCGCCCGTCGGGGTGGCGGAACTGACGGGCGTCGCTTCATGATTGATCACGGTGTCGTCCCCGACATTAAGAGCGGTGCGGCAGTCGTTGGCAAAGTTACCGCCATTGACCGGGGTCCCCATTGCCGTGAACGGGGCCACCGGGGAATTGATGTTCGGGTTAGACCAGTAGTTCAGCCGCGGCGCACCGGTGTCGTTGGCGAGACCCATGATTGTGCGCCAGTTGCTGCCATTGCGGAAGCCATGGCCATAGGCAAAGGGCGTCAAATTATTGTCGTCGTTGTGCCGGCAACCCTGGGTGTGGCCGAACTCATGGGCGAATGTGAAAGTGCCCGTGGCGCAGTTGTACGCTGTGGCCTGGAACATATTGTTGTAAGCGGTGTAGTCGAAGCCAAACGCCCACCCGCACCAGTCCGTATCGCGCCCGTCCACCAGGAGACAGCACATGTCGGCATCGTAGTCCGCGCGCAACGCATGGACCTCATCCGCGTTGCCATCGGCGGGCGCTTGAAACGCGTCCACGTCGTTCTCGATTGCGGTGGTTTCGGTGAACCCGGTCTGGTAAAGGCAGCACAATTCCATCCGCAGGGTGACGCCGCTGTTCGCGTAGCCCTGATTGGATTCCAACACGGCCAGATCAATGTGCTCCTGCATCGTGCGCCCCAGGTTCACGCTGGTCAGGTTTTGCGCGTTGCTGGTATACGCCACCAGCACCCGCACGCGGTTGGCGGTGGGGGTGTCGCCTTGCGTTGGATCCCCCGCGCCCGGGCCGGCGGCAGGTAACAGGACGTCGCCATTCGCGGTTTTGTTGGTGGCGCTCAGCGCGGGGGCGGACCGGGGGGGCGGCGTGACTTTGCCAACGGCGCAATCCGGGAGGCCATTGGGCAAATGCTGGACCAGCACGCATTCGCCGTTGCCGGCGGGAAAGAATTCATAATTCCCGTTGGTGGAACTTACCGTGCCGGAAATGCGGTCCCCGTTGATAACGAACGCTGCGCTTCCGCCATCGGGGAGGCGGCCGGTCCAGGTCCGGCTGCGCACGCCAGTGAAACCGATGTCCCTCCGCTCCGCCATGAGTTCCGCATCCGGGAACAGTGGCAAGGCCATCCGGCCGCCGTCAAAGGCGGCCCGATCCAGCGTGACGGTTCGGGCGCGCATAACGTTGGGGCGCGCCGCAAGTTTCGCCAGCAAGGAGGCCGCCTTGCCCTCCGACGCAACCGCGGCCGCGGCGATCAGGGATGGGCGGGCAACGGCGGCGGCCTCTTGCGCGATCGTGGAACGCCCTCCACTGAAAACGAGGGCCAGCGGGAGGCTGAAGGTGGTGACCGTGAAAACCCAGCCGGTCTTCATGGCTTGGCCTCCCGATCCCGGAGCTGGGATTGCAGTTGCTCAATGCGCTTCTCCTGTGCCACCAGGCGCTTGTTCTGGTCAATGACGTAAAGGGTCAGCTCCTCGATTTTTTCCATCATGCGCTTTTGCATTTCGCCAATGGGGAGCCCGTCGCGCTTCACGTCTGCGGCGGTGGGAATGCCGGGGAGATGGCGCTTCTCTTTGATGTGCGCTTCCACGTCCGCGAGTGGGCGGAGCGCGTAATCGTCCTTGAACACGTAATCCGGCCAGTTGGCGGAATCCTCCACCAACAACTCCTCGCAAACAATCTGGCCATTCACGGAAAGCTCATAACCAGGCTTTGGAGTAGTCGTTGCGATCGCGACCCAGTTGCCGTCGAGATCAACCACCAGGCTTGGCGCCGTATCCGCGGCCGCAGACTTCATCACAAACTGGTCCCCAAGGTCCGCGTAGTATAGCCCGTACTCCGGGAAATCGGGGGAGTGCACGATGAGCCGCTTCTCCGGGTTCGAAGTGCCGGACGGATAAACGTACATTGCGGGGGTGGAGACGGTGGGGAACCCGATGGTGCCGTTCACCGTCAGCTTGGCGAAGGGCGTGGCCGATGAAACGCTATCAATGCCAACGTTGCCGTTCGCGGCGATGATGAGGCCGCTGTTACTCGAATCGGCGAGGATGGTGAACCGATCGTCCGGCCAATTGCCAATGTTTGGCCCGACGAACCAGTTTGCATCCGGGTTGGTGAACTTGATGCCAAAGCCATTATCGCCGAGCAGCGATTGAATCTGAAAATTCGGGATCGACACGGAATTCGGTAAAAGCAAGTGCAGCCGCGATTCCGCGTCCGGCGCGGTCGTGCCAATGCCCACGTTGCCCACCGCATCAATCGCCATTCGGTCGAGGTTGGTCGTCCGAAAAAGCAATTTGCCCGCCGACCGGTTGGCCAGATAAAAGTCGTCGTTAAATGCCTGCAAAAAGGCGCGATAGGTGGCGCCTTCGAAAAACGTCATCAAGGGGTTGTTGTCGCCCGCCAGACGCAAAACGGAACTGTTGCCGCCACCGTCAATGTCGAGTCTGTAACTCGGCGTCGGGTTGCCAATACCCACATTGCCGCTGTTGCCAATCCGCAAACGTTCAGCGCCAGCGGTGCGAAAAGTCATAATGTCATTGGTGATATAACCGATCTGGCCGTTGCCGCCCTGGAAGTTGATGGCCCCGTAATAGTTGATGGCGGCAGAGGAGTTATCCAGCACCAGCACCGAGCCGTTCACCGAATTGGTGGTGCTGAAGCGGCCCACCGCCTGGCTGGCCACCACATCCAAGGGATAACCTGGCGTGGCATTACCGATGCCCAATTGTGTGGCGATGGAAACCCGTGGTGAGCCCAGATCAATCGTCATAACTGGAGTCCCGCCACGCAGGAAGTTAAATCTGTCCGAAACGTCCTGGTACTGCAGGCCCCAAGTTGAGAAACTAGGCGAATGGGCAATTACCATCCGATCCGCGTTCTGTGTACCTGACGCAAACATTTGCATCATCGGCGCGTTGGCGCCACCGGTCGGGGGAAAGGTAATGCTCTTGGTAGCGTCCAGCAGGGAGATATCCCCGCTGAAATTATTCACGCCCGTGAAAGTCTGGCTGGCATTCAATAGCGCCACATTGGGGCTCAACTGGGCGTCGGAAATCGTGCCGAGGTTCGCGGCCGGAATAATCCCGTTTAACCCCGCCGCATCCGCGCCGCCGGCATAAATCGCGTATGGCGTCGGCGTCAATTCCTGCCGCGGCGCCAGCTCCGTGAACGCTCCGCCGCCGTTGGTCCGCACCGCGATTTGCAGCCAGTAAGCGGTGCCATTGAATTCGCCCGCCCCGAAATCAATCGAGGTCGTGAACAGGCCATTGCTGACCGCCACGGGACTGTTCGTGATCGGGCCCGCCACCGGGCTGTCGCCAACGCTGACTTTGAAGAGCGAGAATTCCAGGTCGTAGCTGCCGTTGGCCGGGGCGCCACTGTCATTGAAGTGGCCTTGATAGGTGAACTTGGTGCCTTGTGCGGCGGCTGGGTGAAGGCCGGCCAGCAAAACCAGCACGGGGACCGTCAGGTGAATCAGTTTCTTCATGTTATGGCTTTCGTTGGTTGACTGAGTTGGTCTAGGGTCAAACTTGCATTTAAGCTCGGGAAATCCCCTGAGGATTTGTCCTTGTCCGCGACCTGACGCGACGGTTGCCAGCCGGTTGGCACTTTTGCCCTTTGCTTCTGATCGCCAAGGTATCGCGCTCGGGATTGTGCGCCGTGTTTTACGCCTAACCCCGGATGCCGTCAACAAGTATTCTTATTAGTTATTGAAGCGCAACTTGGCGGGGCGACCGTCGGCCGGGCTCGTTGCCGGGGCGGATAGCAAGGCGCCGGCGAAGCACGCGTGCCGCCAGGGTCACCATTTGAATAGCCGGCAGAACTTGGCCGGCAATGCCGCGGGCACCGTAATGGGATTGGTGGAGCCGCTGAGGGAGTTAGTCCAGCTGGCGGGCGACGACCACGACGTCTCTTGGACGACAAAGCCCGGCGTGGGCGCTGTCCAGCAAAGGCTAAGGGTTGAGAGTTGATAGCCGCCACACCGGGCCGCTACGAAGCTCCACCAGGCTTTGGACGGCTCCGGCCAAGCGCGGCGGCGACGGAGCTTTGAGGATGGCGCAACCACACATGAAAGCGGTGTCGCGCTACGCTTGCCACCGCACTCCAAGACGTTTCGCGTTTCCCAGCCTCCCGCTTCCATTCTCAATCCTGACCTTTTCATTGCTCGCCGCCATGCCTCTGGTTCATCAGTCGTTCCAATTTCTCCAGTCGGGCTTTCAAGCCCGTGATCTCGGTTTCCTTCAGTTCCAGCTTTTGGTTCAACTCCTGAATCGCCGCCGCCGAATAGATTGTCAGCGGATACGTGTCCACTTGGAGAATCTCCGAGCCGTCGGGCAACTTCTCGCCGCTGGCTTTCACGTGTTCGGGGAACACTTCGCGAAACTCCTGCGCCACGACGTTGAGATACGGCCGGTCTTCAACCGAGGGATGGGCCTGTTGATACTCCGCGCTGTAACGGAAGCTCACCAGACGCACCTTCGCCAGCGTGCCGAGCGCGCCGGTGACGGTCTGGATGTCCTGCTTGATCCGGCGATCCGAGTTGGCCAGCCAAGCGGTGGCGGTGGTCTTGGAGGCATTGCCCTCGACTTCCAGTTTGTTGGCCGCAGGCAGGCGGCCGATGCCCACGTTGCCGTTATTCTGGACGACGAAGCGGCCTGCGATGAAGCCCGGTGCGTCGATCTCAAAGCTGCCGCTGCCACCCAAGGAGAATTTCTGACCAGACCCCATTTCGCACCGCACACCGCCGACGTCAATATGCAGTCTCTGGCCCGGATTGATCAAGCCGATGCCAACATTGCCGGCGAACGTGTTGATGCCGGCGAAATTCTGCGGGGTGCGATTGAGCAACGCGACGTTGGCACTCAGGCGCGCATCCGCCACCGTGCCCGAGGTGAGACTTGCGGCATTCAAGGCGGTTAACCCGCTGCCGTCACCGGCAAATACGCCCGTGAAAATCGTTGGCTTCCACAATACAGTCAGCGTGTTGGCGCCGGCGTTCGCGCTGACCAAATCCGGCTGGCCATCCCCGTTCACATCCGCCGCCGTGACCGATCTTGGAACGTCACCCACACCCGGCGAGGATTGGAGCACAAACCCGCCGCTGCCATTATTCGTCAACACGGTCAGCGTATCGGCATGAAAATTCGCGCTGATCAAGTCTGCGCGGCCATCCCCGTTTACATCCGCCGCCGTGACTGCCTGGGGGCCGTCGCCCACGACCGGCGCGGACGACAGGGCAAAGCCGCCACTCCCGTTGTTCGTCAATACCGTCAGCGTGTCGGAATTGAAGTTCGCACTCACCAAATCGGTGCTCCCATCCCCGTTCACATCCGCCCCTATGACCAAAGCTGGAGAGGCACCCACGCCCAGTGTGGCGGAGAGCACAAACCCGCCGCTGCCGTTGTTCGTCAATACCTTCAGGGTCCCCGGAAATACGTAATTCGCGCTGATCAAATCCGGCTTGCCATCCCCGTTCACATCCGTCGCGATGACTGAAGCCGGAGCGTTATCCACGAACGGTGAGGAAGCGAGGATAAACCCGCCACTCCCGTTGTTCGTCAACACCGTCAGCGTAAAGTGGCCAAAGTTCGCGCTGATCAAATCCGCTTTCCCATCCCCGTTCAAATCCGCCGCCGCGACTGAATTCGGACCGTTGCCCACGCCCGGCGAAGACGAGAGGGCAAACCCACCACTCCGGTTGTTCGTCAACACCGTCAGCGTGCTGGCGGCTTGGTTGGCGCTGATCAAATCCACCCAACCATCGCCACTCACATCGGCGGCGGTGACCGAGGTCGGGCCGTTGCCCACGCCCGGCGAGGACGAGAGGGCAAACCCACCACTCCGGTTATTCGTCAACACCGTCAGCGTGTTGGCGGCTTGGTTGGCGCTGATCAAATCCACCCAACCATCGCCACTCACATCGGC
>CAZIJO010000039.1:0-736 GCA_964539515.1 uncultured Bifidobacterium sp. | reverse complement strand
GGCCGTGACCGAATAGGGGCTGGTGCCCACGACCGGCGAGGACAGCAGCCTAAAACCTCCTAACGCAACCGCGCCGTCCGAGTCGAGCGAGCCAAGGCTGATATTTGTCACGCCGGCGCCGTTGCCGCTGAATATGCCGGAAATGGCCACGCCGCTGGCGATGGCGCTGGTGGTCACCGCCCCGGTCGCGAGCTGGCCCGCCCCCACGGCGCCCGGGGCCAGCATCACGGTGGAGATGCTGCCTGCGGCGATGTTGTTCGAGGAAATGGTGCCGGTGAGCTGCGCGGTACTGACCGTGCCGCTGACACTGAGCGCCGATCCCGCATTGGCCGCCCGCACCGCGTAGGGCGTGGCGGTGAGCGGCTGGCGCGGGCTCAAAGTCGAGAAGCTGGCGGCGCCGTTCGTCCGCGTCCCAATCTCCAGCCAGTGGTCACCGCCCGGGAACCCGCCCGCGCCAAAGTCGAGCGTGACGGTGAACAGGCCGTTGCTGATGGCCGTGGCGGTGTTCGTTAACGGCCCGGCGACGGTGGCGCCGGACTCGGCGGCATCGTGGAGTGTGAAGCGCAGATCGTAGCTGCCGCTGGCCGGAGCACCGCCGTCATTCAGCCGGCCCTGGTAGGTAATCGCTGTGCCCTGGGCCAAGCCGTTTGCGGGTTGAGCCACGTAGAACGTGGTTAAGGTTTAATGCCTTTCGGAAATAAACAGGTAAGATTTATATTGTACTTTTAACGTTAAT
>CAZIJO010000038.1:0-34829 GCA_964539515.1 uncultured Bifidobacterium sp. | reverse complement strand
AACGTTTTCAGCCGCCAGTGGAATGATGCGGTCCGGGCTGGGCCAAAAACCGTCGGTGCTTGAGCCGACTTCCGGCGTGAAACTATAGACCTTGGCCTTGTTGATCTGGTCGCCGTAGAACCAATCATCCGAGCCGCCGTTGACCAAATAACCGACCGTTTGAATACCCATGCCAAAGACATATTGGTTGAATTGCGTCATGTCCTGGCACCAAGCCAGAAAGAGTGGGTGGTCCGGCGTGTAAATGTTGGCCTTGTAACCCCAGGGAATGATCCACCAGTTCCCGTGCGCATGATAGTTGATGGCCGTCGTGAAAACGCGATTGAGGGCAAGGTTTCGTATAGCCAGTGTCTCGGGTTCTGAAAAGGCCGCGGTGCCACGGTAGGTCTCACTCGAGGGGGTGGGGCTGGAGCCGGTGTTGTCATAACCCCAGCCGTAGCCGTAGTTGCGATTCAGATCCACACCGTAGGTGCCGTTTCCGTTGTTGCGCCGGTTCTTGCGCCACAAACCGCCGCCGGTCGGATTGGTCTGCTGATTATAGGCGTACCCATCCGGATTTAACACAGGCACGAAGAAAAGCTCGCGGCTATCCACCAAATCCTTCACGGCCTGGTCCACGCCGTAGTTTTCCAAGAGGTACCACATGAAATAGATCAACGTCATCATACTTTGCGGTTCGCGAGCGTGATGGAGGCCGGTGTACAAAACCTCCATTTCATCTTCCTCCACGTCCGGATTGTCAGAGATTTTCACCACCCAAATCTCGCGGCCTTCAACCGTAGGCCCAATCGACTGTCGCACGGTAATAAGGTTCGGATACGCTGCGCGCATGGCGTTGAGTTCGCTGCCCACTTCGTCCAGCGTGAGGAAGCCGCCCATGCTGCCCAGATGAAAATTGCTGGGCGTCGCGTAGAGGACACTCATCTGCGCTTGCAGCGTGTTCAACTCGGTGGCACTCAACTTGGGCCGCTTCCGATAGGCTGCTTCCATATCGTCAACCAGCACGCTGTGGCGCTGCCCCAAAATCCTTAGAATCGCCACTTCATTGTCGTTCAGGACGGCGTCGAAGTAGCTGCCCTGGTAGTCAATGTGGTCCAGGGCCAAACCGGCCTGTGCCAAAGGGAGAAGGTCACTCTGGCTCGTGATATGGACCCGCACGTGGCTATATTTTACCGGCTTAATTTGCGCCTGGGCCGGCAGTGGGTTCAGCGAGACACTGAACAGCACCGCTGCCAACAATCCCCACAGGGCTTTGAGTGAGAAACTGAGGGAAATTTGCTTTTTAACGCTCCGCGCGTATAAGCATCGGTCGTCGTCGAAGTTTTGGGGTTTCATCGGAAGCATGGTTTGATGGTTGGTTTTAGTCATCTTGAGCATTTGGATTATTGACGTTGCACGGTTCGGTCTGAAGGGCGAGAACGAGGAAATTCATCGCCAGTCATCACTCATGTTAGTTCTGGCACGAAGACGTAATCGCAAGCCGCGGGAGAATCTTTCAAGAGAAGTAAGCCGAGGTTGAAGAAAACTCGCCGAACTCGGGTCTCACTGGCCGTCGCTAATATCGGAGCGTTGCCTTCATGCCCCTTCATGAATCCAAGCCCTGTGCCCGCGGGAGCGGTATGAATGCTGCGCTCCGAAGACAGATCCGAGAGTGATGTCAGCCTCAAATCTTGAACTTGCTTTCGGGCGATGAATTGCGGCGCGCCGGTCTTGAATGTTTTCATCAATGGCGCGCACCCAGATTCATCGTTTCGCAACTGCAAATGACTGCTCAGGCACATTGCCGAGACCCTACCAGAATCGTTCGGAGCCTGGGTAGTCCCATAAACGTTGTATATGGTATTGCGGATCGCCCCCGCAGAGATGTCGTCGTATCCAAGTTTTACAGCCGTCCACAGGCGACCTGAATTAACCGCCACCAAGCGAAACGGCCAAGAAATCTCCAGTTCCGGGTACGGTTTCAATAGCTGCCACGCTCACTTACCAATTGAACCATGCACTTCCCCCGAGTGATCGATGCTGCGGGTCATTTCAGGTTTCACGGCCTTATCTTTTTTAATATTCATTGGCGGATCCGTCTTGCCGCTTCGCACGAGAGCAACCTAGTCTCCGCTCATGGCTGAGCGCGGGGTTACGAAAATGTGGTCTCTGGCAACGCAGTTCTTCTGCTTGAGCTGGTATTGCACGTTCCTGAACGCCCAACCAATCCCCGCTCCGCAATTCCAATTGCCGGTGACCAATGGCTTGATTCGCTGGTGGCCGAATCTCTTTGATGTGCGCGATGAGGTCACGGGCCAGGAGGGCGTGGTGATGGGGGTGCTACCACCAGTGGCAACGGGAGCGGACGATGAGACGGCCTTTGACCGGCACACCAGTTGGGTCCGATTGCAGCCGGCGATTACCAACGAGGTCTTCACGCTGGCGTTCTGGGTCTGGCCCAGGCCAAATCCGTATTCGCGGCTGATCGGACAGGAATCGATCGAGGGCGAATGGTACTTTCAAACCGGGGCCACACCTTTCGACTTTGTGGTCGGCCACGAGCCGGTGGACGAGCGGGATCGGATTGAGCGGGTTCGATTGTCTCACGAGGCGTGGCACCACGTCGCCATCGCCCGCCGGGCCGACGGTACGAGCGTCGTCTGGTTGGATGGCATCCGCTTGCTCGACGGGCGGGCACCCCACTTCTGGCCTAAACAGGCCCGCTGGTTGACAGTTGGAGATCATCGAAGTGAACAGGAGTTTTTTGGTCGCCTGCGCGATCTCTGCGCTTTCGACCGCGTGCTCGCGGATGGGGAAGTCCAGAGGCTCCAGGCGGTGGGTCTTCCGAAGCGACCGGCGCGAAACACGATCGCGCGGCTGGCGGGGACAACCAAGGCGGTCGCCACCGAGGTTTTAACCAACGTAGTCCGAGCACCAACCCAGAACTGGACCCATCGACGTTTTACCACGGAGGACGGTTTGCCGGGCAACATTGTGAAAGCGGTATTGCAGGCGCGAAACGGTTACCTGTGGGTAGGCACCGAGGAGGGCTTGGCTCGATTCGACGGCCGTCAGTTCCGGGCTTTTACGGCCGAGAATACTCCGGCCCTGAAAGCGATCGGACAGACGGTTTGGAGTCTGTCCGAGGACGCGGATGGAACCATCTGGGCTGGTATTTTCGGCGGGTTGCTTCGAATTCGTGACCGGGAGTTTATTGCGTTTACGAATGGTCTGCCGCAGCGGTTCGTTTTGCAGGCCGAACCAGCGGGCGACGGCTCGGTCTGGGTTGCCGGATTTAACGCGTTCGTGCCCCGCGGCCCCTGCTGGTTGCGGCGGTATCATCCTGACTCAGGAACGTCGAGCGCTGAAGTCGTCGTGCCCGGACACATACGGCGGCTGGTCGTGGTCACCAACGGCGTTTGGATGGCGACAGAGCAACCGCAGCAGATGCATTTTTGGGATGGGCTTTCGCCAGCGACCACGGTCGTCGGAACGGTTGACCACGAGCCGCCAACGGTGCGACTGACAAGCAACGCTGCGCTGTCTCCGGGTGTCCACCTTCTTGCGCGGAGGGATGCCGTCGAAAGCACCCACTGGTGGGCGGAGGTTAGGATGGGCGGGGATGGACCCGTGTTCAACTGGCTGTGGGATTCCAAATTTGCGCGTCCGTGGGCGGCACGTTGGAATGGCCCGGCGGGAGATGATGTGTGGCTGGGGGTCTCTTATGATTTGGCCCGAGTGCGCGGCGATCGGTTGGAGAAGATCAAGATCGCGGATCAAGCGCCAGGTCCAGAAATTACCTGCCTGTGCGCCAACCGCGAGGGTGGTGTGTGGTTCGGCACCGAGGAAGACGGATTGCATTTTGTCCAGGAACGTTTGATCCGGGTCTTCACCACGCAGGATGGATTGATGGGGAATGATGTTCGCTCCGTGAGTGCTACGCCCGAGGGCGGGCTTTGGGTGGCGACCACGGATGGTCTAAGCCATCGGCAAAATGGCGAATGGACCCAGCATAGGACCGGTGCAATCAGGGCAATCGCCAGCGACCGACAAGGCCAGCCCTGGTTTGGCATGGCGCAATTTGGACCGGACGCACTGCGGAGAGACAGCGCAGGGCCACTTAAACTAAAAGTTTCCCTCGGACTGGAGTGGCAGGATCCCAATAGCCTCCGATTTGCAAATGACGGAACTTTGTGGGTCGCCTGCGAACGGGGACTAACGTGGCTCAAGCCGGACCGGCTGGTCAGCTTGAATCCTGAGAATTGGGTGCCGGATCCAGCGAGCACTAAACCGGCGTTCGGCCGCTACGAGGTTGGCAAAGAATTGCCGAAGATTTTTCCGTTGGGTTTGGTCGAAGATAGTGACGGTTCGATTTGGATGGGGTCATTGGCGAACGGTCTGTTTCATGTGAGCACCGGGCGCGTGGAAGCCTTCACGGAAAAGGCTGGACTGCCCGGAAATCATTGTGTGCCGGTGCATCGGGACGATTCCGGCGCACTCTGGATTGTGGCGGAAGGGAGCTTGAGCCGGCACATCGGCAATCGGTTTCAGAACATAAGCGAGAAAGAGGGACTGCCGAAAGACGTCTTGTTGGACCTCATCGAGGATGATTTCGGCAACTTCTGGATCAGTGGCAAACGCGGCATCCACCGAATTGTCCGGCAGGAGTTGGAGGAGTTCTTCGCGGGGCGGTTGAGTCGGGTTCAGAGTCTCACACTGGGCACAAGGGACGGCTTACTGACACCTGAATGTTCCAGTCTCCACCACCCGACCATGGCGAAAACGCCGGATGGCCATATTTGGGTGGCGACACGACGCGGCCTTGCGACGTTCGACCCGCGACGGACCCGTTTGGATACCAAACCTTTGCCAACGATTATCGAACGCCTTGTGGTGAATCGAAAGGAATTCCCGGTCACTCGCCCTGTGGCCACCCTCACTCCCGAAGACGAGACAGCGAGCGGGGTGCGCTTGCCGCCGGGTTCGGGCAAACAAATCGAATTCCATTTTACGGCGACGAGCCTGGTGGCAGCGGATAGTGTCCGGTTCCGTCACCGGCTGGATAGTTATGATTCGGACTGGTCGCCCGAATCTGATTTGCGACTCGGCTTCTACACGAACCTGCGCCCCGGGGCCTACCGGTTCCGCGTCCAGGCGGCCAACGCACACGGCATCTGGAATGAGGAGGCAACGACACTGGGTTTTGTCATTGCACCTTACCTGTGGGAAACCAAACTTTTTTATGTCGGCCTTACGACGCTGATCACCGGAATCGCATTAGTATTGCATCGGCAGCGCGTGCGGGCGCTGCAGCGGATCCAGGAGTTGAGCCATAAGGAGGAACTCACGGCAGAGAAGACACGAATCGCGGCCGACATGCACGACGAACTGGGCGCCGCGCTGACGCGGATCGTCACGCTCGGTGAAACCGCCAAGGGTCAAGCGGCGAATGGGCTGCAGAATCGAGCGACACTCGACCGCATCACCCAAGCCGCCAGGGACGTAACTTCCCGCATGAGCGAACTGATCTGGGTCATTAATCCTCGGCATGATACGCTTGAAAACCTGGCGGTCTATTTGCGCGAGCAGGCCGCCAAACAGTTCGAAGGGTTGCCAATTCAGGCGCGCTTCCAGATTGAACCAATAACGACGGACTGCCAGATTTCAGCAACTTTCCGGCGCAACGTGATGCTGGTGGTAACGGAAGCCTTGCACAATCTCGTGAAACATTCCGATGCCACCGAAATGCAGCTTCGCCTCACAGCCGAGTCCTCCGAACTGACGATTCACATTGAGGATAACGGCCGTGGCTTTGATCTCAAAACCCGAACCGGCGCCGGCAATGGTTTGGGCAACATGCAGCGGCGGATGGCCGACCTCGGCGGGAGCTTCGACCTTCGGAGCGCTTGCGGTCAAGGCACCCGCATCCAAATTCGAGCGCCCTTGCCAGCCGCCAAAAGCAAGCTATGAAGCCACTACAACGTTTGTGGGACTATCCGCGTGCTTTTGGGGCGAACAGGATGAACCTTCAATGATTACTACTCCCGGAACCATCCGCGTTGCGCTGGTCGAAGATGATTCGCAAGTCCGGGAAGGCCTCGCTTTGCAGGTCGGGGCGGCTCAAGGCTTCGAGTGCGTGGCCGCCTGTGCGAGCGCCGAGGAGGCCTTGACGCAACTGCTGCCACTGTCGCCAGACGTTGTCCTGATGGACATCCATTTGCCTGGCATGTCGGGCATAGAGTGCATTCGCCTGCTAAAAAAGCAGCAGCCGCGGTTGCAGATCTCGATGCTGACGGTGTTTGAGGATCACGATCGGATTTTCCAATCCTTGACGGCTGGTGCCTCCGGCTATCTCCTTAAGCAGACGCCCCCCGACAAGCTACTCGAAGCGATCGCTGAATTACACCGGGGCGGCTCGCCGATGTCTTCGCAGATTGCGCGCCGCGTAGTTGAAGCTTTTCAGCGTCCGGCGGAGACCGACCAAGCCGACACCCCATTGACTCCGCGTGAACAGCAGATCATACAATTGCTCGCCAAGGGCTTTCTCTACAAGGAAATCGCCGATCAACTCGACCTCAGCGTGGAGACGGTGCGAACCCATCTTCACCGAATCTACGACAAGCTCCATGTTCGAACCCGAACGGAAGCGGTGATGAAGATGTTCGGCCGAGATGCTCCCCGCTGAGAAACCATCCCAACGGGCCTCCGTAGGCTTGGAAAGTGTGATAACGCGTTTGTACGCTCTGCAAGACAGGCAACGACACTCCACCCGTCCATTGGGGCAAGAACTGGAAGAAAGTGGCTAAAATCCATTTGTCCGCGGACCGTAAGGGGAGCGGCCGGACGGACGGATACGCAACAAACGCCGATAACGCGGAAAGGGACAGAGAAGCGAGTTCGAGCGCGGGCGGAAAGGCGGATGGACGCTTTGAACGCCTCGGCTAAGAATTCATGCTTTAAGGAGTGACCTTTTGAGGCCCGCAGCGGACATGGGGAAAACTTGCCCCCATCAAAAAAGGAGGCCCGGACGCGATGGCGTAAAACCCTGGATGAATACCAGCGGTGAATGTAGCCGACTAAAAAGAAGCGGGCTCTTCCTTACTAAAACAGGATGCGACGTGCAGCGAATAAGATCAGTCCGGCAATTCAGGCTGGGTTCATTGACCTGTCAACGAAGATCTGGAGTGAAAAAATGGAGCCGGACCATCAACACTTCTCGGTTAAACTAGGAAAGTTCGCATGGGTTGGGTCGCGGAAGAATTCTCCTCAAAGGGGGAAAATGAGGTCCGTTATTGGCGTTTCCATTCTTACTTCCATTCTTACTTGAATAATCTACATGCTATAGAAAACCCATAATACCGTTTAAACATCGGACTGAAATAAAAATGGCGGAGAGGGGGGGATTCGAACCCCCGATACCTTTTAAGGGGTATACCGGTTTAGCAAACCAGCGCCTTCAGCCACTCGGCCACCTCTCCACCGGCGGAAAGTGAAGCCCGCCCGCGCCCGGCACTCAAGATAATTCTCATGGGCCGGAATTGGTTCGCAACGCCTCCCGCCACACCCCCAGGGAAACGAACCCCAGGAAAAAAGGCTTTGAAGCGGAAGTGACTGGACGCCGACGGCACGGACCGGCCCGGCCGGGAAACTTTCCGGGGCCGCATCGCTCCCGCGCGCGCCTTCGCTTCACTCCGTTGCGCTCCGCGTGACGCACCCCGCACGAAAAAAACTTCTACTTCAACCCCACAACCCTGTTGACAACCCTCATAGGCGCTGCAGCGCACTTGTTTGCCGTCCTCACCATAACTGATCAACTACCGCTCTGACGACCTGCTGTTTGTTCGTGTCATAGGCTACATAGCCGTAGTAGTAAGGCAATCCCTCCCCATTGAAGCGAACGACCGAAAAATTCGTAACGCTGTCCAATCCCATCACGGTTCGGGCACGCTCCAAACCCTTCAGCGAATCCACAGTGCTGTATCTGGTGCGGATCGTCTTCGTGAGGTCAGCAAAATCACCAGTGCGTCCTTGCAACGCCTCAATGCGAGCAATCGCGCGAACTGTCGACACACGCAGCGACACAAATGGGAGGGCAATCACGCAAACCACCACCGCTGCAATTATCCACCGGCGACGCATCACGCAAAACCCCCAAATATCGGTAATCCGATTTTTTTCTGGGGCTGCACGCGGCCCCTCCGTAACGCCGGTGCGGCACACCTTGAATAACTTCGCCGCCGCGAAAAGTTTCGCGGCCCGATTCGGATGGTGTCGGCCGTAGGTTTTCACTATCCGTGTCTCTTGGTTTTCCCGCCCCGACGGGCCAGGACGCTCCGGTCATTTCCATCCTTTGGCGATTAGGCTTATTCAATTTCGAACTCACCAATGTGGATGGAATCAACCGAACTCGGCACGCCATCTATCCAGCCGAAAACCGCGCTCTGTCGCGGCACTAGCAACGGCTCACTCTTCCATGTCTGTGTGCGACTATCCAAGATAATCCAAACACCCTCCCGCAACTGGTAGTCAGTCGCAATGCTCCGAATCGGCTTGTCCGTCTTGTTTGTGAACTTGATGAACACCTTCCATCCCCTGTCTTTCGTCTTCACCTTCCGATGAAATGACGCATCCAGCTTGGCGTTTGGAGCGATGGTCACAGTAAACCTCTCCTTCTCCGCGGCGGGTGAGAGCAAAACCGACGCTGTCAGTGCGAGAGTCAGCGCCGCAAGAATGGTGGTGGTGCGCATAAGCCCAACGAGCTCAGGGACCGCCGCCGGAAACGCCCGGTCGGCTGCAACAGTCGCTGACAAATCATCTGAACCGCTCAACTGCCAAGCGGGGCCGCGGTTAGATGTCATGATGGGCTGAACGCGGCACCGCGAGGGGCCACGCGGGGAACGTAGTTCCAAGCATCAACCATCACGTTTATGAAAGAATACATCCTCATACTCATCATGACGCCCGCCACCCTAACCCGCACCCCCACGCGCGACAAGCCCGCTGCGGGCAGCGCCGCTAACGCGCACGCCTCCGCTTCACTCCGTTGCGCTCCGCGCGACGAACCCCGCACGCAAAAAAACTTTTACTTCAACCCCACAACCCTGTTGACAACCCTCATAGGCGCTGCAGCGCATTGCCAATAGCCGGGTCCGGAGCGTTCGACCGGGCTTGTTCAACCAATGGCGTATTTGCTGGCTCCGCTTCGCTCCGCAGCAATACACCCTTTAAGGTTAGACCACGTCATCGTGTCTTAGGAACTTGTGTCATCGGATAAATGAAGATGACGAGAAAGACCAGGCCAAGCGCCCAAATCGCGAGCGCGGCTCGACGCGCTCTCTTGTCAGTCAGCGCAGGAAGAAACAAAAACAAAGCAACGAGGCAAAGGATGTAACCAAAACCGAGCACAGAATAACGGTGTGCCTCCTCGAGCTGAAGAACTGCCTGTGCGCCATACGCGGCCGCACCCAAATCATCCCAGCCAGCAAATGCTGCGAGAAGTCTGGAAAACATCCCCACCAATGGCACGGCAATGAGGTATGCGCAGAGCACGGTCGCAACCAAACTCAAACGACCTTCTCGTGATGTTGGAAAGATGCTCACGGTGTCGAGTGGTCAACAGGAATTCGGGAGCAAGTTGCGTTCTATCACGAATGCCATAATCAGCTTCTAGTTCAGCCTTCCTTCAGAGTCAACAAGGGTTTACGGATTTTTCTTCATCACGATTGAACTGGGAAAAACCGCACTGGGGATTCTGCCCATGACTGAGAGCAGCCAGCCAACAACCATGAAGGCCACGCCATGCCACCGGGCGCGATGCTGGCGAACAAGACGCGGAGCATGAACCACGCGGGCAGAGTTGCTAAGAGCGGGATGCGCCGATCTCCGATCCGACGCGTTGCCAGACATTTTCAACACCCGCCGGGTCGGAGACCGGCGCTCCGGGTGCACGGTCAGGCTGCGTCCGCGCGTCCCGTCTGGTTGAAGCCGCACTTGTATGCCACGCGGGAAAGCCGCATCCTTGACCCGGTGAGCCGCCGATGGAATGCCCCCGACACCCAGAAGACCGCCGCGCTGGAATTGAAATCCGACCCGCTCAGCGAAGTCGCCACGCGCCCGCCAGGGTGCGCCGAGTATCAGGTGGCACCCGCGGCGTTCCATCAGGCCCGCGGGTGGCTGTGGCGGGCCCTGGGGCGGGCTTATTTGCGGCTGGGCGGCTGGCGAATCGAAGGGGTTTTCCCGGCGGAGCCCAAATATGTGGTCATCGTGGCGCCCCATACCTCCAATTGGGATTTCCCGCTGGGGCTGGCGGTTTTGTTCGCGCATGAACTGCGCATTTCGTGGCTGGCCAAGCACTCCATGTTTCTGCCGCCATTTCGAACCTTGCTCCGGTGGTTGGGGGGCATCCCCATCAATCGCAGCGCCAGTCACGGGGTGGTGAGTGAATGCGTGCGCGCCTTCAGCACCCGCCCTTCCCTCATGCTGGCTTTGGCGCCCGAAGGCACCCGCCGGAGTGGCGGCCGATGGAAAACCGGCTTCTACCTGATTGCCACAAAAGCCGGCGTGCCGATCTTGCCGGTGGGGTTCGACTACGGGAATCGCGTGGTCCGGCTGATGCCGTTGTTTCAGCCCACCGGCATCCTGGAAAACGACCTGCCGCTCCTCCAGGCCCGGTTCAAAGATGTGCAGGGTCGCCGCCGCCGCCCGGCCCGACCCGGGAGCGTTTGACGAATCCACGGCGGCAGCCCTGTTTTTCCGGATTTCAATCCGCCGGCATCCACGACCGGCCGCAACCAGAATGTTCGGCGCGACTGTGGCCCTGCGGCCATTCACGCTCCCAACCCAGCCGAGCCCAAGCATCCGGCCAATCGGGCTCAGCGACACCCAGCTACGCGCCGGAGGCGCCAAACAGGCGCCGCCACCACGGCGGCTTGGGTTGATAGCGTTGCGCCGCGACATGGCGAAATTCCGTCAGCAATTTGTGCCGCGCCCAGAAACCAAACCCGATGTCCGCCAGGAACCCAAATCCAAGCCACAGCAACCAGGGCCAGCCGTCCCAGTTCAATAAGAACATGCGCTGGGTTTCCCGCGGGAGCAGGTTGATCACGGTCACGACGACGGCAATCGCAATCCACGGCAGCACCAGCACGGGCACGATGGCCGCGCCGAAAGCGTGTTTGGTATTCCGGACGGACAAGGCGGTCCACATGCCCAGCCAGTAGAGCGCCACCACGTCGGCCCCAAACATCACGACGCCGCCGGCCCATGTCCAGTACCAGGGCGTCCGATCGCCTCCCCCAAGATCCGAACCGTTCGCGCCCGAATAAGCCAGCACCACGACCGTCCCCAGCAGCACCAGGATGGGGCCCAAAAACTGCCGCTGCAACGCGAGGCGTTGCCCGCGCAAGATGTCGGGCACCGACAAGGGGGTCGCGAGCAGGAGCTCGAGCGCGCCGGCCTTGCGATCTTCGATCAGGCGCCGACCCGCCTCGGCGCCGATCCAGGCTTTCATGGTTGTGCTCAGGAAAATCCCCGTGGTCGAGTAGATGCCGACGTTTAACCATTGTTCTCCCAGTTTGCAAAGCCCCCACCCCCAGGCCCCGGCCGCGAGGGCCAGCGGCACCCAGGCCCAGAGGGCGCGCCACCGTGGCCGGCTCGCGAGCCAGCAGTAAGCGTTGAGATTGAGCAATTGAGTGCGGATTTCGCGGCGCCGGGAGGCGCCGCCTTCGAGCCAGGCGCGCACCCGCCCGCGCCAGCCGGCTTCGCCCACCACCCGGTCATGCCACGTGCGCGGAATAATCCCACTTGCCAGTCCAAGGAAAGCCCAGCCCACGGCGTGCACGACGCCGGTCGACCAATAAAAGCCCGTCAAACCCGGCCCCGCAGCCCGGGGCAGCATTTTCTCAAAAGCGGTGAAGTAGGAATAAACCGGACTCGAGACCAGGAACGCGAATTCGAAGCTGCCACGCCAGTTCTGCTTCCAAGCCAGCCAGAAACCCAGCAACGGCCCGCCGACGGTGGGGAGGAGGATGAGCAGGAGCGTCAAGCTGATGGCGGCACGGTGATTTCGGCACACCGCCGACGCCAGCATTCCGGCACTGAGGGAGAGGAACAGGGTGTTTACGAGCACCAGCGAAACCCGCCCAAATTCACCGACGGTCACGCCACCCATCAGCAACGGTATGGCCAGAACCGGCACGACCGCCAGCACCGCATAAAGGACGGCAATTGAATTTGCTGTCAGCTTGCCGAAGACCACATCGTAGCCGCGGAGGTCCGTCAGGAAGAGCAGACCCAGGGTGCCGTCGCGCTTTTCTTCGCTAAGGCAGTCCGCCGTGGCCCGCACGCCCGCCAGCAGGCAATAAAGCAGCAAGCCGCCGGTCAGGGTGTGGAAAATCGTCTTGCCCAACTCGCGTTGCGATTCGAGCTCGCCCGCCACGAGGTAAATCCAGGTCGCGACGAGGATCAATCCACAAGCCACCAGCAGGCGCAACCAGAAGTGGGCCGGCCGGCGCGCCGCCACGCGGAGTTCGCGTTCTACGATGGGCAACAGGGTCATGGCTGGCGGGCAATCACCGGCGGCCCGGCAACGGCGCGGACCGGAATCACGGCGCGCACGGCGAGCTCGCGAAAGCCCCGGGTCAGTTTGCGCCGGGCCAGTTCCCAGAAGAACACATCCTTGGCCAGGGCGAGCCCGGCCGGCAGTGCGGTGAATGCAAACGGAATCCAGATGCTCATTGCGGATTGCGAAGCCGCATTGCCAGGGTTGAGCCAGGGGCCGGCGAACATCACCAGCGGAATTGCCAGCCCGGAGATCAAGACCATCGCGAACCAGGGCAGCACCTGGACGAACACAATGGTTTTAAGCGTGGCCATGCGGGCGGTTTTGGAAACCAGTCCCATCCAGAGTCCAAACCAACCGAGGGCCACGAGATTGGCGAAGGCAACCACCGCGCCGCCGACCGCCGCGAATAGCATCAACCCCCAACCCGAGGCCCCGCCAAGTCCAAACATGCCGCCACTCCCGCCGACCATGCTGCCACTCCCACGGTAGGCCATCAGGCTGGCCACAAACTGCAGGCCCAACAGCAGCAGCACCGGCGCGGCAAACATCCGCACGAATGCGTGCCACGGGCCGTTGACTGTTTCTTGCGCCGTCAACGGGGCCGCCAGCATCAGTTCAATCATGCCGTTGCGGCGCGCCTCCGCAAAGAACTGACAGCCCTTCGCCGCCGCCCAGAGATAGAGCACGTACCAGAGTCCGGTGTTGACCATGCTCCAGGCCATCCACAGGCCGCCCGGCGCGCCGGTCGTGAGCAAGGCGAGGAAGACACTCGTCATCACCACCGCGACGACCCAGAGCCAGAACGCCTGTCCGCGTTCGCGCGCCGCCAGCCACATCACGGGATTCTTGCGGAGGAGCTTGTCCCGGAGCCCCGCCCGGTGGCCGTGCCCGCCATACCGGCGGGCATACCGCCGGCTGAGCACCTTGAGGGAGGTGCGCTCCGGCTTCTCCTGCCACGTTCGCGGCAGCAGCCCACTGGCGAGTGCCAGCAGGGTCCAAGCAACGCCCTGACTGACCAGAAAAGCCGACCAAAAAGTTGGCGCATAATTCGCCGTCAGGAACACGTACCCCGGGCTGACGAGACTTAGCATCGGGCGGGAAGCGCCGCTGGCCAATCGGAACAGTGCGTCCAGGCCCGGCCCCAGTCCCACCAGCAGGAGCAACAGCACCAACGTGCCCGCGAGCGCCTTCTGCGATTGCCGGCTGATCGTCGACACGAACATGCCCACGGCCAGGGAAAAAAACAGCGCATGTCCGAGCGCCAACAGCGTCCGCCAGAACTGTCCGGGCTCGACCCCGCCCAGCAACAGGGCGATCGCGAGGACCGGAAACATGGCGAGCAGGGCGAATACGCAACGCAACGACGTGGCGAGCAGTTTGCCCAGCACCACGTCGTAGCCGCGCAGATCCGTGAGAAACAAAAACCCCAGCGTGCCTTCGCGTTTTTCTTCGCTCAGACAATCCGAGGTGAAAAACAGCCCCGCACTGAGCGCGCCCGCTAGGCAGAGCCAGGTCAGCGTCCCAAAAATTGGCCCTCCCATGGGCGTCCGCCCGCCGAACGGCGTGAGCGTGAGCAACAGGACACTGCCGCCGATGATCAGCGCCACGAGCGCCGCCGCCACGCGCAGCGAGAACGTGGCCGGCTTGCGCGCCGCGACCCGCAACTCGCGTTCGACGATGGGCAGCAATGTCATGGCCGGGAGTTAGCCCCAGCCGGACGCCGGAGGCAAATGATTTTGCGGACAATCATGCCCCACGATTGGGTCGTGAAGACTATCCGTTGTCAAAGTCGGCGGCGAAATGGAACCGCTGCGATTACTTTACCGGTCCCATTCAGGTTAACAGGAGCAAGCAGAGGCCACGGAGCTGCATGCCCATCAAGGTGAAAACTATGGGAGGCGAGATTCCAATGCCACGGCCGGGTGAAACTTGAATTTGAAATGGCGGTTGAGACTTCGATCGTCAAGCTCTCGGCTTCCTTCGCTCGCTCCTGGGAAAACGGATTAATACTGCTTTCGGCCTACTCCAGTTCCTGGCCGCGATCCCGTTCCGGGCCGTTCACCGGATTGGATCGGGCGATAACCCCGCCCGGCAATCGGACCCGGTACGGCGAGAAACGGTCGTCCGGCTCGGGGTAGTCCGTGCTGACGAACTGCGCGCCGCTCGCCAACGCGCGGCCGCGTTTGCGGGGATCATTCGTGCGGGCCTCCTCGGTGCCGGCGTCCGCCCGCGTCCGAACAAGGAAACCGGTTTGCACCAGCTCCTGGATTTCCTCGAAGTCGGCGACCGGGTCGTTGCGCTTCATCCAGGCTGCGGCCGGATTCGTGGGCGGCACACTCACAAACGCCAACCGCCCTTCCAGCAAAGGTCGCCCTTCCAAATAGCGATCCCGAACCGCTCCCTCATTGTCCAGACCGAACATGACGCGCCCGCGCACCGCATCGAGCAGCGGCCAGCCCGAATGCCGCAGCGCGTCCGGCAAAGTGGCCGCCCGCCCCCGGACGTCATCCGGTGTCAGAATGGACTCCCGCGGAAAGACCGAAAGAATTTCCTGCTCCAGATTCGCCAGCTGCGCCTGGTCGAACGGAATGGGCTGGGTGAAGCCCGGCCCGAGCGAATCTTCCTTCAGTTCCAGCATGATAAACACGGGCACATGGCGCGGGTGCTTCACAGACCAGGCCCGCACCTGTTGCAGCGCGTCCACCAAGGTCAGGGCCGAGCTGGCGAAATCAATGTCCGGCACATGCAAAACCTTGATGCCGGGCGTGCGCAATCGCCCGGCCGGATCATGGTCCGGCACCGGCGGCAGGCCGGCTTGGGCAACGCGTGTCCGACCGAGTGGTTCCGCGTATCGGCCGCCGTCCGGGTCCGCGAAGCAATCGAGTTCGATCTGGCGGATGCCCAGCTCCGCCAACTGCTCCGGCAATGACCGGTGACCATAGTCCAGTTCCCGCTCTGCACCCGGTTTCATCTGGCCAATTAACGCCAGCAGCGAGTCGTGTCCGCGCCGATGATAGGAATTGTGCGTGCCGATCACCTGGATCTGGTTCAAACGAATTCCCGCCGTGGGCGAGGGAGTCGTACAACCGGCCAGCAGGCTGAGCGCGACAAAACCAAAAAGTTCGGGAGTCTTGATCACTTTCATGTCGCTGGAGCAGACGTTAGGTCGCTTGACTGAAACCGTCGAGCTGCGCCGTAGCCGCCGACGTGAGCAGGATTCAGCAGCGGCTCTCCAGCCAACGTGGCTATGAACCGCGCGGGATGGTAGGGCGCGTCACTCCGTGCGCGCCGTTCGGCGGGTGGGTTGCAAGCGGCGGCGCGCACGGAGTGATGCGCCCTACCATGAGGCTTTTGGATAGACGGATTCCCTGGATCATCGCAACCCACCGTCCACCTCGTTACATCGGCGGTAGCTCCACAAGCCAGCGCTCGGCGCAGAAATGGGAAACCGCCATCCATTATCACAGCGGGAGCCATCAGGCAGCGGGCGCTTCCGCCACGGGCCGGGGGCGATGAAGGACCACGACATTGCCGACGCGCATGATCAGGTGGCTCGCCGTCATTTGAGCCAGCTGCGGGGCAAGCTCCTTCTTCTGCTCTTTAAACTCCACAAACTTGATTTTCACCAGTTCATGTTGCGCCAGAGCGGTGTCCACCGACCGGATGAAACCGTCGCTCAAGCCGGCTTTGCCGACCTTTAACATCGGTTCCAAATGCTGGGCAGCCGCTTTGAACTTGCGGAGCTGTGGATTACTCAGGGGTTCTAACATCGATTCTGGAGTTTATGCAGCAGTCGGGAAAAACCAAAGGCAATTTGCCCTGCTACGCATGACTGCCCTGCATCCGAGCAATCCGCTCAAGCAGCGCGGTGGGAGCGGTGGGGAGGTGTCCATGGGCCGACCCAGCTGGAAGCGGAACGCCATACCGGCTTCATCCCCCAAGCCGTTCGAGCGGGAAGGAACGGGTTGCCAGTTTATGATGCAAGCGCCAGAGAAAAAATCCGGCAAGCAGCCACTGAACCCACGGAACGAGGGAGGCCAGGTCCTGCCCCAGGTTATGGTAAGCATTGATGTCCGAATTGACCCAGCCCACAAATAGCACCAGCATGATGAAGCCAATGGGCACCACGAATACAAACGCCAGCGTGAAGAGAAACGCGCTGATGAAGCTTTTGCAGTGCACGGAAAAGTACAGTCCGATCACCGGCACGACCGTAAACGTGACGAGAAAGAACCAGATGCCGAGGTAATCGCCCGCCATCGGCTGGCGCAGGTTTTGGAGGTAAACCCAGATGCCGAGCAAGATTGCAATCGAGGGGAGAAATTGGCCCCACAACCCGCGCAACCGGCCGCCAATGATCTGGCCGGTCGTCAGCGGCGACACCAGCAACAGCTCCAGCACGCCCGTTTCGCGCTCGCGCCGGAAGCTCCCGGCCGCACTCGCCGCCATGCTGCCCGCCAGCAACCAGCCCATGACTGCTTGCGCTCCGCCGCCGTACCAGAGGAAATTCCGGTCGGTCAACACCGCCGTCTGAACAGAAATAATGATCGCGAACCACGCCCACGTCACGAGCCGCCCGCTCCAGCGACGTTGCTCCAGCCAGCCAATGGGATTGCGCGCCAGCTTGCGCCGCATCCAGCCGCGCAGGAACGCAACCCCGATCACCGGTTCGCAAAACACCTTTTCCACCTGCTGCGCCCGTGCCGACGGGGGCTCTTCGCGCCATCGTCGGCGAATGCTTCGCGCTGCAAGCCACAGGCATCCCAGCGAAAACGATAAAATGAACAGGGTGGAAGTCACTTCGGCCCATACCACCGCCCGGAGGTAGCCCGACCGCATGCCCGCCCCACTGAAGACCTGACTCCACGTCGCCTGCCAATCCACGAGGTACACCCAACCACCCCAGAGCAGCTGATCCAAGGACGGCAAGGTCATCGGCATTGGCATGAACGGCGCGAGAATCAAGCCCAATCCCAGGAGTTTGCCAAGGGCCACCAAACCAACTGCATTCCCGCTCAAAATGGCGGCCAGCGCCAGCGCCCGCAGCCATTGTTTGGAATAGGACGAGGCCAGCACGCCCGCACCGATGGCCGCGCAAAGGGAACTGAAGTTGATGGAAGCCGAGAGCAGTGCCTCGCGCCAGCCGACGCCGCCTTGCAAAAATGCCAGCGCCATGACCGGCAGCACGACCAGCCAAAGGGTGAAGGCGCGCAAAGCATGAGCCGCCGCTTTCGCCAGCACGATATCCCAAGGTCGCAACGGGGTGAGCAACAACAGCCCCAAGGTGCCCTCACGGCGTTCCTGGCTGAGGCAATCCGCCACACTCATCGGCACGAGCACCCAGATGCTCAGGAGCAAGGTGGCGTGCAGGAAGGCGAACAGGCGGCCGCCGTCACCCGGTGTGAGTCCGCGCCCCACCATGAATGCCCCCGCCGCGCCGAGCATCGCTCCCAAACCCAGCACCCGCAGCCAGTAGGTGAACGGTTGCCGCGCCTGAGCCCGCAATTCCCGGCTGATGACGGGCAGGACATTCATGAGGAACGTGAAACGTGAGGCGTGAGGCGTGAAATCGGAGGGGGCATACGTCTCATGTCACGTTTCACGCTTCACGTTTCACGTTTCACGCATCACGTTTCCCCTACTGCGTCTCCCCGCGGGTCACACGGAGGAAAACCTCCTCCAACCCGATTTCGTCCTCGCGCAACTCGATGAGCTTCGCGCCGCCGCGCACCAGCGTATCCGCGATGATGCTGTGGTCGGTGTCGTGACTGGCCAGGGTTATTTTCAGTTCGTGATCGATGGCCGTAATCTCCGTCACTTCGGGGCGGGCTTTCAACAACGCCATGGCCTCCTCCCGGTCGCTGGTCACGCGCACCCAGACCACGCGGCCCGACGACATCTGATCGCGCACGCCCGAAACCGGACCGGCGTAGATCAACCGGCCCTTTTCGATGATCGCCACGCGATTGCAGATGCTCTCCAGCTCGCTGAGGATGTGCGAACTGATGATGATGGTTTTGCCGAGCCGCTGGAGTTCCCGAAGAATCTCCATCATCTCGATGCGCGCCCGCGGGTCGAGGCCGCTGGCCGGTTCGTCGAGCAACAGCAACTGGGGGTCATGGATAAGCACGCACGCCAGCCCGAGCCGTTGTTGCATCCCGCGGCTCAACGCGCCGATGAGCGCCCCTTTCTTCTCCGTCAGACCCACGAGCTCCAGCACGTCGTTCACGGTCTTTTCACGTTGCACCGAGGGAATGCGATAACAGGCGCCGAAGAAATCCAGATACTCCGTCACCTCCATGTCCTTGTACACGCCGAAGAAATCCGGCATGTAACCAATGACATGCCGCACGGCATCCGCGTTCTTGACGACATCGTGACCGAGAATCACCGCCCGCCCGGCACTCGGCGCGAGAAAGGTGGCTAGGATGCGGAGCGTCGTGGTCTTGCCGGCGCCATTCGAGCCGATGAACCCGAACAGGTCACCCCGGTTCACGGTCAGGTCGAGGTTCGACAGCGCGGTCATCGGGCCATACAGCCGCGTGAGGCCGAAGGTCTGGACGGCGGGAAGGGGTGGGGCGTCGCTCATATAAAATGTCTAAAGTCTGAAGTCTAAGGTCTGAACTCGTCTTCGTTCGGGCGTTTGAACTTGTGACCGCGCACATGCGATTGTTGAAGATAGCCCATGAATCCCGCCACCAATCGGCTGACCTCATCGGCTTGCTGGTAGAGCGCCTTGAATTGCTCCTCGCTCACGTAACTTTGATCCATCGCCACGTAAAGGTGCGATTTCACCTCGCCACATGAGCCTTTGGCGGTTGAAAGAAATTGGATAAACTCCTTGTCGCCGCCGCGCTCAAATCCCTCGGCGATGTTCGCCATTGTGGAAACGGAAGCACGTTGCACCTGATCGCGCAGACCAAAGTCCCGTGCAAATGGCCCCAGCTTGGAGCAACCATAAATCTGCCGGGTCAAGGTTCGTGCCTTTTGCCACGCAACAATGTCTTCAAACCTCTCAATCTTGTTCATAACATTTCTTCTATCCGTGGACGAGACGGGCCTCCCGCCCCCGACTTTAGGCTTTAAACTTCGGACTTTCGACTCATTGCCCAATGGCAATGGGCACGCGCCACAGCGTATTGACCGCGGTCCGTTTGGATTTCACCTGGTTCACCGGCGGCACGGCGGCCGCCCCCGGCGACCAGGCCAGCAACACCGCATTGCCGCGGGCGACCGCAGCGGACAGATCCAAACCCGGCGGCGCGATGAAATTCTGGCCGCCCGACTGTGCACCCAGCTGACCGAGGAAGGACGCCGTCATGCATGCATTCGTCAAGTCATGGATTTGCCCGCCGGAACGCGAGCCGAATGCCCGCTGCCGTTGTTGCACCTCGGACATATAGGCGGCGGCATTGGCGCGGACGTAATCCGGGAGTGATGTGCCGCTCGCTTTCGCCAGCTTCATCGTCTTGGTCTGGCCGGCGGCCAGCGGGCCAACCGGGAACATGCTCCCGCCCACCACCAGTTGCGCCGCGGTGACGGCGTGGTCGGTGAGATTTTGCACCGTGATCTGCCAGTCGTCGCCCGCGGCCTGCAGTGTGAGCGTGAGGGGCATCGTCCCCGAATGCCACCAGTCACTGACAAACAGCTGGCTCGTCCACACCGGCACGAAGACCTCAGCCCGGAAGTTGTCCCCGGTGTGCAGGATGCTCGCGCCCTCGGCGTTTTGTCCGCCGCCCATCGTCATATACTCGCCGCGGAAGGTCGCAAACTTGAGTTCGCTGGCCAGCGGGTATTTCGCATTTGCCGGCGAGTAGATTGAGATGAAAGTCCGTCCGCGCAACTCCGCCCGATCCCCATTCCGCAACGCATCCACCACGTGCAGTTCGGTGCACTCGGATTCGCCGGCACGCAGCTTGTAACCGAGGAAATAGATCAGGCCCGAAAAGAAAACCACATACGCCGGGAACGTGATCCAGGTGAGCATGGGGCGGTTGATCCGTTTGAGCCACCAGCGATCGAACGGCCCGATGACCAGCAGATAAACCAGCAACAGCGCGAGCAGCCAGCCCACCGGCAGCTTGTGCACCTGGCGGCTGTCAATCATGGCGCCGAAGATTCCGTCCGCACTCTGGCCATACCCGCCGGCATAGTCCGTCGAGGCATACAAGGCGGCCGGCACTTCCGCGAGGCGCGTCCAGAAGGTCGTCAGATTCTTCCATGACTTGAACGGCTCCCGTTCCGGGCTGAAGGTCAGCACCGTCACCCGGCCCGCCCCACGGTTCGCGGTGATCATCAATGGAACGTCGCCGGCCGCCAGGACGATTTTGCCGTCGCGGACCTCGCCCACGACCACCCGCATTTCTGCCGCTTCGAAGGCCGCGTCCACCGGCAGATCGGCAAAGGGGCTGCGCGTATAGGAGGCCGAGGAAGCGGAATCCGGGTTGGGCGTTCCCGGTCGGTTCCGACTCCCCTGACTGCGGCGCGGCTCTCCGGGTTGAGCCACGGCCACCTGCTCGCCCGCGCGCAACCAATCTTCGAGTTCCGGGTGCTTCGCCACGCCGACCATGTCCTTGGGCTCAAAGGGCAGGAGTTTGCGCAGCCACGGTGACGCCGTGATGTCCGACACCTGCTCCAGCGCCACGATCAAATGCCCGCCGGCATTCACCCAACCCAACAGCGCATTGACCTGGCCCGCGCGCAAATTGACCGCCACCTCGGAATTGAGATAAAGCGCATCCAAGGCTTCCAGCACCAGCGGATTGTCGGGGAAGATCGACGGTTGAAACCGCGCCGCCACCGGCTGGGCGTCCGGCTGGTTGCGCTTGATCGGCAGCAACGTGGCCGCGCCCGACGCGGTGCGCGCGAGGGAACCAATGAGTTTGATTTCCCAACCGAGCTGGCGTTGCGGCCGCTGCGCGACCTGCTCCTGCCGCACCTTGCCCCGCTCGTCGAGCAGGCGTACGTCCCAGAGCGTGGGATAACGCCCCGCCGCGAACGCGGGAATCACAACGCGTTTGAGCGTGCCCGTCGGCAATTCCACCGGCAACCGCTGGCGGTTCCCCTGGCCGTATCCCGCCGGCGTTACTTCGATCACGCCGGCGAAAGATGGTCCGTCATTCTTGATCTCGCACACGATGGGAAACCAGCTTGCCTCGCGTACCGTACCGTCGTAGCCGAGAAACACATCGAACTGCAAGGCGGCCTGAGCCTGGGTGAGGGAGAAACCGATGACGACGCCGGCCAGCCGCAGCACCGGTCGGGTGCGTTTCCAGATTTGCTTTAATACCGTTTGCATTTATTCCGCTCCACTCCCGAGGCTGCGCGCGGTGGTTGAATTGGCGGGACATATACTCCGACCCGACAAGAGAGCGCAATGTTCAATTCGCCCGCCGGCATGGACGGGGTTCGGACGGCGGCAGTGCCGGCTTAATCGCAATCTTAATCTTCATCCCAATCCCCTGCCCCGATTCGAACCACTGAGCGGGGAGGAAATAGCGGAATGATCAGGATTACGAACAAGATTGAGATGCTTTCGCTGCACGGAGCAAGGACGCCTGACCGCCGGCTCGAAAAGCGCGTCCCGGCGATTGTCACTCCCTCCGATACCCCGCTTCAAGCTATTGCAAATATTCCGGCACTCGACTAATTCTCCGGACCGAAAAATGAAGTCTGCTCCATTTGCCGTTGCATACGCCGCGCGATTGTTCGCCGCCGGTTTGGTTTTGCCCGTGCTGGCGGGCAGTTTGTTGGGTCAGGTCCACCCGCCAACTTTGCGCCCGGAGAAGCTCGAAGAGATGGACATTGCGATCCACGAGGCCATTGCGGAGGGCAGGTGTCCGGGCGGCGTCCTGTGGGTGGAACACCAGGGAGCGAGTTATCATAAGGCGTTCGGAAAACGCGCCGTTGTGCCCGCCGAGGAGACCATGAGCGAAGACACGATCTTCGACGCGGCTTCGCTGACCAAGGTGGTCGCCTGCACTCCAGCGATCATGCTATTGGTCGAACGCGGCCAGGTGAAGCTGGAGGAGCGTGTGCAAACTTACATTCCCGAGTTCGCCGGCGACGGGAAGGAGAATGTCACCGTCCGTCAGTTAATGACGCACACGTCCGGTCTCCGCCCGGATGTCGGCCTGAAGCCGGATTGGTCGGGCTACGACGCCGCCCTTCGCCTCGCATGCGCCGAAAAGCTGTCCAGCCGGCCCGGCGAAAAGCTTGTTTACAGCGATACCGGTCCGATCTTGCTGGGGGAAATCGTGCGGCGCGTCAGCGGACAACCGCTGGATCAATTTCTGCAAAAGGAACTGCACGCACCGCTGGCGATGAACGATACCGGGTTTAATCCGCCATCGGAGAAACTCCCCCGGATCGCGCCCACGGAAGTCGAGGCGGGGCAACCCGTGCGCGGCGTGGTTCACGATCCCCGGGCGCGCCGGATGAACGGGGTGGCCGGCCACGCGGGATTATTCCTCACGGCGAATGATCTGGCGCGTTACGCTCGAATGCTGCTCAACGGCGGCGAACTGGATGGCGTGCGCATCTTCAAGCCGGAGACGGTGAAGCTGATGACGAGCGTGCAGACCCCGGGCAGCATCGCGGACCGCCGCGGGTTGGGCTGGGACATCGACTCGGGTTTTAGCGGGCCGCGCGGCAAGGTTTTTCCGCTGGGTTCATTTGGGCACACCGGCTGGACCGGCACGTCCATCTGGCTGGATCCGTTCTCGAAGACGTTCGTTATTTTTCTTGCGAACCGGAATCACCCGACAGAGAACGGGAGCGTCGGGGTGTTGCGTTCCCGCCTGGGGACGCTGGCGGCCGAAGCCGTGGCCGATTTCAACTTCGCTTACGTGCCCGGTGCGCTTGCCCCACGCCCAGCCGCCAGCACCAACCTTGCGGCGGCCAAAACAGCAGCTCCGGCCCGACCACTTCTCCCCACGCTCAATGGCATTGACGTGTTGGTGAAAAATCAATTTGCGCCGCTTAAAGGCAAACGCATCGGTCTGGTGACCAACCACACCGGTCAGGACCGCGAGCGCCACGCGACCATTGATCTGCTCAAGGCCGCGCCGGGCGTGACCCTCGTGGCGCTGTTCAGCCCGGAACACGGCATTCGCGGCGCGCTGGACGAAACCGTGGGCGACGGCAAGGATGAGAAAACCGGCCTCCCGGTCTTCAGTCTCTACGGTGAACGCCGCAAGCCGGCCGCCGACCAGTTGCAGGGCCTCGACGCCCTCGTGTTCGATATTCAGGATGTGGGCTGCCGGTTCTACACTTACACTTCAACGATGGGCCTGTGCCTGGAAGCGGCGGCGGAAGCAGGCATTCTCTTCATCGTCCTCGACCGGGCAAATCCGATCAACGGGCTGACGATTGACGGGCCGGTGTTGACGGAAAAAACCAGTTTTGTCGGTTTCCATCCCATTCCCCTGCGCTATGGCATGACGATGGGGGAACTGGCCCGGATGTTCAACGCCGAGCGCAGCCCCAAGGCCAGGCTCACCGTGATCGAACTCGAAAACTGGCGGCGCAACGCGTGGCTCGACGAAACCGGACTGCCGTGGACCAATCCCTCCCCCAACATGCGCAACTTGAAACAGGCCATCCTGTACCCGGGCATCGGCCTGCTGGAAAGCGCACTATCAGTGGGCCGCGGAACGGACACGCCGTTTGAACTCGTCGGCGCGCCGTACATTGACGATGTGAAGCTGGCGGACGAACTCAACCGCGCCGGCCTGCCGGGGGTGGGCTTTGTGCCGATTCGTTTCACGCCCACGGCGAGCGTGCACAAAGGCCAGGCGTGCGGCGGGGTTTACATCATGCTGAACGACCGCGACCACTGCAACGTGGTGGACGTCGGGCTGCAAATCGCCCGGACGTTGTATCGGCTTTATCCCAGAGAATTCAATCCGGACCAGATGAAGAATCTGCTCTTGCACGGCGCCACGCTGGCGGCGATCAAGTCCGACCTTCCGCTCGACGAAATCCGCGCGTCCTGGCGGAGGGATCGGGTGGATTTTGAACAGCGCCGGGAGCGCTATTTGATCTACAAGTGACGTAGCTCACACGCCGACACTGGAAAGCGCACGGAGGGATTTACCGAACGGCTGGAGCAATTGTGCGGCGCCGCGGGCCATGAATTCGGTGTCGGTGGCGCTGTGAAAAAACTGGAAGCCCTGCTTCTGGAACTTTTTGATTTGCGCCACGGTCAACCCCGGCCGGCCGAGGAACTTGCCGTATTTCTTCCCCGCCGCCACGATCTTGGCAATGGCCGCCTCGAGCTTCGGATGATCCTGATTGCCCCGCAGGCCGAGGGAGAACGACAGGTCGCTGGTGCCAATGAAAAGCACATCGATGCCCGGCGTGGCGGCAATTTCATCAATGTGGGCGAGCGCGGTGGTGTCCTCGACGACCACGATCACCAGAACATTTTTGTCCGCAAAATCATAATAACCTTCCGGCGCGGGCCAGCGGAATTGGGCAAGATCGGCGCCCGAGCCGCGCAAGCCCACGGGCGGGTAATGGCAGGCGGCCGCCGCGCGCCGGGCCAGTTCCGGCGTGCTGGTGAAGGGAAACACCACGCCGAGCACGCCGGCATCCAGCAGCCGCTTGGCCGTCCAGAGCTCGTTCACCGGCACGCGCGCGAACGGCACGGCGGGCAAACCGCGCGTGGCCAGCACCGTGTGGCGCACGGTTTCCAGACTGACCGGCGAGTGTTCCATCTCCAGCCAGATAAAATCGAATCCCATCGCGGCCGCTTGCGCCGCCACCTCCACGCTGTTGACGCTGATGACCATGCCAAGGACCGACTCACCGTTCTTCAATTTGGCTTTGACGGGATTCTCCCATCGGGAAATGCGTGGGGCTGGCTTTGGGGATTTCATGGATTGAATAAAGTTCGCGGGTCACTTAGCGATCGGGCTTGGTGGCTTCCTTCAGCAACCAGACTTCCGAGACCTGACAGCCGCGACCATTGCCGCCCAAGGCGGCGTCGCCGTTCCAACTCAAGGTCAGTTCACCCTTGGCCGTGGCAGCGCGCGGGATGGCGAACTCGATTGGCTTGATCGGTTGCGGCTTCGGCATCAGCGGGTGGATTTCAATGTTCCCGTTGGCGACGAGGCGGATGGGTTTTTGCAGGCTGTCGCCGCCGTAAACGACTCGCACCCGGTAGCTCGCGTTTGGATCGAGTTTTTCATAGCGCAGCCGGAGCGGTGTCGCCCGCAAGGTCTCCGCGTGGTTGAGCCAGGAATATCGCAACGCGCGGTCCAGGTAGTCGGGGTCCGAGATCCGCCCTTTTTGGTCCGCGAAACCGACAAACGCTGACTCGAGGTTGGACGGGTCGGTGGCGGGATCTGGATTGCGCACGAGATGCGGCTGGCGCGTCAAATCGCCGAGATCGTCGTAGAAGCCGCCGGGGCCGGGGTCAGTCCAGTTCACCACGTCACGAATGGCCGTCAGGCGCGACGCTTCGTCCGGAAGGTGGCGAATGCCGCGGAATTGTCGGAGAAGCCACAGCCGGTTGTTGAGCGGGAGATCAATGGTATCGAGCGTGGCCCCCCGGTCGGGGGCGATCGCTCGATGGCGTTCCACGCTGAGCTGCATGCGAATGCTCTGGAACAAGGCGTCGCCCAGAGCGGCTATCTCAGCGCGCAACTCGGGCGCCGGGCGATTCGTTTGGGCGCGTTCAAACATCGCCTGCGCCGCGTCAAGGACGGCAAGGGAACCTTTTTCCGGGGCTTGCCGCAACCGGGACATGACATCGCGTTCTCCGCCTTGTTCCACGGCCAGCCGTTGCTGGACGTAGGCGTCGCAGGCCGCGCGGAACATCGCCATCTGGAAGCGCCAGTTCGCACGCAGCTTCGGTCCGCCCTTGCGCTCCATCACTTGGAACTTTTGCCAGGTGGTTTCAATACCTTGATTTTCCAACACCGGGCCGCGCCAGTTCTCCTCGAGCGCTAGCACCGCTTGGGCAAAATCCGCCGCGAACTGATCCCCGATGAAATACAGCCCGTAGTCGCGGAGGATTTCGGTCACGTCCCGATCGGGATCCCAACCCAGCCCTGACCAAACGGCTTTGTTCACGTCATCGTTGCACCCTTCGGAATAGGTGATGAAGCCGACGGTCGGCGGTTGGAACCGGCGGAAGATGTTCGCGTACGCCCGCGGCCGGGGGTTGACGCATTCCCGCGCTTCGGCGATGGCGAACGCCGTGTCCCAGTCCGCGACCGGGAACTGGCATTGCCGGTTATGGGTGATGTCGGGGTAGTGGCGCAACTGATATTTCGCCGGCAGTAGCGCGCGGAGTTTCACCGTATCGAGGCGCACCTGCGGACCGAACACCACCCCGGTGAGCCAGGCCGGTTGTTCTTCGCGCACGATGGTCATGAAATCGTCCCACCACGCCTGCGTGAAGCCCTGGGGGGAAACCCACATCTGCGCCTTGGGATGGTAGCGATGCAGGTTCTCGGTCTGTTTTGCCAATAGCGGTAGCAGGAGTTTCGGCGGGGTATGCCCGGGATCGCCGCCCGGAACAAATACGGCGTCGAGGCGCGGTAACTTGGAGAAAACCCCGCCCCATTCGCGCAACGCGGCTTCGACGGTTTGCGGATCCGAGTAATCCTTGTCCAGCGCCGGATACCAGACCCAAACATCAAGGCCGTAGGCATCCGCGAGCCCGGACATACCGGTCATCATCTCCATTGGCGGCCGCGGAAAATGCGGGCTATCGGCGTCATCGTCCGAGCGCGGCGGGATCAACTCGATGGCGTTGCAACCGAAGACGGCGAGGTCACGGATGTATTGCTCCCAAACGGGCAAATCCCAGGCATCGTAGGAATGGGTCTTGGGACGGTAACCGAGTTGATGACCGCGCAGCGAATACTTGGGTGCGGTGTTGATGTCCAGATCGTCCGCCAGGGTCATGCTGCCAGTTTGCATGCGAAGTTCACGCAGCAACCGGCCGATCCCGAACAAGACGCCGCGCGCATCGTCGCCAATGACAAAAACACCTGAACTCGCCGCCCCGCGCTTGACGCAGAGCCGGAAACCTTCCGGACCGATGGCCTTGCGCACCGCCAACAATTCCTTGGCGTAGGGGCCGGCAAATTCCTTCAGCGCGGACCGGTTACCGACGGCAATTACCGGTACATTCGACGTGGGCCACGCCGTCAGTTTCGGCACGCGCACTGCCGTGCGCTTCTCGATTTCTTCAACCAGCATCGTCACCGCTTTGCTTTCGGGCCCGGAGAGGTTGGGGGGCGTAACGATCGCGGAGTTTTTGAGTTCGAGCGCCTGAACCCGGGCGAATCCGACCAGGAGGCAGAGCCATACGAGCCACCGGGCAGTTGAAGAGAAAATCACGGGCATCACTGGCATGGATGAAGGGGGTTGGAAGCGAACGGCGCTGGATTTGGGATTCTCATTTGATGCTTCCCAAGACTTCTTGCGCAGCGGAATTCATAAGATTGAGCATCCCGATTTCTCCCGCCGCTTGCGAGCACAAATTCCCTTCACCCGGCGGCAGCACTGGACGATGTTGGTCGGAACTGGGCAAGCTTTTGTCTCGCGCGCGGTCAGCAATGGCTTTAGTAATGGCGCATCACTATGGTTCATCGCATTCCAGCCAACCGGGGCAAGTCCACCGCCCTGGCAACGGGGCTAGCCAGCTTGCTGGTGCTTGCCAACAGCCATGGAGGCGAGGCCACCGTGGTCCACACGGCGCGAATCGATACGGCCAGGCTGCAACTGGTAATTGCCGATAACGAGGCGTACGGCGCAGAGCATCGCGGCGGGTACAACGGCGTGGCGGAACTGCGGTTGCACCCAGGCGATGCCAAGAACCTGTTCGTCCCCAACTACTCCGGTTTGAATCTGGAGCACATTTTCAACGGCGATGCCACGTCCTATGGCTGGGACATCTTCGAACCGCGCCGTTCGCCGATGCAACTGATCCGGCCGGCGACGAACCGCGTGGAATTGCGGCAGGAAAAGACCGCCCACTGGCCGTTGCGCAGCCGTTTGGTTTTCGAGGCAAAGGAAGACGCCATTGATCTTACGTATTTCGCCACACCGCTGGCCGACGTGTGGCAGAAGCACGGTTACATCGGCGTGTTCTTCGCCTCCTACATCCAATCCCCGGAGGACATGGCAATCCAGTTCATCGGTCGCTCCCGGCTGGGTCGTGGCGACGCGCAACCTCGCTGGATTAAACATCTGCCGGCAAAACACGGCGAGGCCGCCAGTCATCGGCCTGCAGGGAGCAAATGGGATCCGACCTTCGACGCGGACTTTAAAATCACTTTGGCCACGGGCCACTCGGACTTTGAATACCTGTATCCCTTCTATTATGGCCGCTCCGGCGATAACGTCCTGATCCTGATGTTCGAACGCACCGGCGCGGAGGGCGAACTTCGTTTTGCCCAATCACCGTCCGGCGGCGGCAAGGGGAATCCAGCCTGGGATTTCGTTTACTTTCGTCGCGATTACGCGGTCAATCGTGAGTTCAGTCTGCGGGTCCGGGCCGTTTACCAAAAATTCACTGACCGTGAAACCGTGGTGCGATTGTACGAGGAATGGTCGGGTGAGAAGGTCATCCGTCCCCTACCCTGATGAGAGCGCAGATAATGGCGCCATTCGGTCTCCGAGCCGGATTCCTTTGCGCCGCCGTCAAAAAATTGCGTGATTTGGCGGATGGCAGGCGTGTTGTGGGTGTGAATCAAACCGTAACCACAGAAAAACATTTTGCCATGAAAAAATCCATCACGCCCCAACTTGTCGGCCTGGTCTTGAGTCTTGCGGCCACCCTGGTTTGGGTCCCGCAAACGGCCCGCGCCGAAAACACCCCCCAGCCGACGGCCCAGACAACACCCACAGGGTACGATCTCGAGATCAAGGATGGGCAGTTGGTAAGCCTTGGAAATGGACGCGGACGGGAAGCCACCCTTGGCAACGTGGTGGACGCACTCCGCGACCGTTACACCAAAGCCAACCTGGTGCTGGCGCCCGGCCTGGCGAAGATTAAGATTGCCGATCTCAAACTACGAGCGGGCAACTTGGCGGAAGAACTCGAGGCGATCCGTGTGGCCAGCGGCTTGAAATTTGAGTGGCTGGGAGCGGGCTCAGCCGGGCCCAATCTCGCGCCCGGGGCCGGCGCGCTGGCCATTGATCCGACGACCGGGCAACCCCTCGCGCTGCCCACGACCGAAACCAACGCCGGCTTGTTTGTTCTTCGGGAGCCAACCCCGACCCCGGAAACCGTCCGCACCGTCGAAGCATTCAACATCGGCCCCTACCTCCATTGGTTGCGTGAAAAGCAAGATCCGAAAGCAGCGCCGGACCGCCGGGAACAGGAGGTTGCCAAGAGCCTGGACGAACTCGAGAAGATTGTGGCAGTCACCCTCGAAAGTCTCAAACAAGGCAGCACGGTGGAAGTGCCGAGTTTTCGCTTCCATCGAGGGGCGAATCTTCTCATTGTCACCGGCACCCGCGACGCCGTGGAAGTCGCGCGCAAAGTCGTAAATGCCCTGCCGGGACAGGCGGGCCTGACCGTCGAGGAAACCGGCCCCGCAAGTGGATATGGCATCCCGGGGATGGATCAGGAACTTGCGAGGCGATATGGCTTACTCGTGCCAACAGCACCGCCGACCCCGGCACCACCCCGTTGAATCCGTTGTTCACGCCAACCGCCAACTTATCGTTTGCCCTGCGGCTAACCGAAACCAAAACGGTGGAAGAAGATTCGCCGTCCCAATCCGCATCCGCGAATGTCGCCGGCCTGACCCTCCGGCTGGCGGCGGGCGAGGCCGAGGCGTTTCGCGAATTCCACGCGCTCTATTTCGACCGGCTGTATCAGTTTCTACTGGTCGTTGCCCGGGGCCAGGAACATGAGGCCAAGGAGGCCCTGCAACAAACCTTTTTGCGGGTGGTTCGCTATGCCCGCCAATTCCAATCGGAAGACGCCTTCTGGAGCTGGCTCCAGGTGCTCGCCCGCAGCGCCGCGCGCGATGCCGGACGCAAACAACAACGTTACGCCGCCTTGTTGGAACAGTTCGCCCTCCGCTGGCGCATCGGCGCCAACGGCCAGCATCCAGTCGAAGCCAGCCCGCTTTCCCTGATCCTCGAGGAATGCCTGGCGGAATTGGATCTCCCGGACCGACTCCTCATTGAAGGCAAGTACCTCGACGCAACTTCGGTCCGCGAACTCTCCGCCCAGATGGGCCTTTCGGAAAAATCCGTCGAATCCCGCCTGTTGCGGTTGCGCCGGCAGCTCCGCGAACGGGTGTTGTGCAAACTCCGCGCCCAATGAAGACTCCCGACCCGAACCCATTGCTGAAGGAAATCCTGGGTGGAGAAGAGCTCTCGGAATTCCGCCAGGCCGCTCTGGAACACGGACTCGCCGCCATGCGGCGGCAGCAACGACACCGGCGCGGCCGGCGTCTTGGCGCGCTGTTATTGCTGCCATTGCTGGTCGTGTTCGCCATGTTTTTGCGGCGCGGACCCGTGGATGCCCCCCGGCAACTAGCCGCCACCAATTCACCGAGAAGTGCCGCAGCGACCGTGACAACGGATTCCCGCGACCCACGATTGATCTCCGATGAGGAACTGTTTGCGCTCTTTCCCAATCGCCCGCTGGCATTGGTTGGCCAACCCGGACGGCAGCAGCTCGTTTTCCTGGATGCGCCTCCGCGTCGTCGTCACCCTTGAACTTGCGGGCGGATCCGGCCGGCGGTTTATCCACCGGAAGCCACGCGGAACGTGTAATCGCCGGAGCCGATTTCAAACTGGGCCGTGCCCTTCTCAAATCGCACGGGCTTCAGGGAAGGCGTGGTTTGCACGTTTTTGGCAGATCCTGCGGGCACATGAATCGTTGCGGTACTGTTGACTGGAATGCTCACGTTCAACCGCAGCTCGCCCCCCTGCTTTTTCCAATCCACCGCTACCCGTCCCCGCACCGTTTGCGTGCTGGCACGTACGAACGACAGCGAATCCGGGATGTAAGGCTTGATCACAATGTTCGCGAAACCGGGATGGCTTTCATCGGGTTGAATACCGGCAAGGGTGCGATAAAACCACGCGTCAATGCTCCCCATCATCACGTGATTATGCGAACCCTTCAGGTCCCAGAACTCCGATAAGGTGGTCCGGCCACCTTCCAGCATGTGCGCCCAACTCGGGAAACCGGTCTGATTCACGAGCTGATAGGCCACGTCTTGCCGGCCGAATTGCGTCAATGCATCGATGAGGTATTTCGCGCCCAGCACGCCAACATTGAAATGACCTTGGCGGCGCTCCAGGTCGTTCCGGATGTTTTGCAGCACCGCGGTCTGATGCGCCCGCTCCACCAGCCCCAGAAAGAGGGGGAAAGCGTTGGCAAACTGGGTGCCCTGCTCGTACTGCTGCTTCCGGGCATCGTAGTAAGTGTGGTTGAACGCGGCTTTGATCCGCTGCGCCAGCGCGTTGTATTTGTCCGCCTCCGCCTGCCGGCCCAAAACGCCGGCCGCTTTGGCGAGGATGAGCGTGTCGTAGTAATAAAACGCCGTGACGACGGACACCGGCTCCCCTTCCTTCCAACCCTCGACAATCGTGCCCCAGTCGCCGATCCAATACTTCGGCAGAATGTGGTTCGTAGCCTGGGTGCCTAGGAAATCAACGTAGCGCTTCATCGCATCGAACTGTTGGGCAAGAAACGAACGGTCGCCGTAGTGCAGATAGAATTGCCAACTCATGACGATGTAGGCGCTGCTCCACGTCGGGTCGGGTTCGTCGGGGATGTATGGCCGGGGCGACACGATGGAAATGTCGCCGTTCGCAGGGTTTTGATTGAACCGGACGCCGTCCAGCCATTGCCGATAGAACAGCGGCAGGTCAAAGTTAAACATGGCCTCCTCCATCGAAACCATTGCGTCCCCAAACCACCCCAAGCGTTCGTCGCGCTGCGGGCAATCCATGGGGTAGCCCATCAGGTTGCTGCGCTGCGACCAGCGGGTCGCCCGGTGAATGCGATTAATCAATTCATTGTCGCAGCTGAACTCACCGGCGCTTTCACCGGCGGTGTGAACCACGCAGCCCAGCAAGTCCTCAAGCTTGGGCACACCCGGAAAACCGGTCACTTCGACATAACGGAAGCCGTGAAAGGTGAATCGCGGTTCGTACGTCTCCGCCCCCTGCCCTTTCATAACGTAAACGTCCGTGGCTAGGGCGCGCTCGTTGCTTTTTACATCGAGGTTGCCGTCGGGCAGCAGGTCTTCCGCGTACCGGAGGGTAATTCGCTTGCCGCGCGGCCCGGTGACGGCCAGCCGCGCCCAGCCCGCAAAGTTCTGGCCCAGATCGAACACATACACGCCGGATTTCGGATTCGTCACCGCGACGGGCTTGAGGTGCTCGGTGACTTTGTTGGGTGGCATGAGATGGGAGACCAGGACGCCCCCCGGCGGTTCGACGAGATTGGCTGGTTTCCAACCAGCGTCGGTTGCACCGGGCGAATCCCAGCCTGGCAATTCCTGGGTCGCGTCATACGTCTCCCCGTCAAAAATACAGGATGCCAGCACCGGCCCGGGTGCGGTTTTCCATGATTCGTCCGAGCCAATCACTTCCGAGTCACCGTCCGCATAATCGAGGTGGAGTTGCACGAGTGCGCGTTTCGCGCCGAACCATTGCATGCGGTACGGCTCCCACCATTTCTTGTCGGGATTAAACCAGCCATTGCCCAGCATCAGCCCCACAACGTTGGTTCCCGTTCGCAACTGTGAAGTCAGGTCGTAGGAATCGTAGAGAATCCATTTGCGGTAGTTGCTTTTGGCCGGGGCCAGCACGCGATCGCCGACCCGCTGGCCATTGCACGAAAGCTCATAGTACCCCAGGCCGGTCACGTAAACCATCGCGCGCCGGATCGGCTTCCCGGCAACGAAGGTCTTCCGGAGCAGGGTCGAGCGGCCATCCACCGTCACTTGCTGGGTCAGATTGGTAAATTCCTTGGTGCTCTTGAAAAACCCCTCGGGCGGCCGTGGCTCATTCGAAGGGCCGCTCCCAATCCACCTGGCCTGCCAGTCGGCGGGGCGAAGCAAGGCCATCTCCCAGGACGCCGGCTGGCTCCATCCCGAGACAATCCCCGCCCCGTCCCAAACCCGCACTTTCCAGTATAGGCGCTGGCGCGAGGTCAAAGGGGTGCCGGCATAGGGGATATGCGCCGACTCGCCCGATTTGATCCGGCCGGAATCCCACAAGTCGCCCTGGTTTTCCTTCAGGTGCGCCGGCGTGCTGGCCACCAGAATGTGATACGCGCTTTGCTTCTGATTCCGTTCGCGTGATTCCAGCTCCCAACTCAACTGCGGACGCGCCGCATCGACGCCGATCGGATTTTGAGCGTATTCACAACGCAGGTTGACGGGTTGCACCGCGCCAGGCGTCAGGGAGGATCCAGGTAACTTGGGAGTTGCGCCGTAAGCCCCCACCGCCAGCCACCCTGGTAGCAATGCCAGCCAGGCCAAGGCGGTTAGTGAACCGCGTGCGAATTTCATAAGTCGTACGTGCATCGCCAGCGATTGGTACTGGCTTCCCCGAGGCCTGTCACGTCCCGAGTTTGGCGGGTTGATCCCACCCGCCTTGCCCAAGTTGAATGGCTAGCTCGCCTGCTGTAGGCGACTGGTATTAAATTCGTTGAACGCGGAAGCTGGTCATCCTGTCCATGGGTCCGTAGAATCAAAAACGATATGAATACTGGAATTTCGGCCATCAACGAAGCCGTCAAAGCGGCGAGCGCGTTCACCCACCCGCTGTTTGCAGAAATTGGGAAAGTCATCATCGGCCAGACGTATCTCACCGAGCGACTCGTCATCGGCCTGCTGGCCAATGGCCACGTCCTCCTCGAAGGCGTGCCCGGTCTCGCCAAGACGCTCGCCGTGAAATCACTCGCGAACACCATGCACGTGAAGTTTTCGCGCCTGCAATTCACGCCGGACATGCTGCCCGCCGATGTCATCGGCACGCAGATTTACAATCCGCAATCCGGCGGGTTCACCACGCGACGCGGCCCGGTGTTCGCGAACCTGATCCTCGCCGACGAAATCAATCGCGCACCGGCCAAGGTGCAAAGCGCGCTGCTCGAAGCCATGCAGGAACGCCAGGTCACCATCGGCGACCAGACCTTCAAGCTCGACGAACCGTTCCTCGTACTCGCCACGCAGAATCCCATCGAACAGGAAGGCACGTATCCGTTGCCCGAGGCGCAGGTGGACCGTTTCATGTTGAAATTGAAAATCGGTTATCCGACGCGCGCCGAGGAGCGGCAGATTCT